>NZ_JALAAB010000002.1:0-353012 GCF_037546705.1 Vibrio sp. 2-Bac 85 | reverse complement strand
CTCTTCAACTTTCACCTGTTGACGAGAATCTACAGTTTTTTGACCATATTTCACTCAGCTTTGTGCATCATTAACTCATTAACTAATTGTAAAGGTTTTTGGCTGTCTAGCATTGTTGGCATTGTTGTAGCATTGTTATAGCATTGTTACTTTTTAACTCATTAACTAATTGTAAAGGTTTTTGGCTGTCTAGCATTGTTATTGTAAAGGTTTTTGGCTGTCTAGCATTGTTATAGCATTGTTACTTTTTAACTCATTAACTAATTGTAAAGGTTTTTGGCTGTCTAGCATTGTTTTTACAAGGCAATTATCTTTGATGTGATTGTAAGTAATAGTTATCGTGGCAATGGGGTAGGGCAAAAAATGATGAGTCTTATTAAAAACCATGAAAAGTTAAAAAAGGTAAAGCATTTCGAGTTATATTGCTTACCTGAAATGGAATCGTTCTATTCGAGTTTTGATTTTTCAACTGATGTCGGTGGCATTAAATTAATGCGTTGTATGAATGCCTGAAAAATTGCTTCAATGCAAAATAACAGGTGTCGTTCTCTTTGCTGCACATTTTAGTCAACTGTAACTCACCACTTAATACTGTGTGAGATGTATGAGCTAACTTCATTTTAATGGCTTAATAAGATTAAATTTTTAAAGGTGTTTTTTTTGAGAAACAAAAATTATCTCGACGAGTTAACGTTTTTATTAATTAAAGAGTTTGTGCCAGTAGGTTATAAAATCACTCGAAAGGTCGAGCTAGATCCCTTACCTGAAAGCGCTAAATATGAAGCGTTAAACTTTCATCTTAATGATCGACGTATTGTTTATCGCAAAGGCAAAATTACCTCAGATAGACCGGGTGCTTTTTTGGCTGTTTGGCAACGTCCTCCTTTAGAGGATTTAACAAGTAATAAACCTAAACCTATACCATTAACATCTGATGATCTTGATTATTTATTTATACATGTAGAGAGCCATTCGAATATTTCGGAAGGGATTGAGCATAGATCCAAATATGGAATGTTTATCTTTCCTGTTTCTCTTTTAATTGAAAAAGGGATTTTAGCTTCAGTAAAAAATAAAGGAAAAACTGGCTTCAGAGTATTTCCACCGTGGAGCGAAGATAGAGGGGATATTGGTACTAAGGTGTTTTCTGAGTCAGGTAAGAAAACCCAACGCTGGCAAATTCCATTTTTTCTAGATATTGATGAAAATGGTTTAATAAACCCCTGTGAATTGAAAAAGCTGCTTCAAATATAAAGTACGTCACTCACACCTAACAATTGATTAAGGTTGTTTCTCTTTATATCGCTTTTTTTGGGAGGCGGGAGCTGGGAATGATAGTCAGATTTTTCCTTTGAAAATTAATGTTAATCTCTGTGGTTTTGAGGCGATAGTTCTTCACGATATGTTGTTACATACTCCCTTTCTTTATTAACCTCGCCTTAACCTACTCCTCTGTAAGCTCGACCTAATTTGAGTCATAAAATGTTTAAAGTAAAATTTTTTGTGATTTATAAATAAAGTGAAGTTAAATAGATCTCTAATGTGATTTTTTTAAAAAGGAAAGATTTTTAATGTCATTATTAAAAAAACCGAAAAAATGGGCAGCTCTTGCACTCGTCGCTAGTATTGCTTGCATCTCAGTCGTTGCTTGGTGCATGTTCAGTGTAAAAGGAGGAACGATGGGGTTTAGGGATGCCGCAGGATTAACACGATTGACTGTTCAGATAAGTGCAGGTGTCGCTATTTTTTCTGCTGTAATTTTTATATTTTCATTGATTCGTAGAGAACTGATTTCGAGTTTGATGAGTGGGATTGCAGCATTAATGCTTTCTGCGCTGGTTTTTGTAGCAGTAACTAGTCAACCTTCTGAATATGATTCGCCCGCAGGGCCTGCGCTTAATGATATTTCAACGGACACTTTAGATCCGCCTCAATTCGATGCAGTTGCAGGAGTTCGACCTAGTGATAGCAATACTTTGGATTATCCTGGTGAATCGGCTGTGGCTAGGCAAGCAGATGCATTCCCAGATATTGCGCCTATCCAATCAAAACTTAGTAGCCAAGCTGCTTTTCAACGTAGTCTTAAAATAGTTAGCGACTCTGGGTGGGAATTAATTGCAGAGGATGATGCTAGTGGGATTATTGAAGCCGTTGATACAACAGCTTTTTTTGGTTTTAAAGACGATATTGTTATTCGAGTTCGTGAAAACGGCAATAGTAGTATTATAGATATTAGATCTCACTCTCGAGTTGGTCGCGGTGATCGGGGACAAAATGCCAAACGAATTCGTCAGTTTATTGAAGATTTTTAATGCTAGTTATTGTCAGGTGAAATAAGTAGCTGAATAAATGGCTAATATGAGGAAAAATAGAGATATACATTTTTGATCGAGGAAGGTTGCTCAATCTTGCAGGTTAGCATGCATCTCTTCAGCGTTATAAATTTTACCCTCAGACTTAATGGGTTTAGTTAAATGCTGGTTGTATGAATAAAAAAGGTGAATCATTGCTGATCCACCTTTTTTAATGCTAGCGCTGTTAGCCTAGTTTAGTGAAAAGGCTACAAGGTTTTTTTTATTACTACCGATTACATACGGTAAGTTAAGTTTAAACCGACAGTACGGCTTTGGCCTACCGATGCACGGTAACCACCGTTAATTAAATACACAACATCTTCATCTGTTAAGTTAGTGATGTAACCACTGATTAATAGATCGCCAACAGTATAATCAACACTTGTACCTATGATTGCATAATTACCAGCTTTGTAATCTTCAGTATTATCAAGGTCAGAGTAGTATTCACTGACGTAGGTCACATCGGCACCGAGTGTTAGGTTTTCGCCAATGTATTGCGTTAATCCTAATGATGCATTGAGTTTTGGTGCATTTGATAGTTCATTACCTGCAAAGCTGTCGTCTGAATCAACTTTAGTTTTTAACAAACCAATTGATGGACGTACCTCTAAGCTGTCAGTTAACCAGTGAGATAATTCGACCTCTAAACCCATTGTATGTGCTTTACCTACGTTAGTGATTTTGTAATCAGAAATACCTTGGTAGTCTGTGTAGTCATTGTAGAAAATAGCTGTGTTGATAGTAGTACTGTTGTTTAATGCTGTTTTAGCGCTTAGCTCATAGGCATTGACCGTTTCACTTTCATAAGTATAAACCTCAGAAGCACCTGCGTAGTTATAGTAACCAAGACCACCTGAGTTATAACCTTGACGTACTGAAACGCCAAAGGTTGTATCTTCGTTCGGGCTGTAAGTTAAAGCAAGTTTAGGCAATACAAACACATCTTCAATATCATCATCTATATCATTAGTTACATAAGTCGCAGTAAATAATCTGTCTTGTTTTTCGTATTGAACTCGTGCACCAGTTGTGAGCGTGAATTGGTCGTTAATGTAATAGTTCATTTCACCGAACAGACCTAAGCGTGTTTCGTCTGTTTGACCTTCCGTAGAGAAGCTTTCACTTGATACTGTATTCTCTCGATCAGCAGCCATTACACCTACAAATCCATCAACGTTAGAATTGCTTGGTGTGAAAGTTAACTGACTCTCTATTTTGCTGGTTTTATCTTTAAAATTATAAGTTTGTTCGGTTGGGTATTGGTCAAAAATATTT
Source organism: Vibrio sp. 2-Bac 85 (assembly GCF_037546705.1). Taxonomy (NCBI): domain Bacteria; kingdom Pseudomonadati; phylum Pseudomonadota; class Gammaproteobacteria; order Vibrionales; family Vibrionaceae; genus Vibrio; species Vibrio sp. 2-Bac 85. The sequence continues at coordinate 349,380 of NZ_JALAAB010000002.1, read as the reverse complement.
GTCTGACTATTGAATGACAGCAGGGTGCTGCTTGCCACTTGATTACTTAACTTATATTTAATTTCAGAAGAAATATTGTAAACATCAGAATCTTGAATGCGAGTGTTGTAACTGAAGTTACGGCCAAGGCCTTCGTTATAATTAGTACCTAGCGTTAAGGTTTCATCTTTATGGCCTGAACCATCGTCCCAGTTTGCCCAGTTTAAGTAGTTACCGTCTGCTTTGCGGTAGTTTGCTGTCAATTTGATTGATAGATCTTCATTGAAGGCTGGTTTCCATAGTAATTTACCACGGAAGTTTAAGTTTCTTGAATCTTCTGGATCGACAGGTATGGTATCGCCATCGTAGGTAATATAGCTTTGTCCATCGGTACCGTCGAATGCAAAACGGTATGCTAATTGTTCATTGATTGGGCCAGATGCCATTAATGCAACGTTTTTCATTACATTACCGTTTTTGTAAATTTCAGCACCACCACGAATTGCATATTCGGGCGCAAAAGTAGGATCGTTGGTTTTAACTGAAACAGCACCACCAATAGAATTTTCACCCTGTGTCGTTGATTGTGGACCACGAAGTACTTCTATTTGTTGTACATCCCATACTCCTGAACCACTAAAGTTGTAGCCAGTAAATGCATCGGAAACACCATCGACATTTGTATCAACACGTTGACGAGCACCACTTCGAATTGCGTAGAATCCGGTTGCCGCACCACTACCATTAACTCCTCGAACATTAACACTACCAAAGCCTGATGTGACTACGTTAGGAGCTTTAATGATCACGTCATTCACTGTTTTGGCACCCGTTTTATCAATATCTTCACCTTCTATTAGGGTTACTGCTGTGGTGGTCTCCTTGATATCTCTATCTATTTTTTCCCCTGTCACAATGATCATTTCTGTGTGTGAAGGTTCTTCTGCCATGACTTGACCGGTTAACGCGATCATAATGCCTGCATATATTTTGCAATGCTTCATATTTACTAGTTCCATTATTGTGTTTCTTTTGATTAATTGGTAATGATATTTATTATCATTAATGTTAATGTAATTACTGTTGAGATCACAGCACAATAAGTTATGCAAAACGGCTATTCAGTTATGGAAAAAAATAATATGAAGTTTAAAGGGAAGTTAAAACAGACTTTGCCTAAAGGTACTTTTATTCGAACAATTGGAGATTTAAAGCAAAAAACTATCTTATCTGACAGTCACTCTAACGACATTAATGCAGGTAAAAATAAGCAAAGTTTAGCGTTAATAGAAGGCGACCTTATCTCTTATCAAGTGGATAATAATTTTATACTGCATGGGGGAAAGACTAAGGAATTAGTCGATTTTCAAGTACTGGCCACTGCCAAAAAATCACTCTGTATCACCATATTATTAGCAGGTAAATTAGACTTTGGTTATGATGATTTAAACTTTTTTTATGATGCCGCTGAACAACAACGAGGTGTTGTTGTTAGTTTGACTAGACCAGTTAGCTTTCGTCGTACGCTATTTAAAGATAATCAAGTTGCTAAACTTAATATCATATTACTGCAGCAATGGATTGAACATCGTATTCGTTGTGATGATAATTTTAGTCATTTTATTAGCCAACATTTAGCTAATTTTGAACTGCAATTAACAACTGAGATACTTTCTTTAACGACTAATATTATTGAATCCAGCGCGCCAAGTACGGCCATCGAGCAAATGCACCTTGAATCTTTAACGCAGCAGTTGTTGCTTAAAGTACTTATGCAACTAAACGAGACGGTTAGTGTCATAAATCAGGTTGAAAACACCACATCAAATGAAGATTCAATAGGTTACGATCGAGTTTTTGATACATTAGTGTCTTATATTGAAGCCAACTTAGATCAAGATATGACGGTCAGCCATTTGGCAAAGTTTTCGGCAATGAGTGTTTCTAGCTTGCAGCATAAGTTTAAAAGCACATTGGGTATCAGTGTATTAGGTTACATTCGCCGTCGGCGTTTAAATATTGCCAAACAGCAACTAGAGGCGGGTTTAATGACAATCTCTGGAGCCGCTTATAATGCCGGGTATCGCCATCCTTCAAATTTTACCAGTGCATTTAAAAAAGCGTTTGGTATTCCACCACAGGATCTCATCCTTAAAACCGATCATGCGTAGATGCTTTAAATGATTGCTTATTACACTGTTTATTCGATTGTTTAGCAACACTTGTGTCAAATTTCAAAAGGTTATTAATGAACAACACACCGCCATTAGATAGTTTATTAACTTATTTTAATCTCTCCAATAAAAGCATTGCTTCGTCTCGATGGTGGAATGATCTCGTTAAAAATGGAAGTCCTTTGATCAAAGTGCAACAGGGTGGAGGTTGTAGGGTTTTATTTATATGGCAAGATCCTGAAGGTGGCAAGCCCTCGTCAACAACCAGCGTGGTTATCTTAAATGTGAGTGCCCTGACTAACCACAATACTTGGCAACCTAGCTGTCTAACAAGGTATGGTGACAGCGATCTATGGTTTGCTTGTTTAAATGTTAATGAAAAGTGGCGTGGCAGCTATTCTTTTATACCGATTCAATCACATCAATTACCAAGACTTGTTAAACAACAAAGTGACGGAAGTCGAGATGCACAACGCCGCTGGTGGTTAGAGGTGGTCAAGCAGCAGGTTCAGGACCCATTAAATACCGGCCCAACGGTTGTGTCCTCTTGGGGGCTGAGCTCTCCTCTACATTTACCGAGTGCACCACGAGAGTTAGGGTGGCATGAATGGGATCAAGGTAAGCTTGCGAGCTTGCCTATTGCCGAACATGTTAATTTCACATGGTTTGCTGAACAATTGGATAATGAGCGGCAATGTACTCTTTTCTCTACGGCTAGTGGCGATGCGCCTTTAGTTATTTTATTGGATGGAGAAAAATGGGGCGAAGATTCTGGAATGCTATCTGTATTGCAATATTTAACTAACCTTAATCAAATTTCAGCAGCACATTATCTGTTAATTCCGGCTATTGATAACAAAACACGTTGGCAGGAACTTAGCTGTTATCAACCATTTTGGCAATCAATCATCCAAGAGTTGTTACCTCAAGTTGCAGATAAGCTATTACTCTCGCATAAATCCATCACAGAATATGTTGTTGCAGGGCAAAGTTTAGGTGGGTTATCTGCTGTCTACGCAGGAACCTATTTTGCAGCCTATTTTACCAAGGTGATCTCGTTATCTGGCTCGTTTTGGTGGCCGGAAATTGAAAGAATGCAAGATCCGGATGCCTTTAAATTAGCGAATCCAGATTGGAGTAAAGTACTACCAAAAAATAGTTTAGCTGAACGGGTATCAAATAAAGAGATAAGTGTTGCCGGTTTAGATATTTATCAAACCGTAGGCAACGCAGAAAAAGAATTAAGCGTTTATAACGCGTTGCATTATGAAATATTCAAGAAAAATGGCGCGAATATAATCTATCAAGAAGTGGATGGTGGCCACGATTGGTTATCATGGCGATCATCTTTGATAAATGGTTTAGTCTCGCTGTTGCCCAGTAAGATCTAGCTTGTTTTTGCTGCTCTGCCGCGAGGGATAATTAGCGGCGTATTTGAAATGGGATCCGGCAAGATTAAACAGGGTAAACCAAATACTTGTTTAATAAGGGCCTCAGTGACAATCTCATTTGGTGAGCCTGTCGCGATTACTTCTCCTGCTTTTATCATGATCAAATGGTCGGCATAACGACAAGCATGATTAAGGTCATGCAATACAGCAACCAATGTATGGCCTTGAATTCGATTAAGATCTTGAAATAGATCCATCAGTTCGATTTGATGCGCAATATCCAAATAGGTGGTGGGCTCGTCTAATAACAATAACGATGTTTCTTGTGCTAATGCCATCGCAACCCAGACCCGTTGGCGTTGTCCTCCTGATAACTGATCCACATTATGCTGCGCAAAATCCATTACGCCTGTGGCTTGCATTGCTAATTCCACGGCTTTTTGATCCGCTTCAGACCAAGTTTGAAACCACTTTTGGTGTGGGAATCGGCCGCGGGAGACTAAATCTATTACCTTAATGCCGTTAGGTGCAATGGCAGATTGCGGTAACATACCTAATTTTTTAGCCACTTCTCGCGTAGATTGACTGTGTATATTTTCCCCATTTAATAATATTTCCCCCGATTGTGGCAGTAATAAACGACTTAAGGATCTTAATAGGGTTGATTTCCCACAGCCGTTTGGCCCGACAATCACCGTGAATTTACCGTTAGGGATTTCTACTGATAGGTTTTTGGCTATTACGTTTTGCTCGTAAGCCAGTGTTACTGATTTTATTTCAAGCGCAGCCTGTACGGTGTGTATCTCTGCTGTGTTTGCAGAGCTTACTTGAGATGATGCTTGTGTCATTATTTACCTTCTCGAATAATCAAATAAACTAGATAGAGGCCACCTAAGCTAATGGTGACAAGTCCTACTGGTAAGGTAGCGTTTTGCCAACTATGTTGACCAATAAAGTCTGCAGTCATTAACAGGAATGCCCCCACTAGCGCAGAGCCGACAAGAGTAATATGTTGCTGTGAATGTAGCCGACGTGCTATTTGCGGAGCGGCAAGTGATATAAAAGAGATCGGGCCTGTAATGGACGTGGGAACTGCCGTTAACGACACCCCGATCAACATTAATAGCAAGCGTGTTTTATTGACTGATAATCCTAAGGCAGCGGCAATATCATCGCCCATTTCTAATAACTTCATACGTGTGTTTAACAGTAATGCTAAGGCGACTAACAACAAAATTAATAGACTAGCTGGTAATATACGTCCCCAGGTCATGCCATTTAATGATCCCGCACTCCATAGAGCTGCGGTCATTGCGGTTTCTAATGAAACGGTCAGAGACAACCATTGATTAAATGCGGTCAAGGTGGCGCTAATGGCAATACCTACAATGATCAGCCTGAAACCTGAGTGTCCATCTTTATAAGCAAAAATATAAACTAAAATCGCAGCACCTAAGCCACCGATTAAGGACCCAATTACGCTGTACCAGTAAAAGTTGCCAAATAGGGCGATGGAAACCAGTACGCCAGTGAACGCGCCGACATTAAAACCTGTGATATCTGGACTACCTAAAGGATTTCTGACTAATGATTGGAAAACCGCACCACTAATGCCCAGTCCAGCGCCAATAACCAGAGCAGAGAATAATCTTGAAGCTCGCCATTGCCAAACAACAATCGATTGATACTTATCTGCTTCACCGGTGATTAAATGCCAAATACTTTGTAAGTTATTGGCAACATCATCACCAATGAACAGGGTAAAAAAGATTAAGGTTATCCCTAAAGTTATTGTTAAAGCGACCGCTAAACTGATCCCTGAAGGTATTGCAAAAACTGATCGTAAATTAATATTCTTAAAATTAATTGAATTGGAGATCATAAACTACTTGCTCCTTTTCGACGTACCAGATAAATAAGAATAGGTGCGCCGATAAAAGCGGTGACAATAGACACTCTTAGTTCCCCGACTATCAGTAAACGACCGATAATGTCTGCGATAAGTAATAAGCTAGGCGTGAGGATAAAACTGAATGGGATTATCCATCGCTGATCTGGGCCGACCATCCAACGGGCAATATGAGGCATCATTAAGCTAACAAAGCCTATTGGGCCTGCGGCAGCAGTTGCAGCGCCGCAGAGTAAGGTAATGGTCATTAAACCAACTATCTGCACACGGATGGGATTACTTCCCAGCGATGCAGCTAACGCATCACCTAAACCAAATGCGTTTAATGCGGGCGTTATACTCAAGGCTAATAGACATCCGGCAATAACAACTGGGGCAATATACAAAGGGACCGATAGGCTGCGAATATCTAAACTGCCAACTGTCCAAAATCGTACTTGGTCAAAGGCCAGTGGATTAAATAGGATTAATGCTGAGCTAAGACCTGCGAACACTGCCCCTAAGGCGATACCTGCCAAGGTTAATTTAAGCGGGTCAACTTTACCTGCACTGAGGCTACCAATGGTAAATATCAATAAACTAGCCACTAATGAACCCAGCGCTGCATAAATGAAAAAATCACTGAACTGTGTCGCGCCTAAAAACACCACAGCAATTGCGACTGCCAAGCTAGCGCCTAAATTGATGCCGAGTATGCCTGGGTCTGCTAATGGATTCCGAGTGATTGCTTGTATTAAAGCACCTGAAGTACCCAAGGCCATTCCTACAAATAATCCATTTAATGTTCTTGGTAAACGACCTTCAAAGATGATGGAATGTGTTAATCCGCCTTGATCAGAAAATAGAACATGGTAAATATCACTGATGGATAAAGCTTTTGCACCAATACATAGGCTAGCGACTATGATCAAGGCTAATAATACTAAGCAAAGTATTAGCCATTGAAAGTGACTTAATACTAAGCATTGATAACGGCTTGTTGAACGAATAAGAGTCTGAACATTATTCATTGCTACTGTCACCAAACAGCGATTGTAATCGCGTGAGTAGATTGGTTGCGCTGTAATAATCGAGTCTAAAAGTATCGTTACCAACGGCATACACTCGTTTGTTTTGAACCGCTTTATTGATTTGCAAAAAACTATTGTCGAGTATTAGCTGCTCAGACGATTGTTCAGTAGCAAATAATAAAATGGACTTTCCTGTCACAGCATCTGGAAAACGTTCACCTTTCGCGATAATAATGTCATCGCGAACGCCCATACTAATATCGCCTTTAATTGAATCTGGGATGGCGGCAAGGGTAAAGCCTAACTCTTCCAATAAACGGCCCTGTGCTGACTGGCTTGTCCAAATGCTGGCGCCACTGCCATCTGGGTTATAGACCATAGCAGTAGTGGGTTGTGCTGGTAGTTTAATGCTTTTTTTAGTTTCAGATGCTTGTTGTTGGAATGAATCAATGATTGATTTAGCTTGTGCTTCTAAGCCGAAAAGGTCACCAAATATTTGCGCCAGTTGCAACCAACTTTTATCATCGTAGCGAATGACAAGAGTGGGGGCGATATCTTTAAGTTGATCATATAAACGCATTGCCGAATCGGCCCCAGTAGTTGAAATAATAATAATATCTGGGTGGGCTTTAATGATGGCTTCTGCATTAGGTTCACTTTGATACAGAGCTTCTACACCTCGTTGTTCTGCAACACTATCCCATTGACGCATAAAACCTTTTTCAGAGGCGACGTTAGTGTTTGGCATTGTTGCTCCAGAAGCGACTAAAGGTGCATCTATCGAGAGTAAGGTGCCAGATAAGGTGACACTGGTAGATACAATACGCCGAGGTGGCTTATCAAGTGTTAATAGGCCCTGTGAGGTCATGATACTTCTTGGCCAACCTGCGGGATCTTTTTCTACTTGATCGATTGCTAATGCAGAAGTGATTTTTTGTGCATCACCACAACTTACTAATAAAAGCCCAGCAAACAAGATTAAGAAAGGGCGGGCAAGTAATCGAATCATGTGTAACACCTTGAATAAAATAAAAATGATTATATCGTTAAATTTATTCATTTAATACAAATGATAATTATTATCTTTTGTGATCTTTTAAAACTTGGATTCAAATAAATTATTGGGTAGTTATTGGTAAGTCTAAATTGTCAAATAGACTAAGATCTTGCATTCTGCATTATTATCAAGAAACGACTAAATAAAACTTTGAATAGATCGTTAGGAAGAGGTTAGATGTGGCTTTTTACAGTCAACACATGACGTGTGGTTTATCGCTGAACGATAAAGAAAGCAATATGATTTGATACAATTGGGGTATTGGGTTTAATAATTTAAAGTGTTAATAATTTTAAGGTGTTATTAATTGTAGAGGGAGTAAAACAATAATTTTAAAAATAGATTAGAACAAGTTCGAATAATATTTATTTATTAAAATACTGAGGATTATTAAGACTAAAAAGTGGTGCCGCTACTGGACTCAGCTATTAACTCTACTACTTTGATTTTTAATGATTTTTTTGTGTTGAGTTTTAGGCGTGTTACCTGACGTGTTGCATTGAAGTTTTGTCACTAACTAAAAATAAAAATTGTACCCTACAAGCGTAATATATTTTAAATTTATTAGCTATTTAAGTAAGGTTGAAACATTCGGCTTTGGCCGGTTTATTTCATTGATAATACCCCTACACACTTTATGAGATAGTAGAGGAGCATCGGTACGGGTGTCATGAATTTTTTAAATCCAATATCACTTTTTTACTACTAATATCGATATCCGCGAAATAATACTTATACAATTGAATCGGTTGTGCTGGATGAAGTAGTTTGAATCAAGCTTTTAAAGTAATGTTATTAAAATACTTTATCTGATTCAAGCTGCTTCTGAAATAGCACTTATAAGTTAAAAAGTTTTTAATTTATAAGTAAATTATTTCTTTTTAATTCTTAACTAGATTTTTGTGTCCTTCTTTTATCAACTCTTCCATCATTTCTTTAGATGAAACACCATATGACTTCGCAATTTCATTTAACATATTAGTAGCTTTTTTAGAAATAGAACCAGTTAAAGACTTAGTATTTAATTGTTTTTTCTTATCTCTGCTTTCTTTCATTAGCCATGCTTTTTTCATACAATGTATAAAGTCGCATTTATCTTTTGTGGAAGTTCTCCACATGTCGATTAAAGAAATATAATAATATAATTGGTCTGAGTTTGTAGTGTTTTTATTTATTGTGAGATCTGATTTCGGAATGTTATTTTTATCTAAATATTTTTCTATCCACTCAAGTTGTAGTTTATTTCTAAAATCTAGCCAGTAAAACTTTTCTTGCTTATATACAGAATCCCAGTTAGCTATGAGCGTTTTTAATAGCTCTTTTTTGCTATTTCTACTCATAGCTAATAAATCAAAAAATTGAATTATTTCACTATATATTATTTTTTTTGATAATGGATTACTGTTTGGAACTAAATAATCAAACTCAGAAGCTCCCCCATAAGGCGAATTCCTAACCCAAATCCTTCCATTTAAAAGGTTTTGGATATTTATATCTAAGGGATTACCTTTTGAGATTAAATTACAATTTTTACACTTGCCCCAAATAAAACGAAGTAACCGTTCATTTGAAGAATCAATACATGTTAATTCATCGGTCGTTAGTGCATATTCTTTAAAGTCTAGTATTAAATCTCTGATGTTTTCATGATCCAATATATTTAATATTTCTATTGAGTATTTATTTGCTGTTGATGGTTCCTTGTGTGTTTCCCATACATTGTCTAGATAGTATCTATGCCAAATATAGCGACATATTCGTATATCAGTTAAATCAGGAAAACTTTCTTTTTTTATAGTTTGTTGCATAAAAATCACAATATAAATAATAAGTCGAATTTTAAGAGTAACATTTTATTACTAAGTTTTTTTGTGATTTTGTGTTGATTTATTGTATTTTTATTGTATTTTTATTGTGATTTTAACATTATTTAATGTGGTTATTTCGTCGCTAATATGGCCGTTAACCTCCCTTGAAGAAGGTTTGTGTTAACGTTTTGTGTTCATGTCTCTCTTGATGATGAATGTTACTATCCACAATTAAAGTGCCCGGTTCAATGTAACAAGAATAGGTTACTCAATACTTGAAAAAGTAGTGCGAATAAAATTCAGTGTCAGACATCAATTTTTCAAGAGTTAAAGAGAGCAAAAGAAAGGCTAGGTTTAAGCGACGCGCTTAAAAAACTGATAAATATGAATTGTTGATACGAGGTGATATTTGCTGCGTAAAAAAGAATAATAGTGAAAGTCAGGCTCTGTTTGAATTGATTGCTCATCGTTATAAACGAGCAAGTTTGCTTATTACTTCAAACCAAGCCTATAGAGAGTGGGGAAGTGTTTTCGGCGGTAATATGATGACAGTTGCCGCTATTGATAGACTAGTTCACCATAGTGATATCTATAAAATTAGAAGGCGAAAGATACCGTAAAAAAAACAATGAAACTAAATTAAAATGCCGGCCAAGTTAGTTGGCGTCTAATACAAATCATGCCTGCGAGGACATTGCGTTCAATAATTAAATAAGTTGGCTGTAGTTAGTCTTTTCATAATATATAACTTTATGTATTGAGAATAACTCCAGAGTAATTTGTTACTCTATTTTACTTTGTTGGCTACTGCAGTGCCTGGGGCTAAAATAGAAATTATTGTCTGTAATAGATATATCTAATATTTATTATTAGTAATACTAAATAAGTACAGTAGATATTATACAGGTAAGATATATAGAGTATTTTATATGCATATGATGACTAGAGACCTGTAACTATTAATAAAAACATAGTTAGCAAACCTTGTGAATGAAACCACAAGGAAACAACTATGTTTAAACATCTAACAATCCACCAGGGTACGCACTTCGAAGGTTTTCCAATTAATATTAGTAATGGGCCTTTAGTTAGGTCTTATCTAGAGAAGACTTACAGTGTGTTGAATCAAGCTTTACTTACTCATCCTCGAACTATCATTTTTCATGCTGTATTAAGCCTACCTCAGAATTACGATACTCAATTATATAATCCAAAATCTATCAGTCGGTTCATCGCGTCATTTAAGGAGCAGGTTGAGGCTGACCAGGCGAGGAGGTTAAAGTCTGGGAAGCGAGTCCATAAAACAGAAGTTGGTTATACCTGGTGTAGAGAGAAAGATAGTTCATCTAACTATCACTATCATATATTTATATTAATGAATGGGGATTCATATAGGTCATTTGGAAATTTGGTTACCCCCGAGCCAGGGCAGTTGTTTTACATGCTGAATGCAGCATGGTGCAGGGCTATAAATATCTATAACAATGGCAATTGTGGGCTTGTCCACTTAACTACGCCATCTCCTGTATACGTTAACGCAAATGAAGCTAACTTTGATAGTGAGTATGATAAATTTATCGGAAAAGCAGTTTGTTCTTTTGAATCAGTTTTCTATTGGATGAGTTATATAGCAAAGTTAGAAACTAAGTGCTTTGTAGATGGAAACAGAAACTTTGGTTGTAGCCAAAATAAATGGTTCTTATTAAAGGGCTATTAAACGTGAGTAAAAAATAAATCATTAAGCCTTGAATGAGCAGATAAACACCATAGGATGCTTATCTGCTCTAACACTCTACTATAGCTTAACCGCAAACTCTCCTAGTGAGGATTGCTGTGCTTTATCATGAGAGGGCAAAACATGTTTCTTGATATGCCAGCCATTACGAATGTAATCGTTATCTGTTAAAAAATAGCCTGCTCCCATACTGTAGTGTTGTCGGTGTTCTTTACTTTGGTCCTTATTATTCATGTAACTGGTATCTGGATGATTCAAACATGCTTTACGCAGCTCAGGAAATAGCATTCTAGTATGTTTAGACCAAGCTAATATGATGGTACGGGTTGTTTTACTTTGGTAGTAGTCATCACAAGGATCACTGCCTTCATCATCATGCTCGGTGAAAGTCGCGATAATAACCGCATTGGCCCAGGAAGGTACTTGTATGGATGCCTGGAACGCTTCAGTTCTTGTTTGATATTCGGGCTTAGCTTCTTCGTTAAAGTCGTTAATCGCTTTGTTTGATCGCTCCTTTGCCATGCGTATTTGTTCTGCACTGTACGCTACTTGCTTACGGGTTTGCATTACAGATATTTCGTTTAAACAGTAGTTTGATATTGTTTGAATCAATGCAACGTAATCTGCGTCTATTACTAATTCCTTTCTATTACCTTCAATGTAACGTTGCTGATGGTATGCCTTCATACGTAAGCATCGGTCTGAAAACCCTAAATCGTTATTACCAATACCTAAATCAAGTCTGCATTGGTATTCACTATTATCAGATAAAAAGACGGTAATACGTGTTTTATCATAACCACCAGCCAAGTTACCCATTGCCGCTTCAAGGGCCATGTTTTCAAAGTCATCAAAGGCATAGGTTGTATCGTCATTGAATAGCTTAGATTCAGACCAATGAACTAATACTGAAAGTGGAATAATGCGCGATGCTGGTGGAATGATGAGTTGTGTTGTCATATTAAAATCCTATTGAGTACCGGAAAAAGTATAAAGCCAGGACGTTGTTTAACGTCCTGGCTTTATAGTGGGGTATAGAAGTGAAAAGAGTGTTTTGATGCTTATGTGTGATAGCAGGAGAATATAGTTGTTATAACAAAGCAATTTTGAGTAATTTATTTAAAGCACGATACAGTACTTTTTTTACTAAGTTGGCTAGTTGCTCAAAGGTATAATCAACAAGTTTTTTTGTCTTTTTAAAGGTGCTTGCAAAATGGTTGTCCCATATTGGTTTCAAAGTACTTGAAGAATACTGGTTCCATATCAATTTAAATGGATGTAGTGATAAAAGCAATTTAGTGAACATGACTAAAAGTCCTTTTGATTAGTTGGTATTTAATGGTTTAGTGGATGAACAGTAGATGGACTTATAGCAAACCTCGTTCAGCAAATGACACGCAGTCTTTTCCGACCACGATATGGTCAAGCACTCGAATATCGATTACCTCTAAAACACTTTTTAATTTTTGAGTGATTTGTTTATCTGCATTTGATGGTTCTGGATCACCAGATGGATGGTTATGTGCAAACATCACTGCTGCTGCATTATGTTGCAAGGCTATTTTGAGCACTTCTCTCGGGTGGACACTAGCGGAGTTAATGGTTCCGAAAAATAGCTCTTTATATTCAATCAAACTGTTTTGGTTATCGAGTAACAATACTGCAAATACCTCACGTTCGTAGTTTGCTAGCTTGTACTGCAAAAATTCCTTAACTGCCGTCGGATTATTAAAAGAGTCGCCGCGTAGATATTTCGTTTCAATTATTTCAGCTGCCATTTCTAGTACTTGATCGTCGGACATAGTTGGGTGATTTTTATAGTTGTTATTTACGTTATTCATTTCTGCATTTCCTTATACCTATCTGTTGTAAGTACATTGGTAATATAGGCATCAGAAGTCGTTGAAAGACGGATTTTATAGAATAAAATTTAGTGTTTATGCTCTCCCAAGTGAGCATGAGGCCAGTAACCATAGGGTTTTACATGCACGGCTGGACGTAGCCTTATTTTATTAAAAACATACATTGGTAATCAGGTGAATGAAACAATAAAGGAATTCACCATGAAACAAACTAGGCTAATTAAACTAAAAGAAGTAATAAACTTAACTGCATTAAGTCGCTCATTAATCTACAAAAAAATGAAAGAAGGTTTATTTCCTAAATCTGTTAGCCTGGGTGATAGGGCTGTTGCATGGATAGAAAGTGAAATTGAAGAGTGGATAGAAGAAATTATTGCCCAACGAGAAGTAAAGGATGATGGTTAAAATTAATAATATTATGAGCTTCCTATAATACTGTAAACAATGTATTTGAGAAGTTCACTGGGTGTTAAAGTACTAACCCCTTGCTACTTAAAGGAACTCAACTGCTCATTCTCTAAATATGGGAAGTTGCCAAATCAGGTAAACATTCATTATAAATAAAAAAAAGAAATTACCCCTTACTTATCGATAAAAGATAAGTAAGGGGTAATAGTATACCGGCGTATTAAATTTCTAATTCAACAAAGTCCTTATCAACATCTTCTTGAGTAATACCTATATAGCGTAACGTGACACCTTCAGATGAATGTCGAAGCATCTTCATAACACGAGCAATATCATTGGTACTTTTGTATAGATGATAACCCCTTGTCTTACGCATTGAGTGAGTACCTAGATTAATATTAACCTCTTGACCTATCATTGCGAAGGTTTCTGAAACAGCACGCCTAGATAGCGGTTTTGGGGCTTTGTTGAGAGATTGTTGATTGCGGTAAGATTGAAAGAGATAAATGTGATTAGGGTGTTCATCACGTACCTGATTAATCGTTGTTAATGCTTTATTGTTTAATTGGATATTAGCAAGCTTGCCTGTTTTAGATTCATGGATTAATAAACGATCATCGTGAATGTCAGAAAACTTAATCGATAGTAAATCAGATATGCGCAATGCCAGGTTTAAACCAATATTCCAAATATCAGCCATTTGCTTGCTGTAACGTTTTTCAAGTAGATAGCTAATCAATTTAACTTTATCCAAGTCTTTTACTGCTTGTACTTCTGCCATAATTCAATTCCTCTGTGAGTTAGTTCATAGAGGTGATATAGGTTTGAAAATATTTGGAAACATATTCATAAGTGTGAGAAAACTGTTTTAGGGTGATGAAATCATTAGTAAGGTTGTATCGAAAGGCTGTAAATAATTAATAATTAATAATTAGTGACCTAGAAGCGTGCAATAAAGAATATGCAGATGTATGATAAAATGCAGTACATTTGCATACATTTAAGGACGTGAAAATGGCTATTACCAAAACAGCAACTTTGACCATACGAGTTGAACCAAGCTTGAAAGAAGCGTTGCGCAATGTCGCTCAAGCTGAACATAGATCTATCGCCAATATGATTGAAGTGATGATTCGCGAGCATTGTGAAAAAAATGGTATAGCGATAGATAACACCGAAGAATTAGATCAGCGTGGGGAGCGTTAATAATGATCAAAACAGTTAAACAGGCGTGTCGTTTTAATCCTGTAATTCAGGATTACAGAATGAGTCAAGGGATTGAGAACCTAGCTGATTTAATCACTGATGCTGGTGATGGAAGTGATTTTTTCTCTCGTAACTTTGTTACTCACGGTATGGAGCAACTTTTCCGAGAAGGTATGCTTAGACTATCAGGAAAGTCGGATCAAGCTGTTTTCGAGCTAACTCAAGCGATGGGAGGTGGTAAAACCCACATGATGATCGCTTTAGGCTTGCTTGCTAAACATGCTCACCTTAGACCACTTGTATTACCTGATAGCCTTAGTAGTCGCTTAGATTTCGGTAACGCTCGTATTGCGGCTTTCAATGGACGCAACAACCCTAGTAACTATATCTGGGGTGATATCTGTGCACAGCTTGGTGCTGAAGAACAAATAAAAGAGCATTGGGTTAATGGTCCCAAAGCTGTCGATCAACAGAAATGGAAAGACATCATTGGAGACACACCAACTCTGATAATGATTGATGAGTTACCACCTTATTTGAATGTTGCGAGTACACAGCCTTTAGGTACAGGCACGTTAGCAGATATGGTCGTTTATAGCTTAAGTACGTTAATGAGTGCGGCTTTAGAACTGCCAAATTGCTGTATCGTTATGGCGAACCTTTCGGGCAGCTATGAGTCCCAGACAAAAGCTCTTGCAGACTCAATTTCTAACTTGCAACAAGAAACTCGCCGCCAATCAATGACCATTACCCCAGTTCAATTATCGGGTAATGAAATTTATGAAATTTTGAAAAAACGTCTTGTTGATGAAATGCCTGATGAGCAAGTAATCAATGACATCGCTGAAGAGTACGCGCAACAAATTAAAAAAGCAGAAAATGGTGGTTACATCATCGCTTCAAGCATTGAGCAGATTGCTGACCAAATTCGAGATACTTACCCGTTCCACCCATCTTTTAAACACTTAGTTGCTTTGTTTAAAGAAAATGAAGGCTTCCGTCAAACGCGTGGTTTGATGCAGTTTACTGCTCGACTTTTGAAAAGTGTTGAACAGCGTAAAACTGATGATGTGTTCCTTATTGGTACTCAGCACCTCGATTTAAATGATGAGCAAGTTAAAGATGAAATTGAGAGAATCTCTCCAAAGCTTGTTCCAGCTGTAACGCGAGATATTGCAGACAAGGGGGATGCAATTTCAGAGATTATCGATGCAGAGCAAGGTAGCGATGCTTCAGCTCAATTAATGACTCTCTTATTAGCTTCGTCTCTCTCTCGCGCAGTTGGTGGTCGCATCGGTTTATCTGAAAGCGAAATTATAGAGTTTTTAGCTGCACCAAACCGAAAAGCAGATGAATTCTTAGATGCTATTCAGAAACTACGTGAACAAGCCTGGTACTTGCACCGTGAAGATGAACGTTTCTTTATTAAAGAAACAGAAAACTTATCTCGTCAGATAGAACGAAGTGCGAAGGAAGTTCCACAGCCTAAAATTGACCAGGCGTTGATTAACCGCCTGAAAGGGATCTTACAACCAAACACTCGCAATACCTATCAAGATGTTCAAATTTTACCTCGAATGGATGAGCTCAAGCTAAGTGGTCCTCGTACCCTTATCGTTATAAAACCTGACGGTAAAGTGCCACCAAGTGAGCTAATGAACTTCTTTGAATTCCAGCAAGAGAAAAATAACCTTTTAGTACTAACTGGGCAAGACAGTATCATGGCTGACGCTGTAGAAGAGAGGTTACGTGATCTATATGCGATCGAGTTAATTAACAAAAAGCTTAAGTCTGGAGATACCTTATTTGAAGAAGCTAGGGATCGACTAGAAGAAGCAGAGGGCCGCTTTTCTAAGGCTCTATCTGCGTCATACAACACCATTTTATTTCCTGGAGTAGACCCTCTAGATGGTTCTGAGCACTTGCTAAAGGTCACTATCGATAATGGATTAAAAATCGGCGATGGTGATCAGTCTGCCGAAGTGCAAATTGACAAATTAATGGCAGATCCTCGCGCCAACTATAAGTTAGCAGCTGACCTAAAAGATGACTTTACCCAGTATTTTGCAATGGCAGAATCGGAGCTTTGGCCTTCAGGTGCAGGAAATAGACGTACTCCGTGGAAAGATGTGGTTAGTAAAGCGAAGTGTAACCCAAGTTGGCCTTGGATGCCTGGTAACAATGGTATGGATACACTGAAAGCAGAAGCGCTTAAGCAAGGTCGCTGGCGTCAAGGTGAAGATGGTTACATCGAGAAAGGTCCATTCCCTAAAGAGAAAACGAGCGTTAATGTTTCTTTGCTTAGTACGAATTCAGATACTGGAGAATCAGTACTTAGCTTAACTCCAAGAAATGCAGGTGATAGTCCAGCCATTCATTATTCTACTAAGGTTGAGGTTTTAGAAACGGACGCACAAGTTGAGGATAGCGAAAGCTTTAGTACAACTGAAAGTACGCTTTATTTTCAAGTAAGAGATCCAAGTGGTAAGTATGAAACAGGTATGGCTGCACGCTGGGTTGCAGACCTTAAGATAAGACATCAGATTGATGCATTGGCAGATAAACGAAAAATCACTCTGCAATGCACACCAAATGCTGACATGTTTTACACATTAGATGGGGCTAACCCTAAAGATGGCTCTGCTTATGACAAACCATTCGATATCGGTTCGGATGCAACACTATTATTAGTGTACGCCAAATCAGGTGAAGCATCTAAGACTGCAGAGTTTTCTATTCCACACGTTGGCGATAAAACCGTAAAAATTGACGACACCAAACCCGCACGACTCAATAGTGCAAAGCGTGTCTCACTTGATACTACCGATAAGGTTTTCTCAGTTATCAATCGATTTAAAGACCAGGCTGCAACTAAATTCAAAGGAGTTAGGATCGAAATTGGCGAAGGTGAAAATACTGTTGGTATCCGCTTTGGTGAACGTCAAATTACAGCTATCATGATCGAAAAAACAGTGAATAGCCTAAGAGAACTACTCAATGAGGTGGATGCAGCGGTTACAGTTAACGTGAGAGACGGCATCGAGTTTGAAAATGGTTTTGAAGCAAAAGAGTTTGCTAATTTAGCAGGTATTGAGCTTCGCCCTGGTGATGTGGCACAGGAAGAATAGTCCTGTATGTATAAAGTAAACTATGATGAGGAGAAATAGATGTCAAAGGTAATAGCAAAACAAAATGCGCCAAAATATTCGACGCTGGGTTTTGGGGTGCCTGCGTCCAGCGATCCTCATCACTTTAAAGTTATCATTCCAAAAGCAAATAGCGGCAAAGTTGAAATTAGTGAGCATCTGGGCATGCAAGCTCAGAGTGAAGAGCTATCGGTTATTGAGCGTGTGGTTCTAGACCGTCCTTGTTGGACAGCAATACGTGCAGAAGTGCAGCGAGCGTTTAATGCTCGATTGAAGAGCTATGATCTAAAGCCAAGCTCTTGGAAAGTCGGAGAGAATGTTGTCGACCGTTTGCTGGGGAAAGAGCTTTGTGTACTTGCCTGGGCAATAGAAGGCATGGATGTTGAAAATATCTCCGTAGCAGTTCGTAACTGGTTAGCGCTTCGTCCTGAAGAGCGCTGGTGGTTATTTGGTATGACAGCAATGAGTACAGGCCACAAGGATGACCGCGATGTAGGTTGGCGTGTTGCGCTACGCCATGCTCTTGGTGACATTGTACAAACGGAGTCGCTGGGAAAAAATAGCCAGGTTCGTGAAGTCTCACCAAGTTACTCATTAGTTCAAGTTGATAGTGAGGCCAACCTACAATCATCTAATGAAAATTCACAGAAGAGTACTGAAAGTTTATCTGAGTTGCCAGTTAGCAATGCTGATCCAGTAGTCCAAGGTGAGGAAACACCATTCCTCGTTACTGAACCTAAAGAAGAGAGTTCAGTGGCGGAGGATGTGCTATTCCTATTTGAAGCCAAGAAAGCTAAAGCAGGTGGACACCCGATTGGTGACATGAGTAAACCAGAATTTGTTGTTGGTAAAGGTTCGACTACAAACATAGCTGTGGCAAAGTCGTTAAGACCTACTATTCGAGAACTACGTCAGAAACTTTTAGACGAAGGTGTTCTTGTGAAGGACGGAGAGGTTTATTCCTTTATTTGTGATTACACATTCAAAAGTCCAAGTTTGGCTGCTTGTGTGATTGCGGGCAATCCTCGCAGTGGTATGGATGCATGGCGGGATTTAAAAGGTCGTAGCTTGAAAGAACTGGGTTACGGTAAAAAAACCAAATGATTTTGCAATGGGCGGGATAAAGTTTTGCCCTCAAATGCATCTAAATAAACATAGAGCGATTTTTGAACATATCGCTCTTTTTGGAGATTAAACTAAATGGCACAACTAACGCCTTTTGCATTAAAAGATTCCCCCGCTCTTATTGAAGCAGTATTTCCTGCGCAAAAAGTATCGGCAGAAGCTCAACGAGAACGTAAATCTGGACCAGCTCAAACTTTACCATCCATAGGTTCATACTGGAAAGGTCGCAAACCTTTAATCTTAGTCAGAGCAATTGTTTTGGGTAGCCTTTTACCGCAAACGGATAACAAAGAAAAAGACTTAGAAATTTTTGAACAGTTAATGGCTTTTGATTCATTGAGTCTTGCAAAAAGAGCTTTGATTCAGAATTCAATTAAACCTAAAGATTTTGCTAGATCAATCACTCTTAGCTCTCCATGGGACTATTTTCTACATAATGTCAAACCAGAAGACGAACGCTTTTCTGATGTTGCATCGATGCAGTTCCCATTGAACTCAGACTCTGAAGGAATAAAGTTACGCTGGCGTAGAGATGTTACTGAGAATGATAAATTAAGTTTAATACAGCAGTATTTGGAGAAATTTGATGATTACGAAGCTAAGTCTTTACAAACGAAGAGACCTGAAGAAGTTGATCAAGCTTGGTTGTATGAGCATGTTTGGCAAAACGTTAACTTTCATTATGCTCACCTAGGAATAAATGCCCAATCTATAGATCAGCTTACGGAACAGTTGGGATTATTAAGGTATGGGGCACGCCCACGAGTAGGGGATGCGTTTAGTGGTGGTGGCTCTATACCGTTTGAAGCAGCTAGAGTTGGATGTGATGTTAACGCTTCTGACTTGAACCCAATAGCATGTATGCTGACTTGGGGGGCAATGAATATTGTTGGTGAAAGCCAAGATAGACGAAAACAAATAGCTGAAGAGCAAAGAGTCATTCTGAATAAACTAGACCAAAAAATATCTGATCTAGGAATAGAGCATGACGAGGCAGGTAATCGTACAAAAGCATACTTATATTGTATTGAGACTCGTTGCCCTGAAACCGGTTGGCTAGTGCCAATGGCACCAAGCTGGGCAATATCAAAGATGAGAAATATAGTAGCAAAGTTAAAGCCAAATCATGAACTCAAACGTTTTGACATTGAAGTAGTAAGCGGTGTGTCGAAAGAGGAAATGAAGCAAGCGGAATCAGGTACAATTCAAGACGGACACCTTGTTTATACGTTAGATGGCAAAAATTATCGAACACCAATCAAAACGATTAGAGGTGACTATACAGATTCTAAGGGGAATAATGCCAATAGACTCAGGAGATGGGATAAAACAGATTTCATGCCTGCTGAAGATGATATATTCCAAGAACGATTGTACGCTGTTCAGTGGATAACTAATGATACTATAGGAAAATCAAGAGAAGAAACTTTTTTTTCATCAGTATCTGAGGCTGACTTAAAGCGAGAGCAGGTAGTTAATCAGGTCGTTTCTCAAAATATTGGACATTGGCAAAAAGAAGGATGTGTACCTGATATGGCTATTGAATCAGGTTATAACACCGATCAACCTATACGAGAACGAGGATGGACGCATTGGCATCACCTATTCAATGCTCGTCAGATTCTTTTTTTTGCATTGCTGGCTGAGTTAAGCAATAAACCTGAAACGTTACTAGGAATAGCGAATTGCTTGGATTTTCATTCAAAGCTTTGTGGCTGGGGGACTAGTACAAAGTGGGATGGAGGCCCTGTACATGTTTTTACAAACCAAGCTTTAAACACTCAAAACAATTATGGCCAATATTCAAGTTATATATTGACTGAAAATATATTCTTTAAGACTTTTCCTGAAAAGGAAAGAGCTTTTAATGCGCGAGTTAATGTAGATATTCGTACATCAAAGGCTGATTCTATTTGTCGTGAGTCAGACTTATGGGTTACTGATCCACCATACGCAGATGCTGTACATTATCATGAGATTACAGAATTTTTTATTGCTTGGTTACGGAAAAATCAACCAGACGAATTTTCAGATTGGATTTGGGACTCTCGTCGAGCTCTAGCTGTAAAAGGAAGTGGTGATGATTTCCGAAAAGGAATGGTTGACTCATATAGCGCGATGGCTAAATATATGCCTGATAACGGTATGCAATGTGTAATGTTCACTCACCAAGATACTGGTGTTTGGTCTGATATGGTCAGCATATTCTGGGC
This sequence comes from Vibrio sp. 2-Bac 85, assembly GCF_037546705.1. Lineage (NCBI taxonomy): Bacteria > Pseudomonadati > Pseudomonadota > Gammaproteobacteria > Vibrionales > Vibrionaceae > Vibrio > Vibrio sp. 2-Bac 85. The sequence goes on along the minus strand of NZ_JALAAB010000002.1, from coordinate 328,357 downwards.
CGCTGGATTACAGGTTATTGGTGCGTGGTATATTGCAACAGAAACCACTTCTGAGCTTAAAAAAGGTGGTTATGTTCAAGGCACTGTGATTTTGATGCTACGCAAACGTCCAGCAGGTGAAAAATCTGGTTTCAAGCAGCGGTTGTTACCTGCCGTTCGAGCTGAAGTGAAAAACCAGATCGAAACCATGATGCATTTGAACAATGAAGTGAAAGATAAAATGGGCGAACCAGTCTTTAATGATTCTGACTTACAGATGGCAGGTTATGCAGCGGCATTAAAAGTGCTTACATCTTATACCCATATTGGTGGTGAGGACGTGACAGCGTTTGCACTACGCCCCCGCACTAAAGGCGAAGTAACCGTAGTCGATGAAATCGTCCAACAAGCGGCAGAGGCTGCTAACAGTCTTTTAGTACCAGAAGGGTTAAGCGCCGACACTTGGCAGAAACTAAGTGGTATTCAACGTTTTTACTTAAGAATGATGGATATTGAAACCACAGGATCTGGCAAGTTAGATAACTATCAAAACTTTGCTAAGGCATTCCGTGTTGAAGGTTACACTCGTGTAATGGGAAGTATGGCTGCCAACAAAGCTCAATTGAAACGAATCCCAGAGTTTGTATCTCGTGATTTAACTGAAGCCAATGAGATAGGTTCCACTTGGTTAGGGCAGTTAATTATAGGTTTACAGCAACTATTAGCCGAAGCAGAACCTCAAACTGTGATTAGCCACCTTCAGGAAGAGCTACCAGACTTTATGGAGATTCGACCAGTTTTGTTCGATATTCTGAAGTTCATTGAAAACAAAGCGCCAGAGCAAACTACCCGTGATGTCGCGGAAGTTCTGGGTGCTCGTTTACGCAATATGCGAGCGTTAGGAAACTAAGCGATAAATGATGAATTACTCATGGTGTAATGGAAAATAATATATGACGATCAGACGTTTTTCTTCGCGAACTCATCGGCTTGATAGTAGCTTTTTACTTGAACATCTAAAAGGTGCCCGCAGTTATAAACGCATAGCGGGTTACTTTACAAGCTCTTTGTTTGAGGTGGCTCATGAGCTTATTGAGGCGATTCCTGAGGTGAAAATCGTCTGTAACGTGGATATTCACCCTGACGACTTGAAAGTAGCTCAGCTTCGAGAGTCTAAGATGATTGGACGCTGGAATGAGCAAGACATAGAGACGGAAGCTCTGCTTAATCGTGACCGTTATCGAAGACTTGATAGCTTTTTAGCTAAACACGGGCAAGTCATTAGGGTTGCACCTGACAGTGTGTGTGGGTTTCTACATGGTAAAGCTGGAGTCATCGAGTGTGAGGATGGCCGAAAACTGGGCTTCATGGGTTCAATGAATGAAACAAGTAGTGGCTGGCAAAGGCACTATGAGATCCTTTGGGAGGATGATTCTCCTGAGGGTGTAGCATGGATAGAAGAAGAGTTCGAATACTTGTGGAACGCCGCTCGTCAGCTACCCGATGCAGTAATACGCGAGGTTAAGCGCCGTGGATATCGTCGTGAAATCGTATTTGATGAGATTGATGATGAAGATGACGTAGCACCAGCTGCATTGATTGAATCACCGCTCTATCGCCAAGGGTTTTCACTAAGGCCCTGGCAGCAAGGTTTTGTTACCGAGTGTATTCGTCATTATCGCAACCATGGCATCGTACGCTTGCTTATTGCTGATGAGGTTGGGCTAGGTAAAACTTTATCAATGGCGACCGCCGCATTGAGTCTTTGCCTTCTTAGTGATAAAGAAAACAAAAAGCGTAAACCCGTTATTATCTTTGCACCTGCGACACTTTGTGAACAGTGGCAAACAGAGATGATAGACAAGTTAGGTATCCCGTGTGCTAGATGGCACACACAAAAAAAAGCCTGGGTAGATTCGGATGAGCGAGTGATATCGCCTTCAGGTCGGGAGTTTATCGCAAAATGCCCTCTACGTATTGGCATAGTCTCAACAGGTCTAATGATGCAAGAGTCTTTAGAGAAAGATCACCTCTTAGGTTTGAGATTTGGTCTTACCATTCTTGATGAAGCCCATAAGGCTCGAAGCCGACAAGGGTTTGGAAAGGAAGCTGGGAGCCCAAATAATTTACTCACTTTTATGCGTAATGTGGCTCAGCGTTCTGACCATGTGATCTTGGGCACGGCGACACCTATTCAAACGTGTTCAGAGGACCTTTGGGACCTTATGGGCATATTGCATCAAGGAGAAGGAAATTTTGTTCTAGGGAATGATCTAGCCATGTGGCATCGTCCAAAAGATGTATTACCTATTTTGTCTGGTGAACAGCATGTTAGTGAGCCTAGCTTTGCATGGGAGTTATTACGTTCCCCACTACCGATGGTTGATTCTAGCAACGAGAAACATTCGCGGAAACTATTTAGGTCCATTCGAGAAGATCTTGATTTACTAAATAATCGAAAGTCAGATATTAGAACCCCATTAACTGATTTATCTGATGACTCTAGAGACTATCTAGAAGACGAGCTAGATCGTGACATTGCAGGAGCTAGTTTCTTTCAGCGCGAGAATCCATTCGTTCGCCATATTGTTTTACGTAAACGTGTGACGTTAGAGGAAGCAAACCTACTCCCTCGTATTGGTGTAAACGTTCACCCAGATAGGAAATTAGCCAAAGAAGTGCATAAGTTTGGCAGTTTGTTTACGGGTAAGGCGTTAATTACTAGCGAAGAGTTTCGTCAGGCTTATACAGAAGCCCGGAACTTTGGTAAAGCGCTTGCGCAAAGCGGCAAAGGTAGTGGTTTTATGAAAAACCTAATGGAGCAACGCATTTGTTCAAGCATTGTTGCCGGTTTAAACACTGCTAAAATGTTACTAGAAGGGCGCACCGTACAGGAAGAGAGTGATGAGCAATTCATTGAGCTAAAAGCGGAAAGCCCAGAAGAAATAGCTGTTCTTGAACAGATGATCGCTAGACTAGAAAGTATTGATGAAGATCCTAAACTACGTGCTGTAATACATTACTTGGAGTTGGAAGGTTGGCTTAAACATGGCGTTATTATTTTCAGTCAATACTATGATACAGCAAAATGGATTGCGGACTCTTTAGCAGAGCGGTACCCAAATCAAGCTGTTGGATTATATGCTGGTGCAGGGAGAAGTCGTCTGTACCAAAAAGGTGATAGTGTAAATATTGAGCGTGAGACCTTAAAGAAAATGGTCGCAGAACATCAATTAGAAATCATGGTTGCTACAGATGCAGCCTGTGAAGGCTTGAACCTACAAACGTTAGGAACGCTTATAAATGTTGATCTTCCTTGGAATCCAACCAAGCTGGAGCAGAGAATAGGCAGGATCAAACGCTTTGGACAAGTTCGAGACCAAGTTGATATGCTCAATTTGGTTAATGAACAGACCGTCGATGAAAAGGTGTATGAAAAGCTTTCTGAACGTATGCTGGACCGTTACGGCTTATTCGGCTCATTGCCAGATACTATTAAAGATGAGTGGATAGAAGATATTGAAACGATGGGTGAAAAAATGGATGAATACATAGACGCTCAAAAGAAAGCTAATGGTTTTGATCTTCGTTATACAACCACAATGGAACCGTCCGACAAAGACTGGCGAGACTGCTCTAACGTTCTATCCAGAAGAGACTTCAGTGAATTAATGACTTCAGGGTGGGGCGAGTAAAATAATTGATCACTAAACAACTTCCCAATTTATCAGATTGGGAAGTTGTTAAGCAGTGTCATAAGGTCAAAACGAAAGTAAACTTTTCGGTGTTCTTTTTAACTTCTATTTCTATCAAATAATACGTTAGAAACTTTACTACAGACAATCTTCGGCATATCTTGCAAATCGTTGTATATTGAGGTGTTAAAAATTATCTTCACATACTCCATTTTTCAGCTAACTTTTGTTTGCATAGTACATAGTATCTGTTCCGTATTTATAGTTGATATTGTCAAGTAGCTTCATTATTGATGAGTCAGTATTTTGTGGATTAAAAAGTTCATATTGCTGGTGGCATTCACTACTTAAATCGAGTAATCCAACACCTAATTTATTATTTTGATCGCCAGGTATATAAAGTGTATTTATTAGAACGTATGAATTTACTAAAATTTTAATTCTTGCTACGAATCTTGTAATGATTGATATTGAGAATCCTCTCTAGTTGCTATGTAGCAACTAGAGAGGATACAGTTTGTAAATTTTAAGCTATTAACTTTACGAAATTTCTTTCTATTTTATTTTTATCGAATTTCGTAATTTCTAGCATAATTGAAAACTGCTCTAAAAATTGTGCTTCTGAATCTCCGATATTTCCATCAATTGAAATTATTGAGTAAGCATAAAAATAAAATAGTTCTTCTTGCTCGTTTTCAATTGCATATTTAGATATGTTTTTTAAAGACATCGAGTTATCAAAAGTATCTGCAATGATTTTATTTATTTCTTTCTTTTTTATATCCATTTTATCTATTTTTTCTTGTGGAAAGAGTCCATTTTCAGAAAAAATATAATTATCAATTAACTCAAAACAATGTTTTTCTTCTTCATCTGTAAGTACACCATCTGCGTACGCAGCTTGCGAGTAAACAGATATAATTGCTTTAAGTGATTCCATGTCATTACTCAAGGAGGGACCCTCATTTACGTCGATTGAGTTTTGGTTCTGCTCTTGAGCATATTTTTTTAAAGCTTGACCTAATATTGCAACCGCTGCAGCTATGACACCTGCATCATCAGTTAATCCCAATATTGGTACTACATCCGGGATTGCATCAACAGGCGATATTGTATAAATCAAGGCACCAATAGCAACTGCTTTGCTCTCCCATTGAGCGGTTGGATCTTTTGTCATTTCCCAAAGAGAGATTACTTGATCCCAGATTTTTTTAAGCTCCCCTTTATTCATGTTTCCTATACTTTTATTAACACGAGTTAAATCATTATCATTTGCGTTGTTTTTGAGTTTGTCGAATTCTCTCATTGCTTCATCGTTAGAATTAGATTGGACTTTATCTTTATTAAAAACTTTATTAAGGTTTCCTGATACAGTTGAAGTAGCATTAGTGGCTTTTTCTTTTATGTTATCTGGAATAAGTTCTTTAGCTTCTTTAACTTTTGATGCTAATTCTTTTGCTTTATTTTTCAAACTAATAAATCCCATTACTTGTCCTTTTCTTAATAATATAAATAATATCTTCATTCTACCCATTCATGGGCTGTAATATACTTTTTATTACATTTTAATAAAAAGTAAGTTCAGGTTTTTAATATACCTACTTTTCATCGGTGGAGGGGTGCTACATTTATAAATGTAGTAAAATATGAATTTAATCGTATTTATAATTTGAATATAACGAGCACTTAAGTGATGTCACTTAGTCGTTTTTCGTGTCACTCCTGCAACTCTTAATGCTTGTAATCTCGTTATAGAGTTAGAGCCATTAGATGCTTCTGAAATATGGTTACTCCACCAGCTCATTATTTTTTTGCGGCGTTCAAGGTAGTCAGTACGGTTGTAAGCGCTTCTTACTTTATCTTTATCTACATGTGAAAGGGCGGCTTCAATAACGTCTACATCAAAGCCTTGTTCATTTAAAGTTGTACTGGCAAGTGCGCGTAAGCCATGTGAAGTTTGTTGCCCTTTAAAGCCCATTCTTTCTAATGCTTTATTTGCTGTTTGGCTACTGACATGTTTTTTGCGACTAGTATGTCCTGGGAATACAAATTCACTTTCAGGTGTGATTGATTTTATTGTTTGAAGTAAAACTAAAGTTTGATCTGTAAGAGGGATTGTGTGCGCTCTACCTTTCTTCATTCGTTCTTCAGGAATATTCCAAAGTTGATTTTCTAAATCAATTTCATCCCAACGAGTACCTGCCGCTTCAGAAGGACGTGTCATTGTGTGTAACTGCCATTCTATTAAACAGCGTGTTATGTGCTTAATACTCGCATAGTTCAAAACTGTTAATAGTTTAGGTAATTCTTCAGGCTTTAACGAGGCTTGATTAGTTACTTTAGGAGCTGCAAATGCTTTTCCTATACCAGCTAATCTATTATGTTCGATAATCCCAGTATTAACTGCAAATGTCATGATCTCATTGAGGTTTCGACATATTCTCCCCACTGTTTCGAGTTTTCCTTCATTGGCTAAAGGTTGAAGTACTTTTATTGTTTGTGGAGCAGTTATTTCATTAATTGGGTATTTACCCATATCGGCTAACAAGTATTTATCGAGGCGTTGTTTTAATTTCCTTGCTGTTAACTCTTTAATACTTGTTTTTTTTACTGCAAACCAATTTTCAAATACTAATTTAAGCGTATTAGACATTTCTTGATTTTTTAACTTTAGTATTGCTTCTTTATGCTCTTTAGGGTCTATATCTTCAGCGAGCAACTGCCTAAACTCTCTAGTTTTAGCTCTTGCTTTAGCTAGAGGTAAATCAGGGTAACGCCCTAAAGAAATACTTGCTCTTTTGTTTGTGACAGGGCGTTGGTAATTGAATAGCCACAGTTTAGTACCTGTCGGCTTTATGCGTAAAGATAAACCATTACCATCATAGAGATTATATTCTTTAGTTTTTAAAGGTGATGTTTGAATTTGAGTAGCTGTTAAAGGTTGGGTTTTATTAGCCATTTAAATAATCCCTAAGTCGTATTTTTTGTTCCGTGTTGCAATGACATCTATCGTGTTGCAATCAGTGTTGCATTAAAATGCAGATTTTACAAGACGGTAATAGACGTTCTGGGATTCCTAAAATACTGAAATGGTTGATTTTAGTGGCTTAGATTGGTGTTTGTGGACTTTACGGGACGTTATGAAATAAGAGATTGGTGCTCGCTACTGGACTTGAACCAGTGACCTACGCCATGTCATGGCGGCACTCTACCAACTGAGTTAAGCGAGCTTATATAGAAGCTGTTGAAAGCGAAGTGATTTTGCGACATCTTGGCACTACTGTCAATGAAACTTTACCAACTTTAGTTTGTTTGATGTTTTTTTGTGCGCTACGCTTGTTGTTCGTCTATTTTAAACGCAATTAAGGTTATTTAGTGGCCTCTTTTTTAGTGCGTTCAATCAGTTTTGGGATTTCTGAAATAAGTTGTCTGTAAATACTGGTTACTTTTTTGTAGAAAATGGCGGTCAATAATGTGCCTGCGATAAAAGACAGTAAGATTAATAACGACATTATCGATAATCCACGTTGCTGATAATTTTGAATTAAACTTAAAATTCGTTTCTGCTCCAAAGCGATACGGATATAACCTATCTTAGTGCCATCGTCATAAAGTTCTGCAATGTAGGGGATAACACCCTCTGCTTCATCACTTTGTTTGCCACCAATTTTTAATAATACGGGTAAAGGTATCGATGCTTTAGATTGGTAAAGTATTTGCCCCAGTTTATCGTAGATAATGGCATCTCTCACAATTGGATCTTCACTGAGATCATCAATCAGTAGTTGTAAATTTTCTTGGTTTTTTTGAGATAAATAGCGAGATGCTTCAGCGGCGGCTAAGTTGGTTAATGAATAAGAAAATTTCTCTGTTTGCTGGAAACGGACAGCATTAGATTCATTTTGCAGGGTGATAAATTGATAAGCAATTACTGCAAATAATGCAAACATGGTCACTACTTGTAACGTACGTTTTATCCAGAAAAGCTTGTTAACCATACATTTAAACCCTTAGTTATCGTATCTACGCTTGCATTATAAATTAGCAATCGCTATCTTGTGAGCAATATTTTTACGGCAATTAAACAATAGGCATATTACAGTGGAAATGATTAAAACACTTCAAGTACCTGCTCACTCTATCTCATTTTTGCAATGGAAAGTAGATTTGCAATCTTCAGTTGAAGCGAGACAACCATTATTTTTAATTAATGATACGCCAGAAAATGAATTTTATGCTCGGGCAGAATTAGTGTTAATGGGAAAAAATATCAGCACTCGCGCTTTAATTGCTTTAAAAACAATACTCATTAATGAAGCTGTATCGCAGGTTGTATTATCTAATCTAGGTGAAGTCGAAGGCGTTAATTTTATACGCCTAACGCTGAATACGCTTCCGAGCGTTGTAAGCGAAGCTGTTAGTGCGTTTGCACTTGAACATGAGTGTGACGTTGCATTAGTTGAACAGTTACCTAATTTTGCGGTACCTGGCCTAGTATTGATGGACATGGATTCAACTACGATACAGATTGAATGTATTGATGAAATTGCGCGGTTATATGGGGTTGGTGACCAAGTTTCAGCTGTTACTGCTGCGGCAATGCGAGGTGAGTTAGATTTTAATGAAAGCTTACGTACCCGTGTTGGTAAGTTAGCAGGAGCACCTGAGTCGGTGATTAAAGAAGTCGCGGATAATATGCCACTCATGCCTGGTTTAGTGGCTTTAATTGCGGGTTTAAAAGCGGCTAAGTGGAAAGTTGCCATTGCTTCTGGTGGATTCACTTACTTCGCTAATCGATTAAAAGCGGACCACGGTTTTGATGCTGCTTATGCGAATACCTTGGAGATTATTGATGATACGCTAACGGGTCAGGTAACGGGTGAAATTGTTAATGCTGATGTTAAAGCACGTACACTAAAAGAGTTAGCGACATCGTTCGATATCCCTATGAATCAAACAGTTGCTATTGGTGATGGTGCTAATGATTTAGTTATGATGGCAGCCTCTGCAATGGGGATTGCTATCCATGCCAAGCCTATTGTGCAAGAGAAAGCTGCAGTTGCCTTAAATCACTTAGATCTAGAAGGGGCGTTGTGTTTACTGATTGCTTCTTTACCTTTACAAACTCAGTAAGCAATAAATAAACCTTTAGTTAGTTGTAAGATTAAATAGGCGGAGCAAATTGTTTGTATACTCCGCCTAACTTGGTTAACAAAATGAGTTTATGCCTGCCTTTATGATCTACTTCTTTAAACAGCCATCTTTAGCTGACAGCTTTTTATGGGTAATTATTTATAATTAGCTATCTATAAGTAAATATCAAAAGATAATTATCTACAACAAACTTCAATCGCCCAGTATCTGCTTAGTCCTGTCTATAACTTGTATCATGGCATTAATTTTTAGTATTTCTTCTTCAATGCGCTGGCTAAGATGTTTTGCATAACAAGATATAATATTTACTTCTGAGCTAACTACTGCTAAATCAGGGGCTTTGATGGAAGTTAATCGGTAATGCAATATTTGCAGTTGTTTCAGCTCTTTATTATCTAAAATAAACTTTCTTTTGCTCTCTTTAGATTTAAAGTCCTCATCTAAGTAGCTATTGATCTTCCACTTATTATTGGCGACTAATATTTTTTGAACGTAGATAGTGCATTCAAAATTTAATGGATTTTCAAGTGTTGAAACAGTTCTTAATGGCGTATGTAAAATACGCTCTAATAATCTTCTATTAGATAAGGCGAGATGATTATTTTCATATGAATCTTTACTGTTAATATTAAACAATTGCTTGAGTGCCTTAGACGTGTCGGCAATTGAAGATAGCGAAACTTTGGCTTTGCAATTTTGAGTTGATACATAGAAGAAGGCTGGATGCAGCGCACTCTCTGCAGCTTCCCTTAAACGCGATGTTACTGGTTGTTTATTGGCCTTAAGTGGGATGACTTGAAAGTGTGTTGGGTTATTTTTAATTAATATTGAAAAGAACTGGTGCATAGTTAAATAACTATCACGAGTTGCTACCTGTAAGTGAAAGGTATTATTTGGACCAGAAGAAATCACACGGTATTCAATGTTAGAAAGGGTAAATTGTTTAGATAGCTTTTGTAGGTCGATAAAATCAATTTTAATTAAACTACGTCTTGCTAAGGATTCTTTAGCACCTAGTTGTATTTTTAAACCTGACGTTGAAAAATCGACTATTTTCCCAGAACAAATATCTTTCCCAGCTGTTAATTTAATTGCACTGTTAAAGCTATAACGTTCTTCTTTGCGTAATTCATCGGGAAACAGATCATATACAGGAACAAAGCCTGGTTGTTTTTCTCGGTGCACAAAAATATTTAATAGATTGAGGTCTCTTTTTTCATCACTACGATGATCTATTTCAATGATTTCATTAGTCGCTATTTCAGTTAATGTTGCAACATGCGTAATATCATCAAATATTGATGGCTTTATATCTGTCAACCCGTATGTTTTTTTGGCTTTATAAACATAATTTTGCAGTGTTAAATGATAGCAACGCCAATTAGGTTTAGTACGACCATACTCAATAAATAAATGCTTTAAGTTTTCTTTTTTTAATTCTTCTTCGGTCGCTGATAAGAAGAACTCCTCGCCTTCACTGATATATGTAAAGCAATACACTGTTGTTGCTAGTGTTGGCTTCGCCATACTTAACATTGCGGCTAATCGCTTTTCAGAGAATAAAAAAGGCAGTTGATTGCTATTATCACAACGCCAATCATCTATAATTTCTTTGTTTGCTTGATTACGGAGTGAGAATATTAATGCGGAACTATGGGTTGCATTAAGATAAATCGGGAGGCTACTTAAGCCCATCAACGTACTGGTTCTAATCAGTTTTTCTCGCACTAGGCGGAAATAATAGTGCACATCTAATTTATATTTATGCTGATTACTGCGAATAAATAATTTTATGAAATTAACAAAAGCCGGTTTATCGTCCTCTAGGTTTAAATATAGATAAAAACCCGTTTTTTCTTGTTGTTGTTTAACTAAACGATAAGTTATTTTTTGCCCTGTGATCGCTTTATCTTTGTAGTCATTACCTAAAGCAGTAAAATTAACCTTAATGAATTGATCATCAAGGTAGTTCGACTTTTCTGATAACTTTACTTTAAGTCCCGTAATAGAAATGTTTGATGTACTTGCTTGATGCTCAGATCCATCTTCAAGTATGACAGTTATCTTTGATACAAAAAACATACGTGCAGCAGATTGTTTACTGTGATTATCTAATTGAATATTTTCTGTAATATTGGGGTCTACTTCAGGTGCTATTTTAGCCACAGGTTTTGCTGATTTTTCCTGTTTTACTTTTTGAACATGCTCCAATACTTGTTCATAAGCCCCAATGGTATATTCGCCATATAGTTTTATTGCCGCTGTTAATTCTTTATCTGCTGAGGGAGTGAGGTAATGCATAATATCTTGGTGCGTGAATTGTTGCGTTTCATCCGTTACCTTTTCACGCAGGTCTATAATCCGAGAACAGGGTTTGGCAAGTCGGCTTAATTCCATCTTGATCAGAAATTTATCACTAGTACTTTCACCAAAGAAAACTTTATCCAGCATAGTACTAAAGTCCGCTTTATTTCGAAGCGGAATTAACGTTCTGATTTGTGATTGATAAGCCTTAAAGTCCATAAATGCAGTATCTCTTTTTACAAAAATTTTGTTATTGAAAAGTTATTCTAGGTCGATACCTTCTATATGTCACTTATTACTAAGGATATTTTTGTTGTCTACCACATTAAATCATCAGGGATTGCAAATTCAGCATACGGGTCATCTGCTTCATTTTCTGTTGAATTATCTGTTTGGTCATGCAGTGCAACAAGTACTGATTCGTCGATAGCGCGTAATTTCTCAGCGGCTTCTTTGTTGATTAAATAAAATTCTTCATTCAATACACAAATGGCAAAAGAGCCTTTGATTAAACCCTGCTGAATAGAAGGTGTTACAGCAATGCGCTTAACTTTGTTTTCATAAGTGAAATGGTAGTCTAGTTCACCTTGGTAATCTTTTTCACAATGCTGAGCAATCATCTGGATTAATTTACCATGTGCAGCGCGTATTGCTAATTGTTGTTGGGTTTCTTGGTTATCCGCTAGGTCTTTTTGTCTTTGCAATTCAGTTTTTTCTTGTACTGCTTTTTGTACGTCTGAAATAACCACCGTCCCTTTTTTTTTCTTTTGTTTTGCTTGTCGACGTTTTTCTGTTTGTGCTTGTTTTGCTTTTTGCTTATTAACTAAACCTGAATTCATTAATTGCTCTTGTAATGAAGCCATATCGAAACCCTTTGCTAATGAAATATAAAGGAAATAGTTTAGCATATAATGTTATTTCAAATATCGACTTTCTTTTAAAAAAGGGTTAGATTGAAGTGTCGGGCAAAGGATATGTTCAAATACAAGGAGCTGAATATAATGAAAAATTTACAAGTTAAGCAGTTTATGACAGGTAAAAGCATTGCATTCACAAAAGGAATGAATTTAGAAGCGGCTGTTGATAAATTATTATTATCTAATTTAATCGGCGGGCCTGTTATTGATGAGACGGGACATGTAGTAGGTTGGTTATCTGAGCAGGATTGCCTTGCTAAGTTAATTGAAGCGAGTTACTACCATGAACATGCTGCATTGGTTGAAGACGTTATGTCTGATGCACCTTTGAGTATCCCTTCGACGCTAAGCATTCTAGATTTGGCACAGAAGATGATCCACGAAAAACCGAAAATGTATCCTGTGTTAGACGAGGATAATATTTATGTTGGTTTGATCACTAGAAAAGTTGTACTGGGTGCAATCAAGTCACAATTACAACAAAACTAATATTAGCGATTATTTAATATTTATCAGTTGTAGTGCATATAAAACGTGCTAATTTGGCACGTTTTAGGTTTATTTAAATCTAGATTAAGCCTTAAAGATACTGTAATACAAACAGTGTGGCAGCGCCTAAGACCTTTTAAATAATACCATCTAACTTATTTGTATTACCTTTGTCTCTAAACTTCACATCAGTTTAATTTCACACTTTGTACATAAACGTCAGTTTTAAGTCCAACTCTATTTTTTAGTTACAAAAACTTGAACGCGTATATAAATTGCGTTTATTTTAGGTAAATAGTCTGTTTATCCCAGCAAGTTGAATTAATAGTTGTTCCTTTATATTGGTCGAGTTGTTTGATGAACGCTAGCCGAGTGTTCGCAGTTACCCCTAAACTTTGTAAATGCTCTGTCATCATTTGGCAGTCTATTAATTGCCCTTGAAAGCGTGAAAAATGTTGGCTCAAAGCAATAAAAGCAAGTTTTGATGCATTTGTTTGTTGATGGAACATCGACTCACCACAAAAAATGGCACCTACATTGACCCCATATAATCCACCCACTAATTGACCTTGATCCCAAACTTCCACTGAATGTGCGACGCCGCGTAAATGTAACTGATAATAGGCCGATTGGATTGCAGGGCTGATCCACGTTTCAGCTTGCTTTTTACGAGGTTGTGCACAGGCTGTAACGACATCTTTAAAACGATGGTTAACGGTGATCGTAAGTGAGGTTTGGCGAATAAATTTTGCCATGCTTTTACTTATATGTACTTGCTGTGGTTGGATCACGGCTCTTTCAGCAGGACTCCACCATAGAATAGGCTCGCCATCGGAAAACCAAGGGAAAATAGCATGTTGATAGGCATTAAGCAGTCGTTCGGGTGATAAGTCACCACCGATTGCTAGTAGTCCTTCTGGATCATCTAACGCATTGTTGGGATCGGGGAATTGAATAGAGTCAATGGATAATGCGGTGAGTTGTTTTGGCATAAGTTCTCTAGATGTTTTGGGAAAAGTAATTAAAGCTAGCTTATTTGCTAGTAAATGACATTCCCAAGAATTTAAAGAATGATATTTTTATGTTCATCAGATAATCTGTCATTTTACATGATTTGAATAGATTAAGGATCCATTACGGTACTTAGGCTACCTTTTTTATTGGCTGTGTTTTTAAGGTAATCAAAAAGGTAATCGCCTAAGAGTTAGTTGCCGTTATACCAATAAATCGGGTTTTCAGACATTTAACTATTTTATTTGTTATCGTGTATTGAATTAGCATTTAAATTTATCACATTTTAAAAAATTAAGGTCAAATTGATGAGTGTAATCGATTACGAAAACTTGTTTGAAGTTAGAAAGCAAAAAGAAGAAGAAAAAGGGCAAGTGACTATTGTTATAACACCTGATTTAAGTATCCCATCTCCAGACTTGATGATAAGACATCGAATTAAATTTGATGGTATTTTACATTCAAAAATTACATTTAATAGCATTAGTAATTGTGATGATATTAAAGGCAGTGTGACAACATTCTATAAATTCAATAATGAAGTTAAATCTATCATATTCATTCAAAGTGAAATCATTCCCTACAGCACTGATTTAGATGTTCGTTATATAAATGAAGCTTATAAATATACTTTTCTTATTCATGGGCTTGCACATGTAAATGACTTTGAAAATAGTATTAATTTTAATAAAAACGATAAGCAAATAGATGTAATTAAAATTGAAGCTTATGCGGCAGCCTACGTACTAAAATATTTTACAGTGAAAAGTTACGACATTGCGAGGGCGTTATATGCACGCAGATTACTTAAGTTGAATAATTCGAGTAATGGTTGTTGTTTACAAATTCAACGAGAAATAATGAAGAAGTATCCAAAGAAAAAGCTACTTCAATGGTCAAAACAGCTTTAAAAAAAGAGGGTATACAGATAATTAAAGGTTATGAAACCTGTTAACTACTGTATACCCTCATTATTATTCACTTTACCAATGGGTATGACTTGTAGTGGTGCTACTAAGTCATGTCATTAAGTGTAATGAACTGGTCGTATTATTTGTCAGGGTAATGTAAATCAACTTCACCCGTGTACATTTGACGAGGACGACCAATTTTTTGTCCAGGTTGATCTAACATTTCTTTCCAATGTGAAATCCAACCAATAGTACGAGCAACAGCGAATATCACTGTAAACATAGTACGTGGAATACCCATCGCACGTAAAACAATACCTGAGTAGAAGTCTACATTAGGGTAGAGTTTTTTCTCGATGAAGTAAGGGTCTTCAAGCGCAATACGCTCTAGTTCCATTGCAACATCTAGTAGTGGGTCATCAATTTTTAGATCATCTAATACTTCATGACATGTTTTACGCATTACCGTAGCTCGTGGATCATGGTTTTTATAAACACGGTGTCCAAAGCCCATTAAACGGAAAGGGTCATCTTTATCCTTCGCTCTTGCAACGAACTCAGGAATACGATCTACAGTGCCAATTTCTTCTAGCATTTCTAAACATGCTTCGTTAGCGCCGCCATGTGCTGGGCCCCATAAAGAAGCAATACCCGCTGCAATACATGCAAATGGGTTCGCACCAGATGAACCTGCTAAACGAACTGTAGAGGTTGATGCATTTTGTTCATGGTCAGCATGAAGAATTAATATTTTGTCCATTGCACTTTCTAGTACTGGATTAACAACATATTCTTCACATGGAATACCAAACATCATCTTCAAGAAATTACCGGAATAAGATAATGTGTTATCCGGATACATGAAGGGTTGACCTATAGAATATTTGTAACTCATTGCCGCTAAAGTTGGCATTTTTGAAATGAGACGAAATGCGGCTATTTCACGACATGACTCATTTGTAATATCTAAGGAGTCATGGTAGAAAGCTGATAAAGCACCTACTACACCAACCATAATCGCCATTGGATGAGAGTCACGACGGAAGCCGCGGTAAAATGCGACTAGTTGTTCATGTAACATTGTATGATGAAGTACTGTGTGTTTGAACTTGGCAAATTCTTTTTCAGTAGGTAGTTGACCGTTTAGTAATAAATAACAAACTTCTAAATAATCTGATTTGTATGCTAAATCATCGATAGCATAACCTCGGTGTAATAAAATTCCTTTATCACCGTCAATGAACGTTATTGCAGACTCACAAGAGGCTGTTGCAAGGAAACCAGGGTCGTAAGTGAAGTAGCCTGTTTTTCCTAAGCTACGAATATCAATGACATCATTACCAGCTGTACCACTAAAGATAGGTAGTTCAACAGGATCTTGTCCTGGTAAGTGAAGTATTGCGACTTTGTCCGACATTATTTTCTCCCTTGTTTTAAAAATTATTTATATTTTTTATTATTCTTTGTACTCTTCTTGTACTGTTCTTTTTATAAACACGCTTTTTTGGTGCCACATTTTTACAGTCAAAATTTAACCTTGTCAAATCTAACATTACAACTTTGCGGGTTAGGATCGCAACAAATATTAGATAAAATCTTTAATAATCCAAAGTGCTATAATTTCTTTCAAGCCTCTGATATCTTAAGGATTGGGTGGGTAAAATTTTCAATTGAGTTATTTATTGCTCAATTGAAAATTTTACCGTGCTTAGATCACAAAAAAATGCGTTTCGATGTTACAATGCATTAACATTGTGCTAACAATAGAGCCCGTAAAACAACCCCTAACTTTTAGCCATCATAAAGAGATAAATTGTGCGCAAAGAGAGACCTAAAAATTTAGACCTATCCACGGTTAAATTCCCCATTACTGCTACCGCTTCAATACTGCATCGTATTTCTGGGATCATCGTTTTTATTGCATTAGCAATATTCCTTACCTTCCTAAACTGTTCGTTATCGTCAGCTCAAGATTTTCAAAGTGTACAAGGTTATTTAGACTTGTTTATCGTTGAATTTATTTTCTGGGGATCATTAACAGGTCTTGCTTACCATGCCGTATTTGGTGTTAGGCATATGATTCAAGATTTAGGGTACTGGGAAGAATTGGACAGTGCATCACTTAGTGCAAAAGTAGGCTTTGGCCTTACTGCTGTATTATCAATATTAGCGGGGATTTTAGTATGGTAAAGGTTGCAGGTACTTTCGGACGGAGCGGCGTCCACGATTACATATTATTACGCGCCAGTGCTGTTATTTTATTAGCCTACATTTTATATCTTGTAGGCTTTGTTGCATCTGCTGATATTACTTATCAAGTTTGGACAGGCTTTTTCTCTCTAACATTAACAAAAGTATTTACGTTAATGGCATTAGTGGCAATGCTAGTTCATGCATGGATTGGTATTTGGCAAGTTTTAACAGATTACGTTAAATGTACTTTATTACGTGGCACATTACAGTTTGTGTTAACAACAGTTGCATTTGCTTACGTTATTTTTGGTTTTGTAATTTTGTGGGGTGTTTAAGTGAGTTTACCTATTCGTGAATTTGATGCGATTGTTATTGGTGCTGGTGGTGCAGGTATGCGCGCGGCATTATCTATTTCGCAAGAAGGCAAAAGTTGTGCGTTGATTACTAAAGTATTTCCAACGCGTTCTCATACTGTATCTGCTCAAGGTGGTATTACAGTAGCGCTAGGTAATGCACATGCAGATAACTGGCAATGGCATATGTACGATACAGTTAAAGGTTCTGACTTTATCGGCGATCAAGATGCTATCGAGTTTATGTGTAATGAAGGACCCGATGCGGTTCGTGAACTTGAAAATATGGGCTTACCATTTTCTCGTTTCGAAGACGGTTCAGTATATCAACGTCCTTTTGGTGGTCAATCTAAAGAGTTTGGTGGCGAGCAAGCTGCTAGAACTGCAGCTGCTGCTGACCGTACAGGTCATGCATTGTTGCATACGCTTTACCAACAAAATATTAAAAATAAAACCACCATTTTCTCTGAATGGTACGCGCTGGATTTATTGAAAAATGATGATGGTGATGTTGTTGGTTGTACTGCTATTGATATTGAAAGTGGCGAAGTTTGTGTGTTTAGAGCTCAAGCAACGGTACTCGCAACTGGTGGAGCAGGGCGTATTTATGCTTCAACAACTAATGCTCACATTAATACTGGTGACGGTGTTGGTATGGCATTACGTGCTGGTGTACCGGTACAAGATATGGAAATGTGGCAGTTCCACCCAACCGGTATCGCTGGTGCAGGTGTTCTGGTAACAGAAGGGTGTCGAGGTGAAGGTGGTTATCTTTTAAATAAAGATGGTGAACGTTTCATGGAGCGTTACGCGCCAAATGCTAAAGATTTAGCTGGTCGTGATGTTGTTGCTCGTTCAATCATGATTGAGATTCGTGAAGGTCGTGGTTGTGAAGGTCCTTGGGGCACGCACATTAAATTGAAACTTGATCACCTTGGTAAAGATGTATTAGAAACGCGTTTACCGGGTATCTGTGAATTATCACGTACGTTTGCTCACGTTGATCCTGTACATGAACCGATTCCAATCATCCCTACTTGTCATTACATGATGGGTGGCGTACCAACTACCGTTAACGGTCAAGTGTTAAAACTAGATGAAAATGGTAAAGATGTTGAAGTGAAAGGTTTATTTGCGGTGGGTGAGATTGCAAGTGTATCGGTTCATGGTGCAAACCGATTAGGTGGTAACTCATTACTTGATTTAATCGTATTTGGTCGTGCTGCGGGTAAACATCTTGGTAAAGTATTAACCAAAGAAAATACAGCTAAGCCACCAACTGAAGAAAATATTGAAGCTTCTTTAGCACGTTTCAATCGCTGGGAAAAAGGCACAGGTACAGAGTGTCCTGATCAAATTCGTAAAGACCTACAACAATGTATGCAAAACAACTTCTCAGTATTTAGAGACGGTGATGCAATGGCTGAAGGGCTTGCCGAGTTACGCGTTTTACGTGAACGTTTGAACAATGCTAAGTTAGGCGATAAGAGTAGCGAGTTTAATACTAACCGTATTGAGTGTTTAGAATTAGACAACTTGATGGAAACTGCTTTTTCAACTGCTTTAGCGGCAAACTTCCGTACTGAAAGTCGTGGTGCCCATAGTCGTTTTGACTTCCCTGATCGAGATGATGCAAATTGGCTACACCATAGTATCTTCAATCCTGAAACAGAAAGTATGTGTAAACGTGACGTTAATATGGCGCCAGTACTACGTGAAGCTTTCCCACCTAAAGCACGTGTTTACTAAGAAGGTTTTATAATATGAATGTTACATTTTCTGTTTATCGCTACAACCCTGATGTTGATGACAAACCTTCAATGAAAGAGATGTCATTAGAAATACCTGAAGGTTCTGACATGATGGTGCTTGATGCTTTGATTGCATTAAAAGAGCAAGATAAGTCATTGTCATTCCGTCGTTCATGCCGTGAAGGTGTGTGTGGTAGTGATGGTTTAAATATTAATGGTAAAAATGGATTGGCGTGTATTACACCTCTTTCTGATTTACTTTCTGCTGGAAAAATTGTGCTTCGTCCACTACCTGGTTTACCAGTGGTACGTGATTTAGTGATCGATATGACACAATTTTATACTCAGTATGAAAAAGTAAAGCCATTTTTAATTACAGATGGCACTATACCGCCTGCTGGAGAGTTCAAACAATCTCCAGAAGAGCGTGAAAAATTAGATGGTTTATACGAGTGTATTTTATGTGCTTGTTGTTCAACCTCTTGTCCTTCATTCTGGTGGAACCCTGATAAGTTTATCGGTCCAGCTGGTTTATTAGCTGCATACCGTTTCCTTATCGATAGTCGAGATAGTGCAACAGAAGAACGCTTGTCGAATTTAGATGATGCTTTCAGTGTTTTTCGTTGTCACAGTATCATGAACTGCGTGAGTGTTTGTCCGAAAGGATTAAACCCAACCAAGGCGATTGGTAAAATTAAATCTATGTTATTACAACGCGCAGTTTAATTACTAAATAAATATTATTAATTAAACATTAATAAAGAATAAGGAATTTTAATGCCAACTAATGTTATGGAAACTTGGTTAGCCTCATCGCATCTTTCCGGGGCAAATTCTACTTATATCGAAGACATTTACGAATTGTATTTAGAGGATCCACTTGCTGTGGACGCTAATTGGCGTGAAGTCTTTGATGAGTTACCAAGTGTGACTGACGCTCCTGAGGAGCGTCATTCAATTATCCGTGAACAGATGAAGCATGCGGCGAAAGCGCCAAAATGTTTTACACCGCCTGATGGTGCTGTTCACAACGATGCAAAACAAGTCAAAGTTTTACAACTGATCGGTGCTTATCGCAACCGAGGACATGAAATTGCAAATTTAGATCCTCTGGGTTTAGTTAAAACAGAATCTGTTAAAGAGTTAGACCCTTTTTATCATGAACTAACCGGTTCTGATTTAGATGCTAACTTTAATGTTGGTTCTTTTGCTACTGGCAATGAAACCATGGTATTAAAGGATCTTATTGCATCACTCAAACGAACTTATTGTGGCTCGTTAGGTGTGGAATACATGCACATCACGAACACTGATGAAAAGCGTTGGATCCAAAACCGAATTGAGTCTTGTGAAAGTCGTCCTTCGTTCAGCAACGAAGCTAAAAATCGATTTTTAGAAGAGTTAACTGCAGCAGAAGGCCTTGAACGTTACATCGGATCTAAATTCCCTGGTGCAAAACGTTTCTCTTTAGAAGGTGGTGATTCTTTTGTTCCTATGCTTAAAGAAGTCATTAGACGTTCTGGCGAGCAAGGTGCACATGAAGTTGTTATCGGAATGGCTCACCGTGGTCGTTTAAACGTATTAGTTAACGTATTAGGTAAAAAACCCGCTGATTTGTTCAATGAGTTTGCAGGTAAACATGCAAATATAGATGGTTCAAGTGATGTTAAATATCACCAAGGTTTTAGTAGTGATTTTAAAACTGCTAAAGGCAATGTTCATTTATCGTTAGCTTTTAACCCTTCACACTTAGAAATCGTTAATCCTGTAGTCTTAGGTTCGGTTCGTGCTCGTCAAGAACGTTTAAATAGTATTGGTGAAAGTGTTTTACCTATCACTATTCACGGCGACTCTGCAATTGCTGGTCAAGGTGTTGTGCAAGAGACATTCAATATGTCACAAGCACGTGCATTTAAAGTAAGTGGTACTATCCGCATCGTTATCAACAACCAAGTTGGTTTCACTACTTCAAATCCTGAAGATACTCGCTCAACTCGTTACTGTACTGATATTGCTAAAATGGTCCAAGCACCCATTTTCCATGTTAATGGTGATGATCCTGAAGCAGTAATGCAAGCGGCACATATCGCAATCGACTTCCGTAATAAATTCAAACGTGATGTTGTTATTGATTTAGTTTGTTACCGCCGTCATGGCCATAACGAAGCAGATGAGCCAAGTGCAACACAGCCATTGATGTACCAAAAAATAAAAAAACATCCTACTCCACGTGATATCTACAGCAAACAACTAGAAAGTGAAGGTGTGATTGCAGATGGTTTTGCTAAAAAGCTTGTTGCTGATTACCGTGATGCTTTAGATAATGGTGAGTGCGTGGTTAAAGAGTGGCAATCTATGCAAGGCAATTCTATAGATTGGTCTCCTTACCTAAAACATGAGTGGCATGCATCGTACGAAGCGGGTTTCCAAAAACAACGCTTAGTTGAATTAGCTGAATCTATCAGTCATTACCCAGAAGATCAGAAACAACATTCACGTATTGCTAAGATCTACAATGATCGCCAGGCAATGGCGCGTGGTGAAAAATTATTGGACTGGGGTTTTGCTGAAAACTTAGCTTATGCAACATTATTAGATTCTAAATATAATATTCGCTTAGTCGGTCAAGATTCTGCACGTGGTACCTTCTTCCATCGTCATGCTGTATTACATGAACAATCGGAAGCTAAACGTTATACACCTCTTCAAAATATCTCTGATGATCAAGGTCATTTTGATGTTTATGATTCAGTTTTATCTGAAGAAGCGGTATTAGCATTTGAATACGGTTACTCTACTGGTGCACCTAAAGGTTTATGTATTTGGGAAGCACAGTTCGGTGACTTTGCAAATGGTGCTCAAGTTGTATTTGACCAATTCTTATCATCAGGTGAACAGAAGTGGGGCCGTATGTGTGGTCTAACTGTCTTATTACCGCATGGTTATGAAGGTCAAGGTCCAGAGCATTCATCAGCTCGTTTAGAGCGTTTTTTACAATTATGTGCTGAGCATAATATGCAGGTATGTGTTCCTTCAACACCTGCTCAGGTTTATCACATGTTACGTCGCCAAGTCATTCGTTCAATGCGTCGCCCATTAATTGTTATGTCACCTAAATCATTGTTACGTCATCCATTAGCGGTTTCTAGCTTAGATGAATTAGCATCAGGCACATTCTTAAATGCAATTGGTGAAGTTGATGCGCTAGACCCAGAAGCTGTTACGCGTATTATTCTTTGTAGCGGTAAAGTTTACTACGAACTATTAGAAAAACGCCGTGCTGAAAAATTAGATCATGTCGCCATTATTCGTATAGAGCAGCTTTACCCATTCCCAACGGATGAAGTCAATGATCTACTTGAGCAATATGCACATGTAACTGATTTTATTTGGTGTCAAGAAGAGCCACAAAACCAGGGTGCTTGGTACTGTAGTCAACATAACTTCCGTGGTGTTATGCCAACGGGTGCAACATTGCAGTATGCTGGTCGTGCAGCATCTGCATCAACAGCAGTAGGCTATATGTCATTGCATGTTAAGCAACAAAAAGCATTAGTGAACGAAGCACTTGGTTTTGATGAACAGTAATCAAAATTAAATTTATTGAATAAAAATTATTATTGTAGGAAGCGTTAATTATGATTGAAGTACTAGTACCAGAACTTCCAGAATCAGTTGCAGATGCAACTGTAGCAACTTGGCATAAACAACCTGGTGACTTCGTTGAGCGTGATGAAGTGTTAGTTGAAATCGAAACTGATAAAGTAGTGTTAGAAGTTCCTGCTACTGCATCAGGCATTTTAAAAGAAATAATTGAAGATGAAGGCGCAACCGTACTTTCTAAACAGTTATTAGCTAAGTTAGAAGAAGCTGATGCACCTGCTGCAGCGAAAGAAGAAGCAGCTCCAGCTGAAGCTCCTGCAGCAACTGCCGATGCAAGCCCATCAGTTCGTCGTTTAATGCTTGAAGAAGGCATCGATGCACGTGATATTAAAGGGTCTGGTAAAGGCGGTGTTATTACGCGTGAAGATGTAGATAACTTCCGTACATCTAAAAACAAAAAAGAAACAGAGCCTAAGGTTGATATCGTAGCCGCTGTTGCTGCACGTAGCGACAAGCGCGTACCGATGACACGTTTACGTAAACGTGTTGCAGAACGTTTATTAGAAGCTAAAAACTCAACGGCAATGTTAACTACATTTAATGAAGTAAACATGAAACCAATCATGGATCTTCGTAAGCAATACCAAGAAGTGTTTGAGAAAAAACATGGTATCCGTTTAGGATTCATGTCTTTCTACATTAAAGCGGTAACTGAAGCACTTAAACGTTACCCAGAAGTTAATGCTGCAATTGACGGTACTGATATCGTTTACCACAACTTCTTTGATATCAGTATTGCTGTATCAACACCACGTGGTCTAGTAACACCTGTTTTACGTGATACTGATACATTAAGTGTTGCTGACATTGAAAAGGGTATTCGTGAGCTTGCTATCAAAGGTCGTGACGGCAAATTAACTGTTGACGAAATGATGGGTGGTAACTTTACCGTGACTAACGGCGGTGTATTTGGTTCTTTACTTTCAACGCCAATTATCAATCCTCCACAAGCGGCTATCTTAGGTATGCATAAAATCCAAGATCGTCCAATGGCGATTAACGGGAAAGTTGAGATATTACCGATGATGTACCTTGCACTGTCTTATGACCATCGTTTAATTGATGGTAAAGAGTCAGTAGGTTTCTTAGTGACTATCAAAGAGCTTCTTGAAGATCCTACTCGCTTATTATTAGATGTTTAATCTTTAATAAAAAAGTTTATTCGCTGTTTATTTTTATAAGCAGCGAAACAAAAATTGTTTTTACACTCACGGCTTTCGAGCTATTAAGTTTAACTAAAACAGATGGAAATCAAACATGAATTTGCATGAATATCAGGCAAAACAGCTATTTAAAGAATACGGTTTACCGGTTCCACAGGGTGTTGCCTGTGATAGTGGCGAAGAAGCGGTTAATGCTGCGTCAAAATTAGGCGGAGATAAATGGGTTATTAAGTGTCAGGTACATGCGGGTGGTCGTGGTAAAGCGGGTGGCGTACAGTTAGTTGATTCAAAAGAAGCAATCCGTGAGTTTGCACATAAATGGTTAGGTCAAAATCTTGTTACTTACCAAACAGATGCTAACGGACAACCAGTTAATAAATTATTACTAGAAAGTTGTAGTGATATTGCTAACGAGCTTTATTTAGGTGCGGTAATCGACCGTGCTTCACAACGTGTTACTTTCATGGCATCTACCGAGGGTGGTGTTGAAATTGAGAAAGTTGCAGAAGAAACTCCTGAATTAATCCATACTGTTATGATCGATCCTTTGGTTGGAGCACAAGCGTACCAAGGACGTGAATTAGCATTTAAATTAGGTTTATCTGGTAAACAAATTGGTCAATTCACTAAGATTTTCTTAGGGCTTGCAACTATTTTTGAAGATAAAGATTTAGCGTTATTAGAAATTAACCCATTAGTTGTAACAGGTTCAGACGATTTAATCTGTTTAGATGGCAAAATTACTATCGACTCAAATGCAATGTACCGTCAAAAAGCACTTCATGCTATCAACGATACAACACAAGATGATGCGCGTGAAATGCATGCGGCTCAGTGGGAACTTAACTATGTAGCTCTTGATGGCAACATCGGTTGTATGGTTAATGGTGCTGGCCTTGCTATGGGTACTATGGATATGGTTAACCTACACGGCGGCAATCCGGCGAACTTCTTGGATGTTGGCGGCGGTGCAACTAAAGAACGTGTTACAGAAGCATTCAAAATCATCCTTTCTGATGACAAAGTTAAAGCTGTTTTAGTTAATATCTTTGGCGGTATTGTACGTTGTGATTTAATCGCAGAAGGTGTTATTGGCGCAGTAGCTGAAGTAGGTGTTTCTGTTCCTGTTATCGTTCGTTTAGAAGGTAACAATGCAGAATTAGGTCGTAAGATCTTAGCTGAGTCAGGTCTTAATATTATTGCAGCAACATCATTAACAGATGCTGCTCAGCAGTCTGTTAAAGCGGTAGGTGGAAAATAATGAGTATTTTAATTAATAAAGACACTAAAGTAATTTGTCAGGGTTTCACTGGTGGTCAAGGTACTTTCCACTCAGAGCAAGCGCTTGAATACGGTACACAAATGGTCGGTGGTGTTTCACCTGGTAAAGGCGGTCAAGTACATTTAGGCTTACCTGTATTTAATACAGTACGTGAAGCAGTAGAAGAAACGGGTGCTACAGCATCGGTTATCTACGTACCAGCACCATTTTGTAAAGATGCTATTTTAGAAGCGATTGATGCAGGTATTAAATTAATCGTTACTATTACTGAAGGCATTCCAACACTAGATTTAGTTGCAGTTAAAATTAAACTAGATCAAGAAGGTGTTGTGATGATCGGTCCTAACTGTCCTGGTGTTATCACACCTGATGAATGTAAAATCGGTATTATGCCTGGTCACATTCATAAAAAAGGTAAAGTAGGTATCGTATCGCGTTCTGGTACATTAACTTATGAAGCTGTTAAACAAACTACAGACGAAGGTTTTGGTCAATCAACTTGTGTTGGTATTGGTGGTGATCCTATCCCTGGTTCTAGCTTCATCGATATTCTAAAATTATTCCAAGAAGATCCAGAAACTGAAGCAATCGTAATGATTGGTGAAATCGGTGGTACTGCGGAAGAGGAAGCGGCTGCATTTATTAAAGCAAACGTAACTAAACCTGTTGTTTCTTACATCGCTGGTGTTACTGCACCTGCTGGTAAGCGTATGGGACATGCTGGTGCGATTATCGCTGGCGGTAAAGGTACTGCAGAAGATAAATTTAAAGCATTAGAAGATGCAGGCGTGAAAACGACTAAATCACTTGCTGATATCGGTAAAGCACTACGTGAAGTAACTGGTTGGTAATCTCTAGCAGCTGTTTATTTCAGTAAAGAACTACGTGAAGTAACTGGTTGGTAATCTCTAGCAGCTGTTTATTTCAGTAAAGCACTACGTGAAGTAACTGGTTGGTAATCTCTAGCAGCTGTTTATTTCAGTAAAGCACTACGTGAAGTAACTGGTTGGTAATCTCTTAACAAGATTGCTTACTGTGTTGACTCACAATACAAGCCTCGCTTTGAACTGACCTTCAATAGCGGGGCTTTTTTGTCCCTAAAATTCAAACTCTATTTCTTGCGTTTAAGCTTCATGAAGGTGCTCTGGTAAAATATTTCTGTAAACCATTAAAGGGCTAGTCGATATCTTTAAAGTCTTACACAGAGTGACTGACGTAGTTTTTGGCTTAAATGGCTGCTAACATTGCATTTTATTTATATCTTTACATGCCTCTTTATATAGCTCTTTTCATAGCAGCTTACGTATCATCAGGATAATAGTCTTCTAATAAAGTTTCTTATCATATTTATTCACAATACAAGCCCCAGTGGTTCTCTGTTTTTTATAAAAATTTTAAGTTATGCACTTATGATCTGAATCCAGCCTTCTTCAATAAACAGTAATTTTAAAATTATGACATCTTAATCATTAAACCACAGTCGATCTCATTGAAAACCGAGTACAGTTTGAGCAAAAATAGACGGTCGCTTCTTAAAGTAATTACTTATTACGAAATACAACAAAGAAAACCTTAGATTCAATTTGATATTAATAATGCTTTGCTTAATCTATTTATAATTGAGTAATTTGAATCGATTTCACTGCATCCAATAATTAAGTTCAAAAAATATGTCGGAAAATCTTGCATTACTTATGAGTTAGTAATTATTTTTTTTAGAAATTATTATTATTAAATACATCAATAGCTTGCATTATATTTTTATATTATGTTCTAAATTAATTGTTAGTTTTTTAAAGTATTCCTTTATGTTTATTTAAATGACTTTTTGAAATTTTGTCTTTTATTTTATAATGTCATTTTATCTTCTTTGAATGTTTTGTCTCATTCATTATTCACCTTTAATGATACTGAATTAACAATATGTTGATTTTCTTTACATTTGTTATTAATTAGGTCCCTGAAAACCTGTATCTCATTGTTAAATATATAGATTTTCGAGTTGGCATATTTGATGCTAAATCAAGTGTAATACCAGTTATGTATATATCTGATATATATGCTTTTTTCTTAAGTTTTTTCTTTCTTACATTAAATGGAATAGGGGTGGAATATGGACATGTTTAATTTTTCAAACATAAAAAAAATGGGATTAGCGATAGGGCTATTATTTAGTGCAAGTACTTTTGCTAGCACGATTGTAGATGTTGTCGATCCAAATCTATCTTTAAGTGGTTTTGGCAGTTCAGTTAGTTATCAACATGATATTACAGATGATGGATTTACATTTGGTAGTGCAACAAGTGCATATTTAGAAATAGAAGTTAATAACCTAGACTTTTGGGAAACACTTTTATTTAAAATCGAACGATTTGATTTTGATTCGGGGGCAATCACTTTAGGTTCTATGTTCGCTGGAAACCTTGAAGTTGAAGCATTGGCTGCGCTTAATGCCGATGGTTTATTAGATATAACTATATATTCAGGTTTATTTACTAGTGTCAAAATTGGTCAGTCAACCTTAACAGTACAAGTGCCTGCGCCTGAGACTATGTTATTATTTGGACTTGCAATTGCAGGTTTAGCTGTTCGCCGCCAACGTCAATTACAAAAATAAATTCTATAGTCGTTCGTTCTACATTAAGAAAGCCTCGTTTTACGGGGCTTTTTATTGATAGTTACAAAATTTATTATGCAACTCTAGAGAATAGGTTTGTCTTATAGATCTTTCCTATTAGTTGGTAACAATAGCTATTGTTACTAACAAGATTGATCCGTTATCTAATAGAATTAGCATTACTCCTTTCAATAGATGAACCCCATAGAGATAAGTAAAGTTAGTATTACTATTTCTTCAGCTTTTACGTTATAAACTTCCTGTCATAATTTGTTTGTAGTAGTAAAATTTTAGATTTAATAGTGTAGTTTTTCGTTATTAGCGACAGTAGCTACTGATAGGCTTCTAGGCTATCATCGCATTGCATATTCACTGTAAAAAATTGGGATAGAGAAATGAATTTAATAAAATTATTACCGTTATTAACATTTACAGTTGCAATGCCTACTTTTGCGGCCGATGTCAGTCAGATTAATGAAAATAACATGATCGGTAATTGGCGCTGCCAGCACCAAGCAGAAGAGCCAAAGACCAAAATGAAGGTAAAGGTCAACTACAATATCAATTACGCTAAGCAAGGGAAGTCGAGTGGGTCTGGTACTTTATTACTGAATATTCCAGGCATGCCTGAATTGACATTTAGTGAAACCGATAAATCGTCATGGCAGCTAAAAGGTGATCAACTTGTGATGTCATCCAGTGATATCAAATTTACTAATGTTAGTCACCCACAATTAGATAATTTTTTTAATTTCAATGATATTTTGCCAGATAGTATTAACGAGTCAGGTAAGGTATTAGCATTAACAGCTTCAACATTAACCGTTAAATCTGAAGCTTATGGTGAAGTGTATTCCTGTGCCCGGTTAAAGGGTTAAAGGGCAAATTAGTTGTTAATTTGTCGCTAGCTTGCTTGAATTAATCAATAGGACATTTTGATAGTTAATGGGGGATATGTAACCTCAAGTGTAAAGATTTACACTTGAGGTTTATATTTGCTATTCCATTTTAATTGCACGTAGGATAACGAACTTTTTGTTTTCTGCGATTAATTCACAGTTTCCAAAAATACGCTCTAATTTATCTTGATAATCTAAATGGCGATTACCAACAATCACTAGTTCTCCATTCACTGCTAAACAGAAATGTGCATCATTAAACATACTCCAAGCGATATGGTCGGTGATGGCATGCTGTTGATGGAAAGGAGGGTTACATAAAATTAAATCATAACTACGTGCTTTAAATCCAACTAGTCCGTTGTTTACTACAAAGCGGGTATTGTCAGAACGTTCTTCTTCAAAGTTTTTCAGCATGTTAATACGTGCTGAATCTACTGCCATATAAGATTCATCAATGAATGTGATTTGTGCTTCTGGGTATGCCACTGCTGCTGCCATGCCAACTACGCCGTTACCACATCCTAAATCCACCACTTTAGTAAAATCACCTTCAGGTAAGTTATCCATTAGGTAACGTCCACCAATATCTAAATGGTTACGTGAGAAAACGTTAGCGTGGTTATGAATTTTCCAGTCAAAACGTTCAATATCCCAAGTAATTGCAATATCATCTTCTGGAATGTCTGTTTGATCAACGATACTGAATATCAAACGCGATTTTTTCTTTGCTAATGACGTTTTAGTGGTACCGATATACTTTTCAAATAAAGCCAGTGTTGATTTATGAATGGTGTCGACTTTACCGGCTGCGACTACAATCGTATCTTTACCAATTACAGTACTTAATTGCTGTAATTGATGCTCTAAAAAAGACAATGTTTTAGGTACTTTTATTAATACCACTTTAACGTTATCGGGTAATGCTTGCAGACTATCTTGAATTAATAAATTGTCAGGATCACATTGATTACGTTGCATATTAAGTTTTATTGAACTTACTGAAATAAAAGAGTCTGAAACTACAGTTCTTTCAAGATCGTTAAAGTAACAGCTTAATGCACCAAAACCATCGTTAATAATTAATAGTTGCCCATCTTCAGTAATGTATTTATTCAATTCATTTTCATTAAAATGGTTGATCAAGTATTCATCAGCTGAATCCCAAGCTTGTAATGTTTCGTTTTTTCTTCGTGGATGGCGATGTAATATTAAAGTTTGATCTGCAATTATTAATGCTTCATTCATAGCGTTTGCCTAATTTGGTGTGTGTAAAAATACTTATTTTCTTATTTTAACTTGCTTGCTCTATTAAGGTAAGTGATATTATTAATTGTATTCAAATGAAAAAAGGATAAATCCGTCTGTGAAAACATCATTACCGTCTCATAAACTACTTTCGAACAAATTCATTAGAGCATTTGTGCTCTGTCTTCCACTCTATGCGTTAGCTGCTTGTGATAATAAGACGTCAGAATTTCTTGATGATATTTGGGAAGGCGATGAGGATGCAGTGTGTGAGGAAGACTTTACCAGTGTTGATTTTAAGCAAATTGCATACTGGTCTATCAGTGATGAAGAAACACTTGATGACATCGATTTTACTAAACTAACTCATGTTATTTATAACAAGGTTGGTGTTGAATCTGATGGGGATTTAATTTTACCCACTGGGGATGATTTAGATGAATTTGAAGAGTTGATTGATACGGCACATAACTCAGGTATCTATGCCATGGCCTCTATTGGCAACGCTAGTGACTCTGCTTTTAACTCTATCGCAGGAAATACAACGGCCTTAAATAACTTTATCAATAACGTTGAAAATTTGATCAAAGATTATGACCTAGACGGCATCGATATTAATTGGCAATTTCCAACAACTGATGATGAAGGGGACCTATTTGAAGATTTAGTAAAATAAGTTTCTGATCTGGCTACCGACCAAGGTGTGCTGTTTAGTTACGTGGTCGACTCCGGTGAGGATGATGATGCAACCGATCAAGGTGTGCAAGAGGATGCTTTAGGTTACCCTGATTTTGTGAATGTGATGGCGCTTAATACAACTGACAATGACGACCTGCACTCTTCTTTAGAAGATGCACAAGATGCGATCACCTATTGGACTAATCGTTGTGTGGTAAAGAACAAAATAGTATTAGCAATTCCTGTTTACTCGCAAGGTGATGCCGTATTAGATTTTAATGATATTGTGAGTGATGACCTTGATAACGCGTGTGTTGATGAAGCGATTAATGTTGAAGGGCCAAACGACAATACCTACGACAATATTAATTACAATGGTATAGCAACAGTGATTGCTAAAACAGAGTATGCACAAACCAACGCAGGTGGGGTTATTCTCAATGCGATTAACCAAGATTATGTTGAAGATACTGACTATTCACTATTGAATACAATGTATTTGCAGTCTATATATCAATCAAATGCAATTTGTGATTAAACATTCCTCCTTTATGGTTAAGTATTGAAGACTATTTCTGGTTTTTTTTATTGTTAAAAGGGCGCATAATAGCGCCCTTTATTTACCCTACTAACTATAAGGTCATATTATGCCGATCAATGCAGCTTTAACAGAACGTAGTAATGGATGTTGTGAATTATGTTCATCGACTAATGAACTGTCTATTTTCGAAGTGCCACCTGTTAAAGAACCTAACTCAGATAAATCAGTGTTAGTGTGTTCTACTTGTTTACCTCAAATCGAAAAAACAGTTGAGATGGATAATAACCATTGGCGTTGCCTTAACGATAGCATGTGGAGCCAAGTTCCTGCTGTGCAAGTAACTGCATTTCGTTTATTAACACGTTTAAGTAAAGCGGGTGAAGTTTGGGCTCAAGATCTATTAGATATGATGTACATGGAAGATGAGCAAAAAGCTTGGGCTGACTATGGTGTTGCTGCCGATGAAATTGAAGATGTTGCCCCAACTCGTGATTCAAACGGTGTTGTGTTATTAGCGGGTGATAACGTAACGTTAATTAAAGACTTGGAAGTAAAAGGCGGTAATTTTACTGCTAAGCGTGGAACGCCAGTGCGTAATATTTCGTTAACTGATAACCCAGAACATATTGAAGGGCGTGTTAACGGTGTTCGTATTGTACTGTTAACAACTTACTTGAAGAAAATGCCATTATTCGAAGATAAATAACGATTTAAGTTATTAAATATTAGAGAACATTTTTAATATTAAGCCCGTTATGTGATTACTTTATGATATTTAAAGGAATTACGTGATGGGCTTTCTAATTTCTGCGATACTAATAACAAATTAATATCATTTACAGGACGTAATATGCTTGAATATATCGCTTTAGGAATATTAGTATTTATATTCGTTACCTTATTTTATGGAATGGTCGCTATACATGACATTCCCTATAAAATGGCGAAGGAACGTAATCATCCACAACAAGATGCGTTACAAGTAGCGGGGTGGATCAGTTTATTAACTTTCCATATTCTATGGCCATTTTTATGGATCTGGGCAACGTCATACCGTCAAAATAGAAGTTGGGGTGGGACTGACAATATAGAATCAGTTACAAGCAAAGAAACCAACCTTCAATTGATTAACTTACAAAACCTTATCAATCTGCAACATCGAGTTGAAACGATCGAAACTGCCTTATCAATCAAATCCTCTGAAAAAGTTAAAGCAGTAGCTGAGAAAAATATCGCTTCTGAAGATGATATTGATTTTAAAGTCGATAATGAGGTAGAAGATTTTGATAAACAAACCTCACAATTATTCGAAGATATAGACAAATTAAACCTTGAACAACAGCAAGGAGATAAATAATGGATTGGTTGATAACGTTAAGCTACCTATCAATTTGTGTGGTTATATTCAGAGTATTTGGTATTCCATTTAATCGCTGGACAGTTCCTACCGCTATAGTAGGTGGAGCGGTGTTAGTGAGTTCGTTAATTTTATTGATTAACTATACTCATCCTTATTCAGACTCGAGTAAACAATATTTTGTAACTACACCGATTGTCCCTGTCGTTCAAGGTACTGTTCTCTCAGTTGATATAACTGCGAATACTCGTATTAATAAGGGGGATATTTTATTCAGAATTGATCCGTTACCTTATCAAAATAAAGTCGCACAATTAACGGCGCAAATCGTGACTGCAAAGCAACAATATTTAAGTGCACTAGATCTGAGTAAAGAAGAGCTAAGTAAGCAAACATTAAGTACACAAGAGTTAAATGGGCGAGAGTTACAAACTGCAAATGCAGACAAGCGAGTAGATATTGATAGCGCTAAAGCTGCTGCAATAATTGATGATTTAAATACACAATTAAGCGAGGCCACTTATAACTTAAGAAATACAATTGTTCGAGCACACAGTGATGGTTATGTCACTCAAATATCGGTATTTCCTGGTTTACATGTTGCCTCCATGCCAACAAATCCTGCGATGCTCTTTATTCAAGATAGCTCATTTCAGTATGCTAGTTGGTATCCTCAAAATAAGATTTTACAAATCAAAGCGGGTTATGACGCAGAGTTAATATTTGATGCCTTGCCTGGAAAAGTATTTACCGCTGAAGTTGCTAAGGTCTCGAATATTGCAGAAGGGGCAGCTAAATCTAATAGATCTTCAATTGATCTTACTTCGTCTCATGCGGGTGAAATTTCTGTTGTATTTGAGATTAAAGACCCTAATTTTGAACAATACCGTGATCTTTTACCGCTAGGTGCATATGGACAAAGTGCAGTGTATTCAGAAGAATTCGAGGAGCTGACTATCATCCGCAAAGTATTATTACGCATGTCATCATGGGCATCTTATGTTTTTCCTATCCACTAGTCACAGATAAAAGTAAATAGGTAAAATACGAGCTGATAAAGCTTGCTTGTAAAAGTAGAGTAATCGATTCGGTTACCCTGTTATCGCTATAAAATATTTATTATTGGTACAGAATTTATCTGTACCAATAATTATCCATTCAAATTAAACTAAATCAAATGAATAGGGTTATATTAACTATCAGCGAATATCTCGCTAATAGTTAACTCGTCAATAGTTAACAGCCAACCATAGAAAACTATAATACTTTCCAAGTCATTGTTTCATTAGCTTTAATAGGCACAACCACATCATTACCAAATTGCAATGTTGCAGGCACATCCCACGATAATTTATTTAATGTTACTGTATCTGTATTACGTGGTAGTTGATAAAAATCTGGACCATTAAAACTCGCAAAACCCTCTAGTTTATCGAGAGCATTTTCAGCTTCAAATACTTCGGCATATAACTCTAAAGCAGCAAATGCAGTATAAGAACCAGCACATCCACATGCTGATTCTTTAGCGCCAATGCTATGCGGTGCAGAATCTGTCCCTAAGAAGAATTTCTTGCTACCACTAGTTGCCGCTTTAACAAGAGCTGCTTGGTGTGTATTGCGTTTTAGGATAGGCAGGCAATAAAAATGCGGTCTAATGCCTCCCACTAACATATGATTGCGGTTAAACATTAAATGATGCGCAGTGATGGTCGCTGCCACATTGTCGCTTGCTTGGTTAACAAACTCTACGGCATTAGCCGTTGTAATATGCTCAAGCACTATTTTAAGGTTTGGATAACTTGCCACGATAGGAGCAAGTACTTCTTTCAAAAAGACCTCTTCACGGTCAAAAATATCAACGTCGTGTGCAGTTACTTCACCATGTACCAATAATGGCATATTAACATCTTGCATTGCCTGTAGCGCTGCTTTGATATTATTAACATCCGTCACCCCTGAATCAGAGTTTGTGGTTGCGCCAGCTGGGTAAAGCTTAGCTGCATACACATGGCCTGATGCTTTGGCTTTTTGTATCTCTTCGGCACTGGTGTTATCGGTTAAATAAATAACCATTAATGGCGTAAAGGTGGCTTGTGGTTGCTCCGCTAAAATCCGCTCACGATAAGCTAATGCACTGTCGGTTGTCATCACGGGAGGCACTAAATTTGGCATAACAATCGCGCGACCCATGTAACGACTAGTATCACGAACGGTATCTTTTAATACATCTCCATCACGTAAATGTACATGCCAATCGTCTGGTCGAGTAATGGTTAGTGTGCTGCTCATAAAATGCTCCGCATAATAAGGGGGAAGGAAGTGTGGGGATGATTTTAGAAGTATAAAAAGGTGAAGTAAAGGTCTAGTTAAGTGGTTATCATTAATCACGTGATTGTATTATGTTTTTAGTAAAACTGAGCATCGAGTTTTTTTGATAAAAGCTTAAACTCGATGCTCAATTAACCTATACACAATCGCTATCAAAACATTTATAGATAGCTGTTAGCTATAAATGTTAGTGTTCAAAATCAAGCTGTATAATGTTGTCGTATAGCCTGCGCAATATTCGCTTTAATATTAGCGTCAACGTGCACACTTTTTTGTGGCGGTAACAGGTCCACCAAGGATTGTACTAAAGGCTGTTTTTCTGATGGCGAGTGAGCTACCCAGCTCGCTAACAAATCTCGATTAATATAAGCAGGTAAAGAGCCTAATGTGCCGACATCATTTTGGCTATGAATTAACAGCCCTGCAGTTGTGCCTTTATCCAAGGTCAGTACTTGGTAAAAATAGAGCGTGTGATAATCTAATTGTTGCTGCAATTCTTGATCTGAAGGTGGCGGTAAGCGACTGAATTTATCGTTTAAGATAGCGATATAACAGTCGATAGCCTGGGTGGCAAAATCAATTCCAAAATATTCAGGTGTGTGCTCATTACCGGTAAAACCTTCTAAGTAAAAATGACTCACTCCACGGTGTTTATTTAATGCAGGAATGAAGAAATATGCTTCACCTTGTGCAATACCACTTTCAAAATACTCTCCACTGGCTTGTTGTAACATATTGTTAAAGAGTAAATTATCCGAAGCATCAGCAATGGCAGGATTCAAATCCGCCATTAAACGCCAGTACTGTTGTCCATTCTTAAGTTCCGTCCAGCTCACGTGAATATGGATTGAAGGAGCAAGCGGATGTTGAGGATGAATAATGGTAGACAAAGCGGTTGCCGATAAAAAAGCTTTATCAGGCTTATCCTCATATTGTACTTGCGATACGTTAACAGAAGCGCGATTAAATACCATATTAGTGGTTGCTTCGAAACGTTGACCTCCACCATGAGTGCCATTATCTCTTAACCATTCAACACTTTTAAATTCAGTGCCAGTAGAAAGCTTCTGTAGTTTTTGTACAAAATATTGTTGAACTTGATTAAGTTCTGTTAAAGCAAACTGAGCTTTCTTTGAAGTGGCCAATACGCGCATAAAGATTCCTGTATTAATATAAGTGGTCAGTTTCAATTATTGTTGAGTAATAACAATTAAGAGTGAATAAGGGGCAAGGTAATGGTTACGGTGACGCCCGTCAAGTCGCTATTGTTTTCGATAGTTAAAGTCGCTTGATGGTGTTCACAAATCATTTTGGCAATATAAAGACCTAAACCTAGGTGAGTATCATGTTGTTGAGAAGCAGGGCGCACAGATACCATTGATTGAAATAAATCCTGATTATTGTCTGAACTTAACAATACACCTTGATTAGTAATGCTTAGACTGATGTGATCAGTTTGTTGTGTGCTACCTAATGTTTTACTACTCACTGTTTTACTGCCAACGTTCGATAAATTACTCGTCACTTTCTCTAAGCTGATAACAATCGCTTGTTTAGAAATAGAAAATTCAACCGCATTATTAATGATTTTGTCTAACATCTGCACTAAAAAATCAGGATCTGCATTAATCAAGGCAGGGGCCTCACCAAGGTGTTTTTCAAATGTGGATTGTGGATACACCATTTCATATCCTTGCAAACAACTGTCTAATAATAAGCGCAGGTCTATTTGTTGTTTTTCCGCTTGTTGTAAACTTTGCTCAATGCGACTGGCTTCACTCATGCTAGTAAGTATTTTGCTGAGTCGTTGAATACCTTGTTGAGAACGTTCGATGTATTTTTGTTGTTGATCGTTGCAGGGTAATAAAGATAAGTTCTCCAATGAAGAGCGCACTACCGCGACAGGCGTTCTTAACTCATGAGATAATCGAGAAGATAGCTGCTCAACATATTGATGATATTGACCCAAGCGTTCAACCATACCTGCCATGCTGCGTGATAGGTCGCCAATTTCATCGCTGTGTTTACTGGCAACAAATGTACCCTTCAGACGCCCATTTTTATCTAGTATTTGTTCACTTTGGTCACGCAAAGCACGAACTCGGTTGATAACAGTGGAGAGGAATAAAAATAGCAGAACACCTGCGACAAAAATAACAGCTAATAATACGCTGAACATCTTTTGTAAGGCTTGGTTACGTAATGTAATGATGCCGTTATTAGTTTCCTCTGCTATCACTACACCGACTACTTTATCATGAACAAATATTGGGTGAGTTGCACTGAGAATAGATACTTTTTTATCACTACTTAAACGCCATTGGGTGGCCGCTTTTCCTGCTAATGCTTGTTTCACGAGGTTATTATTAAGTTGTGTGGTGTGTTGGTTTTTATCTATAAAATGATTTTCTGGTTGTTCTAATAACAGTGAATAGAGTGGAGATAAAAATCTTGCTTCAATCTTGGTCCAGAAACTGGCCTCTTGAACATTAGTTGATTCTGCAGGCCAAATCCCTGTTGCTTGATGAATATCTCCAGCTTGTGCGATAACACGTTGATGCCTATCAACCACCCAAAGCCTTGCGCGTGTATGACGCATTGCTAAGAGTATTTGCTCTATCTCTGGAGAAGGGATCAATACGCTGCCGAGTTTACTGATATCTAATAAATTAGATGTGCTGATTGCATTGTCTATCTGCTTTGAATTCAATGTCGAGGCTGTGTTGAGTTGAAAACC
Organism: Vibrio sp. 2-Bac 85; assembly: GCF_037546705.1. Lineage (NCBI taxonomy): Bacteria > Pseudomonadati > Pseudomonadota > Gammaproteobacteria > Vibrionales > Vibrionaceae > Vibrio > Vibrio sp. 2-Bac 85. The sequence goes on along the minus strand of NZ_JALAAB010000002.1, from coordinate 291,087 downwards.
AAGCTTATCGCCTAATAATGTAAGTGGTATGCGTAACTCAATATTGTAACCCTGTTTCGTAGATTGCCAGATACCTTGAATGGACTTTTCTCGCGTTAGGTTTGTTGCGTAAATACTATGTTGCGGATACCGGTAAGCATTAAACCAGCCGTCATTCGCGACCGAAATAATATAACGTTGCAGCAAGCCTTCGGGCGAACTCATGGCAATAATTAAATGGTCATTGTCGGTGACTTGAGTTGAACTTTTTTCTCGTGTAATTGGATGTTGATTAGAGACTTCAAAATGCGCGTATAAGAAACCGTCTCGCTTACCTAATAATTGATTAAAGTGTACATTATTTGTATTCGTTTTTTCTTTTTGTGCTTCAAGTTGATCATTTTGATAACTATTTATAAACCCTCGATTTACTCCCCAATCCTCATTATTCGCATCTAAGCGAATGGCTTGCTCAAGATTATGAACATATAAATCCTGCCCTTTAGTGACATTAGGCAAAAAACTGGCGTGCTCATTAAATAGACTCGGCCTTTCATGTAAAGCAGTAGCAATTGCGCTGCTGGTACCGAGTAGCGTTTGTTGTTGCCCTTCACGTAAAAAGTTCTCCATCTCAACCACAAACTGATAGGCAAATAATGGCAACAGCAATAATAAACTACTGAGTGCTAATACCTTGCCACGTAACCCCCACTTTAATTGCATAATGAAGATTGCGCTGTATGTTGTGTTCCTGTTTCAGAGCTTACATCCCAACGATAACCCATGCCATAAATGGCGGTTATCTCGTCAAATAATGGGTCTATTTGCATGAATTTTTTACGGATCCTTTTAATATGAGAAGTAATAGTATTGTCATCGACCACCATGTTGGCATCGGTCATTAATTGTTGGCGACTTTTTACTACGCCTGATTTGTGGGCGAGCGCGTGAATAATCCAAAATTCGGTGATAGTCACTTCTAAATTATTACCCTGCCAGCTAATCTGCATTTTGTCATTATCGATGGTTAATGCACCGCGCTGTAAAATATTATGTTGTGATTGTGCATTGCTCTCACTTAATCCGATACGTCTGAATAAAGCGCTAATACGTACCATTAAATGCTCTAAACCAATTTCTTTACTTAAATAATCATCGGCCCCTAAGCGTAATCCGGAAATGCTATCGAAATCATTATCACGGGCAGTTAAAAAGATAATCGGTAAACTCGCCGATAATTGTCTTAACTGCTGACATAGCAAAAAACCACCATCGTATTCGTGCCCTAAACCCACATCAATCACTGCTAAGTCTGGCAAGCGGCTATTGAAGGCTTGCATCGCTTGCTCTCTACCTGAATAACCCTCTACTTGATAACCGTAGCGTTGCATTAGGTCCATATAGTTTTCACGAATAGCATGGTCATCTTCAATTATTGCAATACGTTTCATATTGAGTGTTATTCCTTTATTGCTGGTGGAAGGTTAAGTAACCTCAGTTCTGGATAAGCAAAGCGATACAATACCGTTATTTCCGTGGATTTATTCGTTAAATTATCTCTCAATAACCCGTTATTGCTTCAATAATTCGCCTTGAACTACGCATAACTAACGGCACTGTATAGGCAAAAAATATAATCTTATGATTTTAACTAACCTCAATTCCGCTTTCATTAACCAGAATTGAGGTTAAGTATACAAAAATCTTATCAGTAGGTTTGGCTAAATATAGCATTGCCACTTTTTGAACATTATTGATCAGTAGTTTGCCACTTTTTGTCCCTAATCTTGCCATTTAAGTTTGTTGTAATACTGACATCTAAACAGCAACCTAAGTTGCAATATTTAATGTTAAAGGAGTCTGGCATGTCAAAACAAACATCAACGTCATTATCACACCTTAAAAAATCATTGTTAGGTGTGGCCGTACTTTCGGCTGTTACGGGAGGCCTAGTTTTGTTAGAAGAATATAGAAGCACTAAACAGGCTTCAGCTTATTCTACTTATTTAAGCAGTTATAAAGTACCTGCACATAATAACGATCAAGGATCACAACAAGTGATCTTTTTTAAACGAGCAACAGATAATAGTTTATTAACCACCGATGCCAATGAACTGGCTGCTATCGCCGAACAAAACTTGCTAGAAGAAGCATATACACTAGCCCAACATAATGCTGCAGATAATTTTAAAGCGCAGAATCAATCAAAAGATCAGTTTCAAGCTAAAGCTAAATCAGAGCCAAGTCCAACAGCCATGGTTATTGAACCTACGACAGTAAAGACAGAAACCACTAACGTTTTATTTGCTTTATCATCATCGAAGATTGCGCCTGAGTATAAATTAGCCTTATTAGATACAGTGGACCTGATAAAGCAACAACCTAAATTGAAAAAGTGGCAGGTTATAGGTCATACGGATAAGTCTGGAAGGGCATCTTATAATTTAAGCCTTGCACATAAAAGAGCTGAAAATGTGGCTAATTATTTGATTGAGCATGGGGTCGAAAAACAACAGCTTGTTTTGGTGACATTAGGTGAGTATGAAGCAATGAAGTTAAAGGAAAGCACTTATAATAAAGGTTTGAGAAAAGTACAAGTCAGCCCCTATGCGCCTGGACTAGATAAATTAGCAGTCAACGTTAAAAGACAAACAGATAAAGTTGAACAACGCTTAGCATTAATAAAAATAGCCAAGATAAAAAAAGCACAGGCGAGAGAAACTCAACAGGCCATTATTCATGAAACTGAAGCAGCTGTTTCTTCTGTTAATTATGCTAACACTAAAGTGACTGCTCATACCCAAGTGCTCATTCCTTCCAAAGTAAAACAGAATAACGAAGTCGTACAGGTAAATACTGAATTAGTATTAAATGATTTTGTATCATTTAACAATGATCATAACGAGCAGCAAAATCTTAACGTTAACGAAAATAAAGAAGGCAGTATTCCAGCTGAAAATGAAGCACTTAATAGTCAAAGTGAACTATCTCAGCAAGCTTCATTTAATGACGTCATGATACCTTCACAAAGGGATATTAAAAATGTCACAAAGGATCAGCAAAATACACAAGTAAAGGCTATTGAAGAGCCGTTAATTACTATGTTGAGCTATCAATTATAAGGGGTATACCATGTATCAATCAGATTCGAAAATAAATGCGATCAACGGATTGTTAAAAAAACATGAACTGATCAATGCGACGGTTATTTCAAGTGCCAGTTTGTTTTTTTTAATCTATTTTGTCATGTAAAATGATTGTATATTTGATGACTTAGATTTAACAAGAAATTATCACAATTTAAGTCATTGTTTATGAATGCTATTTATTAGGGGGTTGAAAGTGGCTTGTAATAACCTGTTGTTATAATTATCACCTTGCATGGCGAAATAGTGAGTATAAATCATAACAATAGTGTCTTAATTTTTACTGTTGGCCCCATCAAAAGCAGAGGTCATTTGATTTTTTTGTTAGTTGGCCCTACCCAAGGCTATATAATTATAGTTAATTAAGTAGTAAGTTTTAGCAATCAGGTGCTTCTCAACAAATGGGGAATTAATGCTTAAAAAAATATTGGTTTTTACCGATTTAGATGGAACATTATTAGATCATTACACCTATCAAACTGACGATGCGACAGAAATGATAGCAACGCTGAAGTTAAACGCGATAGACATCATTCCTAATAGTAGCAAAACGTTACCTGAAATCTCCTTAATACGGGAACAGCTGGATTTATCCTCTCCTTTTATTATTGAAAATGGTGCTGCCGTTTTTATCCCTATTAATTATTTCAAACAACAACCTGCCGATACACTCGAGCAGGGGAAGTACTGGGTTAAATCTTTTTCTAAAGAGAAGTCATATTGGCTGCAACTGTTGAATAGTGAAGCAAGTGCATACCAACACCTGTTTCAAGGTTTCTCTGAAATGAGTAATGAACAGCTTGCTGAATTGACAGGACTAAGTATTGAAAATGCAGCAATGGCTAAGCAGCGTCAATATGGAGAGCCTTTAAATTGGTTGGGAGATGACCTACAAAAAACAGAATTTAACAACCTTATGCGTCACTTAGGCGCCAACGTATTAGAAGGCGGGCGTTTTCTACATATCAGTGGACATTGCGATAAAGGTCTGGCACAACAATGGTTAACGGAGCTATATTTACAACAAGATTTACAGGAACAAGATGCTCAAATAACAGTGTCAGCACCTCCTTCAACTTCATCTTTAGATAATGCTTCAACTACACAATCAGTAACGTCTTCAACTACACTTGCAAATACATCCTCTTTATTGCCATTACAACAGGCTCTATTACAAAACAATGAATCGAATAAGCAAGTCATCAGTATTGCGATGGGCGATGGTAAAAATGATATTGCGATGCTAGAGCAAGCAACTATTGCTGTGCAGGTACGCTCACCAGTGCATGATTTCCCACCCTTATCGCGTACAGAACATGTTTACCAAAGTCATTTATATGGCCCTGCAGGTTGGACTGAATGTTTAAATGAAATTTTATCATCGACACAAATTTATTAAATTAAGGAACTGAATAATGGCTGATTTTTATCAAAATGGCATTGTTACTACAATGCACAATTTAAGACAACGTAGTAATGAAGATCTTGAAGCTGAGCTAAAAACCTTTTCTTCAACACGCCCGATGGGGTTAATCTTACCTTCACTTTTCTCTGAATTAGAAGGGGATGCATTCCCTGATATTGTGGATCACCTTTGTGAGGTGCCTTACTTATCTGAAATTATTGTTGGCTTAGACCGTGCAAGTGAAGAGCAATATCGTCATGCACTCAAATTCTTTAAAAAATTGCCTCAACATCACCGTGTATTATGGAACGAGGGACCAAGGTTAAAAGCACTAGATGCTAAATTACAAGCACTGGGGGTCGCACCTAAGGAGTTAGGTAAAGGGCGTAATGTTTGGTATTGCATGGGTTATACCTTAGCTTCTGGTAAAGCCGAATCAGTTGCATTACATGACTGTGACATTGTCACCTATGATCGTTCATTATTAGCAAGGTTAATTTACCCTGTTGCTAATCCTGGTTTTAATTACGAGTTCTGCAAAGGTTTTTACTCACGAGTAGCAGACGGTAAAATTAACGGCCGAGTGTCACGTTTATTAGTTACGCCTTTGGTCAAAGCCTTGAAGAAAACCATTGGTCATAATGAGTACTTAGAGTTCATTGATAGCTTTCTTTATCCATTAGCGGGTGAATTCTCTTTCCGCAAAGATGTATTAAGCGATTTACGCATTCCAAGTGATTGGGGATTAGAGATAGGCGTATTATCAGAAATGCACCGTAACTACGCAAGTAATCGTACTTGTCAGGTGGATATTTCAGATGCCTATGATCATAAGCATCAAGATCTTTCTTTAGAAAGCGTCGAAGGTGGTTTATCAAAAATGTCCATTGATATCAGTAAAGCATTCATCCGTAAATTAGCGACACAGGGTGAAACATTCAGCACTGAAAGTATTCGTACGCTTAAAGCAACTTACTACCGTATTGCATTAGATTATTTAGAGATGTATCGAGGTGACGCAATGATGAATGGTTTAAGTTTGGATATTCATAATGAAGAGAAAGCGATTGAAATGTTTGCTGAAAACGTCATGACCGCAGGTCAAATATTTTTAGATAAACCAATGGATACGCCTTTTATTCCCTCTTGGAGTCGAGTGATCAGCGCCATGCCCGATGTATTAGAACAATTAAAAGAAGCAGTAGAGTTAGATCACCAAGAATTTAGTGAATAAATAAATAGGGATTATTACAGATAGAGTTAGTTTAGGTTGAAGTACTTCAAAATAAATACTGTTTTTAAAATAAACATTGGGTCGCGTGCATAAGGAGAAATGAATGGATGAAATAAACGACATGGAAGCGCCGCTAACCATGTTAAAAAATAAATTAGTGCAACAACTTAACATTATTTATAAAGAAGTTGAGCTGAACATTAGTTGTGAAGAACTTAGTGAACAATTGGTTAAATTAATGCGTTTAGATGAAGCTTGCTCAACGCCCATTGCTTACAAAAGTCATTGGTCACAACAAGATGTTGTGATGATCACCTATGGAGATTCATTATTAAAACCAGATGAAAAACCGTTAGTGACATTAAAACATTTTATGGATAATTATTTAGGTGACACTGTTAATAGCGTTCATATTTTGCCATTCTTTCCCTATAGCTCCGACGACGGATTTTCAGTTATTGATTACTCCAGCGTTAATGAGTCCTTAGGCGGCTGGGATGAGATACAAGCAATAGCAAAAGATCGCCGTTTAATGTCTGACCTAGTGATTAATCATTGTTCCAGTCGAAGTGCATGGTTTGATAACTTCATCAAAGGGGAGGGGATAGGGCATGACTTTTTCTATACGGCATCGGCGGAAGATGATTTATCAGCAGTCGTGAGGCCACGCACTTCTGATTTATTAAGAAAAACTGAAACCGGTAAAGGTACACAGCATGTATGGTGTACCTTTAGTCACGATCAAGTAGATTTCGATTTTAGAAATCCTGAAGTGTTAAAAAGTTTTGTCGACATTATCCGTTTATACCTCGATAGAGGCGTTAAAATATTTAGGTTTGATGCCGTCGCATTTTTATGGAAAAAATTGAACAGCAGCTCAATTAATTTACCTGAGACCCATGAGGTCATCCGTTTATTAAGAACATTATTAGAGCATGCAGAAGCCGATGCCGTTATTATTACTGAAACGAATATTCCTAATACTCAAAACCTCACCTATTTTGGTAATGCCAATGAAGCACACGCTATTTATAACTTTTCATTACCGCCTTTACTAATTAATAGCTTAGTCACCGGTAACTGTTTATATCTAAAGCGTTGGTTGATGAGTATGCCTCCTTCTCAAAATGGTACCGCTTATTTTAATTTCATTGCATCTCATGATGGTATTGGCTTACGTCCTGCGGAAGGCTTACTGAACGACTATGAGCTCACTACCTTAGTTGAAACCATGCAATCATTCGGTGGCAAAGTCTCATGGCGTAGCACAGCGTTAGGGCAGCAAAAAGCCTATGAAATTAACATCGCATTGTTCGATGCACTGCAAGGCACAACAAAAGGAGCTGATAGCTTCGGTTTAGAGCGATTTATTTGCGCACACGCTGTCATGTTCGCTTTAGAAGGGATTCCTGGCATATACATTCACAGCTTGCTAGGCACGCAGAACGATTATGAAAAAGTCGCTAATACTCAGCAAAATCGCTCTATCAATCGTCATCGTTGGGACTATCAAGAGCTTGAAGAAAACCTAGCGGATAAGAGCGACCATCATGCGATTGTATTAGCATCACTTAAAGAGTTACTTGATATTCGTATTAAGCAACCTGCATTCCACCCTAATGCAACTCAGTTTACGCTACATTTAGGTTTGCAATTATTTGGATTTTGGAGACAAAGCCTAGACAGAAAACAGAGTATTTTTTGTATTAACAATATTACTGACCACGACATGGAGTTATCAATTCAAGAGTTAAATTTGATTATGACTGATAACTGGATTGAATTGATTTCTGGTGAACCGCTAGATATGCAACAAGAGTTGATAGTGTTAAGTCCCTATCAAACAGTATGGATAACTAATATCCATTATAAGTAATTAGCCGTTAATAATAGCCGCTAAGAATAGTCGTGTTATGAATCTTGGGTTATTAACCGTGGTGCTTTGAATAGTAGTTTTATGAAAAATTAAGCTCAATAACGGAATTCAAGCTGAGTTAAACAATGTGAGGCAACTTATCAAAAAAGAGCCCCTTTCAAAACTGGTTTGAAAGGGGCTCTTTTATTGGTTTAGTTGGTTTAGTTAAAGTAATTTACTTTAATCTATTTCATTAGCAGGTGTATTGAGTATATTCAATTCAACAGGGTCAGTTGATTGTGACATTAACTGTGCCTGAATCTCGACTAATTTGGCTTGTATGATGGTCAGATTTTTTCCACCTAATCTCAGTAATAGTTTTTGTGCATGATTTAATGCTTCTAATGTTGGATTATTATATAAGTACATCACAGAAGGGGACTTTAATGAGATGGGGCCATTGATAACGGGCACGCTTAACGCCATTTCAATCGCATCATTTAACACGTCATCAAAGTCTGCGCCTGGTAACGAAATCTCTGCATAAGTTTGGTCAATGAGTGGTTTCAACATATGGTACGTTGCCACAATTTTTTCACTGTCAATTGAGTTTACATATTTTGTGTAGTTATCATAGCGATGATAATTAAGGACAGATACATAAGTTTTACCGTTACTCTCTTTTTTACGAAATGGTATGTCAGTCGCCATCAATGGACTAAAGCTAGCAAGAAACTCACCACGGCTAAAATTATCGATAAATACCACCGTGCTGCGTAACAGATCTTGCTCTAATAAATTATCAACAATTAATGTCTGTTCACTAAACTCTTCAATCGCTTCTAATACCACGGGATCAGACTCGTCGATCAAAGGTAAATTAGGGTCAATAACAATTTCAGTAGATTGTGCCGACGAATTTGGTAATTCACCTAAAGCCGAAGCCACTAACAGATCTTCCTCTTTTTGAGCTACTTCTACCTCTTCAACCTCGAGCGTTTCTTTAATAACAACAGTTTCTTGTTTTGGTTGGGCCATCGCTTCCTGTTGCTGAGTTTGTTTTAACGCCGCTAATTTCTCCATTTTATCGTTGAAATAAGATGTCAGTCCTAAACGTTGAATCAATTGCGGTGCAGTATCTGGATAAGCGAAAAAATAGGTGCTTGCGCCAAACATTGTGAGGCAAGTTAATATAAGCACAATATTAAGCCATGAATAGGCTTTCTCTTTTTTTGTATCGGGGTAAGCCATGCTTAGTGCGCTCCGTTGATGATAGATAGACTGAAGTTATAATAATTGAACAATATTGTACCAAGTTTGATTAAAATGATATTTAATTCATGAACATATTTTATGTAGCTTATCAAATCAGCTTAAATTAAGTTTAAAAAAATGACGTTACAAACCATTAAATGCTAAAAATGATACTAAGAACGAATTAATTGTAGACAATGCGTTTAATTATTCGGCAAGCGGAAAAATATATGTAAATAAAGTTTGACGATCACAACCCAACTCAGTAATATCTCGCCTCGTTGACAGGCATTAAGTTCTTACAAAGATTAGTTGCTTCAACAGTTCAGTTAATAACATGTGATAACATATACATTGATTAATAATGAACAGAGCGGATAGTGTTATTTACAATATATCCAATGCTCAAATACTCGGTGGTAAGTGTGGTTTTTAGCATATCTCCGGTATTTTGGAAAAGAGTTGGACCAGAGGGTTTGACCCTGTATTACAAAATACGAATAAATACTTGGTGGTAAGTGTGGTTTGTTAGCACATCTCCAGTGTTTTGAATAAGAGTTGGACCAGAGGGTTTGACCCTATATTACAAAATACGAATAAATACTCGGTGATTAGCGCAGCTTGGTAGCGCATCTGGTTTGGGACCAGAGGGTCAGAGGTTCGAATCCTCTATCACCGACCACATTTTGAAAACAATGAGAAATCGTTGTAAGATATAAATCCTGCTTTTGCGCCCTTAGCTCAGCCGGATAGAGCAACGGCCTTCTAAGCCGTAGGCCACAGGTTCGAATCCTGTAGGGCGTACCATTTTTAAAAAAGTTTAGTGGCGGATGTAGCTCAGTTGGTAGAGCCCCGGATTGTGATTCCGGTTGTCGCGGGTTCAAACCCCGTCATTCGCCCCATTTTTTAAATCTTAAGTTTAAAAATGTTTAAGTCGTTGCGGAATTGGCGGAATTGGTAGACGCGCTAGATTTAGGTTCTAGTATCGTAAGATGTGAGAGTTCAAGTCTCTCATTCCGCACCATTTAAACAGTAATATCAATTAGTTAATTACAATTCCTGACTAATTAGATATTAACAATATCGGTGATTAGCGCAATTTGGTAGCGCATCTCCAGTGTTTTGGAAAAGAGTTGGACCAGAGGGTTTAATCTTTTATTACAAAATACAAATAAAATACTCGGTGATTAGCGCAGCTTGGTAGCGCATCTGGTTTGGGACCAGAGGGTCAGAGGTTCGAATCCTCTATCACCGACCACATTTGAAACCCGTATTACTTTTTAAAAGTAATACGGGTTTTTTCGTCTTAATCTATTAAAAAATCTAAATTAGTCAAAAAGATAGCTCAGGCACTAAGCTGTCGCTTATTCGCTCCATCTATCACCGACCACATTAAGAAAACCGCTTTATGCTTAAACGCAAAAGCGGTTTTTTTTCGCCTTTAATTTGACAATATCAACCCAGTTTTAAACCAGTATTATTCAAATTTCCCTCTTTTTTAACACTACTTTTAGTCGCTTTGAATAACTAAAAAAACACTAAAATTTAGCTCGGTGACCAAATGGTGTCCATTTTGGTGACCAAGTTTATTAGTCACCAAAAAGGTTAAAACCATCGGCTTTAGCCGGTCAGCTTTAGCTATAATCTCTCTATTAGTGTTAGGAGGTAGTTATGGATTATAGATACGGCAGCCATACAGTTTTTAAAATTCAATATCAGTTTGTTTTTGTTACTAAATTTAGATACCAAGTATTACAAGGTGATGTTGGTTTGAAAGTAAGAGAATTAGTTCGGCAAACATGTAATGCCTTTGAAATTGAGATTTTAAAAGGAGTTGTGAGTAAGGAGCATGTTCATCTTTTAGTTTAAGCACCACCGAATATGGCACCCAGTGAAATAATGAGAAGAATTAAAGGGCATTCATCTGCTAAATTATTTGAAAGTTTCCCAGATCTTAAAAAGAGATATTGATGTCGTCATTTCTGGGCCAGAGGATATTTCTGTGTAACATCAGGAGATGTTACCGAAGAAATGATTAAAGAATGTCTAGAACACCACTTTGAAGTTAAAGGTGACGATAACTTTAGAACGGAAGGTTAATTCAACGGGTCTTTGACCCGTATCCGGACTTTAGTCCGTAAAACTAACCCACCTACTTTAGTAGGTGGTTGTTGAGTTAAAGCGGATTGATTACTGTTTTTTTTAGCCATCTACCCTGTAAATAATTCTGTGTAATTACCATTTTTACCAGATGATTCTTCAAGCGGTCTTCAAACTCTATTATAAACCAGCTCATCGTAGCTCTCCGCTGTTGAACAGTTTTGACCATTTATTTGATGCCGCTCTAATTACTAAACAAAGGCACTTGTTGTGACAAAAGGAACGTTTGCTGAGTTATATAGTGTCCAACAGGTTGATTATATCGTTCATTGGAAGGTGTCTAAGTATTACCTACCAACAATGCCCTACACCATCATTTCAAGTGGTAGCTTGTCTTTATCAAGGTAATAGCATCTTGTTCTTTAAGGCATTGGGCAATTCAAACAGGAGAAAGGACTTCAGATAATGAATTGTAATGTTCAGGAGTGAAGGCTTCAATAGGGTGAAAGTCGTAATCTAAAGTCACAAAAATACCGACGTTGTTTGAACATCGGATTTTGATCACATATACCTAAAAATAAATACTTTTTATTAACTGATCAGCATTACATCTTAGGTTGCTATTTTTGTTGATTTTAGATCGTCACAATCGATTTATGGAGTGTCTTCTACAAATTAAGCAAGCCATGTAAGTATCAACTTCGTCTATACTTTTTACCATCAGATATTCGTTTTATCAGCTTTGTTGGAAATCCATTCTTGCATGTCGGTTTTTAGTTGCTCAGATTTTTTGCCAAAAATAGCTTGTATTTCATTATTAATGATAACTACTTTTAAAGCGCCTAGTTTTTCTATTGTTTTTTGGTCAACAATTTTTACTTTATCTACTTTTACACGTAGACGAGTAAAACAGGCGTCAATGTCAGTGATATTGTCTTTGCCACCAAAAGCCATAACAAGATCACTAGCGAGTTTTGCATCTGCTTTGTTAGAAATCCATTCTTGCATGTCGGTCTTTAGTTGCTCTGCTTTATTGCCAAAAATAGCTTGTACTTCATTCTTGACGATAATTACTTTTAAAGCGCCAAGTTTTTTTATTGTTTTTTGGTCAACAATTTTTACTTTATCTACTTTTACACGTAGACGAGTAAAACAGGCGTCAATGTCAGTGATATTGTCTTTTCTGCCAAAGGCTAAAACAAGTCTTTCAGCAGTATCTTCATAATTCGTTAATGGGGTGTTTGACATATTTACTACTCCTAAAACACAATTAAAGTATTGACTATTAACTGTGCATTTAAATTAAATGAGTTGTGTTGATTGATGTAAGTACGAGCATTCACTTAAAAGAAGTTAAAATTTATATTACACCAATCTGACTATTTTTGACCTAATATTAGATAGGGCAAACAAGTTAATTCAAAATAGATTTTCATATAAATATCTGTTTATATTGAATAAATTCTCGATAGGCAACAGGTTTTATCGTGAAATTATATACCACCACGAATATGTTGTTTTACTTGAGATTGATAAAATATTTTTAATTTTTTATCAAGTTCTTCATCAATGGGAGCCAAGTTACTTACCTGTGCATTTTTTATTACCTGTTGCGGGCTACTTGCTCCAGCAATAATGGTGCTGACCTGTGGTTGATCTAATAACCAACGTAACGAGGTCTCTAATAAGTTTAAATGGCTAGGCAGCATTGCTTTAAGCTGATCGACCAATTCAACCCCTTTATTAAACGGTAATCCATTAAACGTTTCGCCGACGTGAAATGCTGCACCGTCTTTATTATAATTACGATGGTCTTGCTCTGAAAACTTCTGATCTTTAGCCATTTTCCCGCTCAACAACCCACTCGCTAATGGTAAACGAACAATAACGCCGATATTATTTTCCGCCGCCTTTGGTAATAATGTTTCGATCGCCTTTTGTCTGAAAATATTGAAAATAATTTGTACCGTGGCAAGTTTGGGTACTTGGCAGCAAAATATGGCATCGTCAATCATTTCAACACTGGCACCAAAGTTTTTAATTAGTCCTTGTTGTTGAAAGTCTTCTAACCAATTAAATATTTCACCATTTCGTAATACTTCAGGCGGAATACAATGTAACTGAACTAAATCTAAAGCCTCAAGGCCTAAGCGCGTTATCGACCCTTGTATATTTTCCCTTACTTTATTTTTTGTGTAACTCGCAGGGAACAACGTTTCCCCTCGGCCCACCTTAGTGATAACAAAAGGCTTTTCTTTACTTTTTTTCAACCATCTCCCGATACGTTCTTCGCTGATTCCGCTACCATATACATCAGCGGTATCTAATAAATTGATACCTTCATCTGATGCTACCGATAATATTTCTTGTGCTTGTTTGTCTTCAAGAGGGCCAAAATCATTTCCCAATTGCCAGCAACCAAGGCCAATTTCAGAAACGTCAAAGCCCGTACTACCTAATATTCTTTTTTTCATTATTATTTACCTTGTAAATGGGAGGTATCCAATCATTGCTGAACGATTATTCATCGAACATAAATTAATTATTCAGCGTACTCAAATTGATTATTCGAAATGGTATTTTTGCCCAACTTGTTGTCGAATAGTATCCATGACCGTCATAGTGGCGAGCGTATCTTGGTGAGTGATGCCTGGGCTTTCTAATAGACCCCCACGAATGCAGGACATTGCTTCTTCAATTTCGTATTCAAAACCTGTCGAACGGAAAGGTTTATCTATTGTTAATGTTTCACTTTCGGTCACTAATGTGGCTTTATTTGTACACCAAAACATATCATGTATTTTGATTTGGCCTTTAGTACCATAAATACAAAAATCGTTACGGTGTTTTGCCATAAAACTACAAGTAAACTGTGAAAATCGACCATCGCTGTACTGCATATTTACAGAGGTATGCTCATCAACCTCTGTTTCAGTTAATAATGACGTCGCTTGAATAGATTCAGGGTTTTCCCCGTAAACCCACTGTGAGACAGTTATGTTATATATACCCATGTCTAACAAGGTACCTCCCGCCAAATCATGGTTATATAGTCGGTCGTCTAGATCTTTTGGTATACAAAAACCAAAGTTTGACTGTAACGATTTCACTTCACCGATAACACCCGCATCTAACCAATTTCTAACTTGCTTATAAATAGGCAGAAAACGTGTCCAAACCGCTTCCATTAAAAATAGACCTTTAGATTTTGCCAGTAACATTAGCTCTTGCGATTGCGCGGCATTCACTGTTAATGGCTTCTCACAAAGCACCGCTTTACCGGCTTCTAAACATAATTTAATTTGTTCATAATGAAAACGATGTGGTGTGGCAATATAAACCGCATCAATTTTTCTATCGTTCACTAGTTCATTGTAATCTAGATAGATATTTTCAATTTTATATTTATTAGCAAAGTTTGAGGCTCTTTGTTCATTGCGACTAGCAATCGCATAAAGTACGGCATCATCTATCACGGTTAATGCTTGAGCAAAGTTTTCAGCAATGCGCCCAGGTCCAATAAGACCCCATCGAAAGTGTTCCATCTTTTTTCTCCCTATGGTCGATAGTAGTATTAGCAAATTCATCAATAAAAACATGAGCAATAATATTAGTTTACCTAATAAAATATTGTTTACATATACCTATGCTTTAAACTCATTGTTTAATAATGTTAAACAATCTATTCAAAAGTTAGCTCTATAAGGATATGAAAGATGATCGATAAAAAAAATCTGCAAGGTATACCTGAATTTCTTAGGGTGGTTGATGATGGAAGTTTTAGTGCAGCGGCCAACATGTTAAACAGTTCGCGTTCAAGAGTGTCACAACTAATTACCCAACTAGAAAAAAACTTAGGCGTGCAGTTATTACATCGTTCAACACGATCTATTATGCTAACCGATATTGGAGAACAGTTTTATCGTCAATGCACACAGGGCTTATCCTATATAGAGCAAGCAATCGACCAAGCACAAGAAGATCAACAAACATTGGCAGGGGAAATAAGAATCAATGCGGTAGGTGGTATTTTTGGTGAGCAAATTTTAACACCGTTACTTTTTCTATTTATGGATCAACATCCTGATGTAATTATCACCTTAGATTTTAGCAGCGTGCATGTCGATTTAATTGCCCAACACTACGATATTGTAGTGCGTATGGGGCCTTTACCAGATTCAAATTTGATTGCTCGACCACTAACAAGTTTTAAAACACATGTTTGCGCTTCACCAGAATATTTGCATAAACACAAAAAAATTAGTCATCCTAAAGATTTACTCAAACATAACATCATTTTAGGATCAGTTCATAAATGGCCATTTACTAAGCTGAATTTGTTAGGGAATAATGAAAAAGAGCGTGACCATTATGAGTTAACCCTAAAAGGAAAATTTCACTGTGCGAATGGACATGTCAGCCGCCTTGCCGTATTAAATCATCAAGGTATCGCGCGTTTAACCGATTACCATATTAAAGATGACCTAGCGCAAGGACGTTTAGTAACGGTATTTGACGATTGGCAATTAAACGACAGTATAGTGTCGCTAGTTTACCCACAGGCGCGTTATAAAATTCTCCGCGTTCAAGCACTGATAGATTTTTTGCTACATAGCTTTGGAAGATAGTTATGAAGGGTAATATCTAGCTAATTGGGAAATTAAACTTTTTAACCTTAACTCTGGTAAATAAAAACGAAATTTATTTAATAATCAAATGGTTAAAATTTATCACAGTACAGTATTGATAGTTTTGTGTAGTTCCAGAAAAATCATCGTAGCAATAACTTGTTATTGGTAGCTAATTTAACGCAGAAACACACGAAAATGGCTGTGCAGTATCGATTGGATTATTGAACTGAGATTATTTATAAAAAAGCAAACGGCAAGCCTTGGAGTGTTTAGATGAATCTCAAAATATCGAAGATCAATTCCTACCTTAGAAATGGATGATCATCTTCGCTAAGTATTTTCCGAGACTTGTGTGCTAATGCAATGTACGTTATTGGGGTATGGTTTTGAAGCTAATATTTACACTTAATGATGCAGGTAATGCGAATAATAAAATTAAACTTGTAGTAGAACTGCTAGAGTATTCGGTTTCCACATTGGCAACGATCAGTAATATATAAATACAAAAACCATATATTACAATTGTTTTTTTTCTTATTACTGATACTTTTAGGCAAACTGAAAGTATGAGCATTCACAATTTTTAAAATAAAAAATTTTACTTATAATTTAAAGCGTTGAATCTAGTTTTATGACCGAAATTTACACAAGTTGTTTTAACAATAGTTAGAAAGAAGAAAATGTTAATTTTTTGATTGAAATGCTTTTCCTATTAATATGGGAAGAGAGATAAGTCGTGATAAATTTAATTATTACAAATTTATTATTTCGGAATATAGATTATGGCACGTAAAAAAGATAAACAAAGTGGAAAGGGATCTGCTGGTCAAAATCGCAAAAAAAGTGAAGATTTTTTACTGAAATACCAACAAAAAGATGGCGTCATATTTTCTCATTCAGGGTTAATGTACCGAGTTATTGAACAATCAGAAGGTCGCTATCCAACCATTGATGACAGTGTTGAAATTCACCAGCGAATTTTATTAACTGATGGTTCAGTTATCGCTGATACTTACCAAGTTAATAGCCCAGAAAAATTTAGCCTTGAAGAAGCCATTGACGGGTTGACTGAAGGTTTACAACATATGCCATTGGGATCGAGATACGAATTTGTAATACCTTCTGATTTAGCTTGGGGTAAAAAAGGCAATGGCGGTAAAATAGGTGCCCATGCAGTACTAGTTATTGATGTACGCTTAATAGATATATATTAATGATAAGGGTACTAAAAAAGTGACCGTTTTGCTGGTTAAGATAATCACTAACTTCGTGATGTGTTTGAACATGAGAAAACCTTCTTCAGAAAATCATGCCTTGTTATAAATAATTTACTCTGCGCAGTCTCAGATCACTATATTAATTTTATTGGTATTCGATAAAAGTTGTATCGACTTTTAATCGTTAGTATCAAGGAAAGTGTAATGTCATTTTAATTAACAAATTTATCTGATTTTAGGGAGCGTTACACAGTAACTTACACTACATTTTTTTATAAGAAGCCCCAAATTACTGGTTATTATTGAAAATAAAAGTTCAAGTAATTTGAAACCGTACTTAATTAATTTTTTACCAAGGTCTTTAAGCATGCAAACACTGAGTAAAAATGTTAAATCTGCATTGAAACAAAATTTAGTGCCAGGGGTAGTATTACAATTGTTTGCAGTGCTCACTGCATTGTGCTACTTCTATTATGAGCCAGCGGCTGTCGTCTTTACCTATTTGAGTGATTTAAAAAGTCAATATGGTTGGAAATATGCGATGTTATCAACTTCTCTTTTTGGTGGGTTTATCCCCTTTATTTACCTCGTTTTAACCAAACAAATTAATGAAAAAATTGCCGCTGTCGGTCTTTTTTATGTTCTATTTTGGGCTTATAAAGGTGTTGAAGTAGATTTTTTATATCAACTTCAAGAGAATTGGTTTGGCACTGGTAATGATGTAGGCACGCTAGCGAAAAAGACGATTATTGACCAATTTGTTTATGGCTCTCTATGGGCAGCACCGAGTATGGCGATTGCATACTTATGGAAAGATAAGCTTCTTAATTTTCGTCAAACATTTGCAAATATTGATAAGTCGTTTGTATTCGTGCAAATTCCCACAACATTGGTTACCAACTGGATAATTTGGATTCCGTCAGTCTTGATTATTTATTCAATGCCTTCTGATTTGCAAATTCCATTGTTTAATTTTGTGTTATGTTTCTTTGTATTGCTTCTTTCTAGTATCAGTAAAAAAAAGACATAAAAAATCTTGGTTACCCGCATTTGTTAGCCATAAGTTTACCTTAATGAATTGTCATGACGGATTCATTAAAACGGTCACTCTTTGGCCCTCCAAAGCGCGACATAAAATAGAAACTAAAAATAACTTATTTTGTATTAATCGGTGGATAGTATGATTAACAATCCAATATTAAAAGGCTTTCATCCTGACCCTTCTATTTGTCGCAATGGTGAAGATTATTATATTGCAACGTCTACTTTTGAGTGGTTTCCCGGTGTCAGAATATTCCATTCCAAAGATCTCAAAAACTGGCGTCTTGCTGCAACACCATTAGATTCAGTCGATATGTTAGATATGAAAGGAAACCCAGACTCAGGTGGAATTTGGGCGCCTGCTTTGAGCTATTCTGATGGTTTATTTTGGTTGTTATTTACGGATGTGAAAGTCATTGATGCCCCTTGGAAAAATGGGCGAAATTTCTTAGTCACTTCATCAAGTATCGAAGGGCCATGGAGTAAACCTATCCCGATGGGGAACGGCGGTTTTGATCCGTCATTGTTTCATAGCGATGATGGTCAAAAGTATTATGTGTATCGCCCTTGGGGGCCAAGAAATCATAGTGATCCATACAATAAAATAGTGATGCAAGCATTTGATGCTAAAACAAATAGATTGGATAAAAAACGAATTACCATATTTGAAGGGACTGACCTCAAATATACGGAAGCACCTAACATTTATAAGAAAGACGGTTATTATTATTTATTAACTGCTGAAGGTGGTACAAGCTTTGAGCACTCAGTAACGGTGGCTCGTTCGCAAGATCTCTTCGGTCCTTACGAACTAAGCCCTCATGGCGCATTAGTTACAACGTGGCATACACCTAGCAACGAGATACAAAAAGCAGGACACGGCGCACTTGTCGAAACCCAAAACGGTGAATGGTTTATTACCTATTTAGCGAGTCGTCCACTGCGCTTTCCTGATAAACCGCTGCTTGCAAAGCATGGTCGTGGAATGTGTCCTTTGGGTCGTGAAACTGCAATTGATAGAATCGAATGGCAACAAGGTTGGCCAATCACCGTTGGTGGGCCACATGCTAAACTGCAAATTCCAGAAGCAAATTTACCCGCCTGTGATTGGGGGATCTCTGAACATTTTACTGATAACTTTGATAACTCTAAACTAGATAATAACTGGCAAACATTACGTATTCCCTTTACCGATAAACTAGGCAGTTTAACTGAAAAATCAGGCGTGTTAAGGCTTTATGGAAATGACAGTTTAGTCTCACTCTTTGAGCAATCAACGATTGCTACACGCTGGCGTCACCACCATTTTAGCGCACAAACTAAAATGACATTTTCACCTGAAAATTTCCAGCAATCAGCAGGAATTTGTTGTTATTACAACACGAGTAATTGGACTTACTGCCTTATTGATTTTGATGAAGAGTTAGGTAAACGTTGCTTGCGTCTGATTCAGATTGACCAACAGATTGCAACTTTTCACCATTATGATGGTAATGAAATTATTGTGCCTGATAATATTGCACATGTCTGGATGAAAGTTGATGTTGAAGGTCTCGATTATTACTATAGTTACTCCTTTGATGGTGATAACTGGATACAGTTTGAGAAAAATTTCGAATCTTGGAAGCTATCAGATGACTATATTAATGGCCGTGGTTTCTTTACCGGTGCATTTGTAGGTTTACACTGTGAGGACATAAGTGGTGATGGTTGTTTTGCTGACTTTGAATCATTTACTTATCAAGCCAAATAAGATGAACGATTTATACTCGTTACCAATCAAAATAGTGTGTTTTCACCTATTTAAATTAAGGAAAGTGTATTGATGAAAAAATTTGGATTTATAGGCTTAGGTATTATGGGTAATGCAATGGCATTAAACTTAGTTAAAGCAGGATTAGATGTAACGGTTTGGAATCGAAATAGTGATAAATGTGATGAGCTAGTTGCACTTGGTGCTCATCAAGGAAAATCACCAAAGCAAGTTGCTGAAACATGCGATATTACTTTTACTATCGTTTCTGACCCTGCCGCTGCGTTAGCTATTTGCGATGGACCTGATGGTGTATTAGCAGGCATTGGAGAAGGTCGCAGTTACATTGATATGTCTACTGTTGACGATGCGACTTCACAAACTATTTCAGCAGCAATCATAAAAGCGGGAGGGCGCTTTTTAGAAGCACCTGTTTCTGGGACGAAAAAGCCAGCGGAAGATGGCACCTTAATTATTTTAGCTGCAGGTGACAAGTCTCTTTATGATGATGCTTTACCTGCCTTTGAAATAATGGGGAAAATGTCGCCTTACCTCGGTGAGATTGGTCAGGGTGCTAAAATGAAACTTGTCGTTAATATGATTATGGGGGGGATGTTAAGTATTTTCAGTGAAGGAATGTCACTTGGCCTTAAAGCAAACCTTGATGGTCAACAGTTGTTAGATATTATTGATGCAGGTGCAATGGCAAACCCTATGTTTAAAGTGAAAGGACCCATGTTGTTAGATGAAAATTACACAACAAGCTTCCCACTTAAACATATGCAAAAAGATATGAGGTTAGCTGTCGACTTAGGTGATAAATTAAATTTAACGTTGCCTACAGCAGCGATTACAAACGAATCTTATAAACAGGCCCGCAAAGCCGGTTATGCAGAAGAAGATATAGCTGCGATTTATAAAACAGTGAAATAAAGTTTAATCATTAAATTATATCGATTATATATTCTTGTCTTGGAACATTATGAGTTTAGCTATGTTATTCGTACCATTAATCGCATGGCCTTTATTTAAGCTAGCACCACCTTGCATATTTTTGTTTTCGTTGCGATTGCAGTCGCAGGGTTGATGTTATTGTCTATCAGTAATGGCTGCCAATAATCAAGCAGTCAAATCTGGTTTATTTGCTCCGCTCTTGTACTCGCAGTATATTTTAATTTTAACAGTCTTTATGCACAATGCATTTCGCCGTTTTCTTTTAACTGATATTCAGTTAATCGTAACGGGATCATCGAGGTTTTTATTTCAGCTTATATGGAGCTTTACTTCGAACTGTCGGTGTTGATATTTGGCTATAGCTTGGAATGAGTCTATTAATCGCGACAAGTTTACATTACCTAATACAAGCCATCCGCCATTGGAAATTAAATATGTCGTAACGGCAAATGCTTCCATTATTATTGTATTAGAACCTATTTGGAGGGGCAAACTGAGTATTTGATAGAACGAAAAACTGATACATTCAATAAAAATATTGTTTTGTTTACTGATTTTTTTCGTTATTAATTTGACGTCGAGGTGCATCAACAGGCTCTTTAATAATAATAAGTAAAAACATCATTGTTGGCAACCGGTGAGCAATCGCATGAAATACGTTATCAATTACTAAGTAATAATTTATACGAATACAGTCCCTAATTTGTATAAAGATTTACACAAAAAATCCCTCAACCTTAAAAGAATTGAGGGATTTTTATCTTTTAGTTCGCTGATGGTTTGTAAGTATTTAGCTTAAAAGGAAGTGCACCTTTTTTACTAATATCTAATAGCAATACGCTACCCGCAAGAGGTTCTTTTTCTAAACTTTCTTTATTTAAGCCCTGTGCAGCACTTGTGACAATTAATTGATTAAGGTTTATTCCACCAAATGCAATCATCGTCGGTTGGCTAATAGGTAAATATATTTCATCAATTTTTTCTCCTTCAGGAGAAATAACACAAATTTTACCCGTGCCATACATTGCAATCCAATAGTTACCTTCAGCGTCTACAGCGGCACCATCAGGGTATTCATCTTCTTGGGTAAATTTATAAAAAAGTTGTGCTTTTCCTAGCTTTTTTGTTGTTGAATTATAAGGGTACTTTAAAATTTTTTGTTTCGGCGTATCAGTAATATATAACCATTTACCATCGGGAGAGAATGCTTGTCCATTTATAATTGTATAGCCTTCCATTATCGTTTCGCAGATAACACTATTTTTAGTAATGTCAAAATAATACAAGTTTCCAGTCGCAGTCGTTGCATCTCCAATTGTTCCAGCGAGTAGATTCCCATCCGGAGTCGGTACGCCATCATTAAACCTTTGCGTAGGTTGATCATTTTCAGGGTCCATTATAAATTGAACAGCAGAGGAGAAATTTTCAAGAAGAAATAGACCAGATGATGCAGTCAAAATAATCTGATTCGTTTTGGTAAAAGCAAAACAAGCAGGGTTGAAATCGAATATGCGTGAGAATAATTTTTTATTTAAAGTGTCATAGCGATAAAGTGCTTTACCTAAAATATCGACCCAATACCATGATTCCTCTTGTTCATTCCAACGAGGACATTCCCCTAATTGCATCTCTAATTGTGCAAGTGTTTTTATGGTTGACATATTAATTGGCTCTCTTGAATCATGTTCGTTATATTTTTTAGTATAGTGGAACGTAGTTTTATTATTCAGGGTGATAATCAATCTGTTATTAATACTTTATTAAGGCTACCTGTTTTATAATGATATAAGTCGCTGTCGGTTTGTGTAAAAAGTATTCTTTATATTGGATTTTTTAACAGTACTTATTTCAAAGCTTGCCGTGATTGCTATACTATTTGGCTAAACTCTTTCAACTACTCGTTTTAAATTTATATTTAGGTCTGTATTTAAAGTGTCCTATTGAGTTTTGTTTAAAAGTAATGATATATACCATTACTTTTGTATCAATGAAAAACGTACCCACGTTTTTGAACGCCAGCGTTTAAACATCACAATGCCACGAATCCATTCATCCATTCCGATAGCTAAACATGCGCCTAAAACACCATATCCCCAATATATACCGAGCATATAACTTGAAAGAACTGCGATACCCCACATACTCAGGATCCCTATTTGAACTGGAAACTTAATGTCACCAGCCCCTTTGAGCGCAGAGATGAAGATTAGATTAAATACACGACCTGATTCAATGAAAATTGATGCAGCTATCAGTATTGCGACGAGTGCAACAATTTCTTTGTCTTGTGTAAATAAATCTATAATCGGATATCTAAAAGTAAAGATTAATAATATTGCTGAAGTAGATACAATTAAACCTACTAAAAAATATTTTTGTACTCGTATTAAGATATCATCGTGCCAGCCTTTACCAATAAAATAGCTTGTTTGTATTTGTGCTGCTTGTCCTAATGCGAGAGAAAAGGCAAATGATAGTCGCGTAATGTTTTGCATATAAGTTAAAGCGGCTAAGGATGATGTTCCCATTTGAACGACAAAATATACAATCGTCATTTGAGCCATATTGTAAGAAAGTATCTCACCAGCATTCATTGCTCCAATCTTTATTATTCTTTGGAAGATTGCATTAGGAATGTTTCTAAAGTCTTTAAATGGTAGCTCAATATCTTTGGAACGAATTAATTGGCACATTAGAAGGGTTGCGACAATCTGGCTTGAGACTGTCGCAATGGCTACACCGGCTACGCCATATACAGGCAATCCAAAAGGTTGATATAGTGCAATATAATTACCTACAATATTAACAATACCTGCGACAAGATTGATAAACATAGGTGATCTAGAATATCCGTGACTTCGCAATATCGTTGTCAATACGATACCAATGGTTATGTTGAAAGTGAATGAACCACTAATGATCAGGTAATCATAGCCAAATTGAGCTACTTGATCCTCTAAGCCAAAAAGTGAAATAAACGATTTAGCGCCTAAAAATACAGTAATGCTAAGCGCTCCTCCAACAACAACTGCTAACAAAATACTGGCAACGCCTACTTGAGCTGATTCTAATGTACGTGATGCTCCATTGTATTGTGCTATAAGAATGCCTGTACCACTGCTGACCATCATAGAAATTATGATTAGAAAAAACGAAATTTGGGCTATAACGCCAACTGCTGAAACAGCAAGATCAGAGTAGCCACTGAGCATGAAAACATCGGTAGTATTCAGTGCTGTGCGTAATAACACTTCTATAAAAATGGGCCAAGTTAACGCTACAATATTCATGCGTTTATTGAGCGTTGAAGACGAACTAAGCATAATAACCTTGATTGATTATGAAGGAGGAGGGACTATTGTTTGCAACAAACACATAGGAGTCTAAACGTTTGCTGGAAGTTAAAGCCACTAATTATTTAAAAAAGTAAATTAAAGTAATAATTCTATATGAGCGACCCTACCTAAAACAATGCAAAATATGGTTTATGTATTATTGTTTTTTCCCTTCTTTTTATTATGAATTACTGCATGTATTAGGTTTCTAATGACTGATTTGGTGTAGATGTCTGTGCATCACTCATTACTCGCATTACAGACTCAGTTATTGAGCGGTCGTTGAATGATAATCTAGGCGATTAGGTAGTCTCTATCCCGTCGTTTGCCTTGATTGTATTGTGTTTAAAATTATCCAAAATAAGCACTTCATCAACAAAGCAATATATTCTTCATTAGGCATTGGTCAGAAATAGTTATTAGGGATGTGGATGTCAAAAATGGTGTATTGTTAGATGTAAAAAAAGAGCTAACAGATAAATCTGTTAGCTCTTCTCATTAATAGTATTTAACTGTCATTAAACATTAAAGTAGATATAAATCCTTAATGAATAATCAACGTTAATCTATATGTTATTCCGCCACTGTTATCGAAATATCATCAACATAAAAGTCAACTGTTGTTTCACTTGCTTCAACATACAGGTTAGCTTCATTTGCTTCGGTTGTTATCGTATGCGTGTAAGCACCTGTTAGTTCTACCCAATCACCCGCGGTAACTGTTTCTGCCATAGTAAGTTCAAGATAATCAACGGTATCTACACCGTATTTTATTTCTAGAGTTAGCTTCATATCAGGTGTAACTGTACTAGCATCATCAGACAACCTAACCCATGCAGAAACGTTATAAGTTTCATCCGCTGTGAATAAGCCTACAACATCTTTTGATATACCATTCCAAGTAGCCGTGCGTCCTGTAACTAAAGCACTATTGTTACCGGTGTGTGCCTGGGCAGTGTTTAATGTTACTGTTGCAGCTCCATCTCCACGCGCTACCCATGAATCAAGTCCCGTTTCAAAGGTTGTGTTAAAGAATGCCGTTTCAGGGACAACTACCTCAGGAACAATAGAAATATCATCAACATAAAAGTCAACTGATATCTCACTTGCTTCAACATAAAGGTTAGCTAAAGTTGCTTGTGTTGCTATCGTATGCATGTAAGTACCTTGTAGCTGTACCCAAGCACCTGCACTTACTGCTGTAGAAGGAGTTAGTTCAAGGTATTGATTTTCTCCTTCTCCGGTATTTATTTCTAGTGATAGCTTCATATTAGGTGTAACTGTACTAGCATTATCAGATAGCTTAACCCATGCAGAAACGTTATAAGTTTGACCCGCTCTGAATAAGCCAACAACATCTGTTGAGATACCTTGCCAAGTTGCCGTACGTCCTTCAACTAAAGCGCTATTGTTACCACTATGTACTTCAGTTGTTTCTAACGTTACTGTTGCAGCTCCATCTCCACGTGCTACCCATGGTTCAATGCCAGCTTCAAAATCACCATTAGTTAAGATATTTTTAGAATTAGAATTAGAATTAGTATTAGAATCAGTATCGGTTTTAGCATTTAATGCTTCAGCAAAACCTTTTAACGCAGGTTTTTGGTTTAGGTCAGCATCAAACATTAATGGCCAGTCAATATTGCCGTAAAGGCTGATAATCCAACTGTCTGGATCAGATATACCCCATACCGTAATACCACCACGCTGTGCAGCAGGAACGACGTCTAAATAAGCTGCGACGATTGATTTGTAGCGTTGTTTTTGCGTCTCAGCAATTGCTGCTGTTAATGAAGTTGCATTCGCATCTTTATTCATACGAACGTCTAGTTCAGTGATCTTAACCTGTAGACCCGTATTCGCGGCTTTTTTTAATGCAGCAGTAATATTTTCGATGGTTGGGAAGGTATCTGTTACATGCATTTGGAAGCCAATACCATCAATGAGATTGTCTTCTTGTAGTCCATCGATCATGGTAAGCGCAGCGGTAAGCTTCGTATCATTCATCTCAAGATTGTAATCGTTGTAGTAAAGCTTCGCGGCAGAGTCTGATGTATCTGCTGCACGTGCAGTTGTATAGGCAATATTAATGTAATCTTCACCTATTTTCTCAGCCCAAGATATGCCGCCAAAAGTCTCGTTACTACCGCGATATGATCCATCTTTATCATTGAAAGCTTCATTGACTACATCCCAACTAGCAATATTTTTTCCTGCAAAGTGCTGCACAACCTCGGTGATGTGTGTGTTCATCACGTCAGTACAATCTGCTACATCGGTACAATCTTTCATCCAAGCTGGAGATTGGCTATGCCACACAAGAGTGTGCGCATGTACGGTCATACCATTATCATCAGCATAATCTACCAATGCATCCGCTTTATCAAAAGTAAAATCACCTTCATTAGGCTGTAGACCTTCTGGTTTCATGATGTTTTCGGCGGTGACCTGATTAAAGTGCTGTATTACAATCGCACTAATATTAGTATCTGTGATATTGGATTCAGATACTGCTGCACCGATTGGAAAACCGTCTCCAATTCTACTTGCAATTTCAGATAGGTTGCTTATCGCTGGGGTTTCAATCACTGTTTGATTGTCTGTTTGAGCATTTTTTTGATCATCACTTAATTCGCCGGAAAGGCAACCTGTTAATGTTATTGTTGTGCCGAGCACTAATATTATATTTTTAACGTTATTCATTGTTAACCTCGTGTAATTATTGAGTATAGATGAGCTTGATTTCATTTCTCTCAAATTAATGGCTGAACAGTGTCGAGGTATTTTTAATCGGAAACAGTATAAAATATGGTTAATTTGTTGTTGTTTTTTCCCCAATGTTTGATTGTGTGAATTGACACACGTATTTGCTTTTGGCCCATATATAAATATCTTATCATTAAATAATATGGTCATTAATATATCTATTTTACCTCTTCCAGGAAGTAATGATGGTTATGCTCTTTATGCGGTTATTATTACACAGGTAATTAAGTCATTATTGTTCCAAAAGAAAAATGTTTAAATTTTCACTTGTTACGCTATAACCCGATGCACTCAAATACTTCTTGTTCTGTATGCTGTGATCCTGATAATGAATAGACCATTAGGTGTCAAGCCGATGATTGCCGAGTAGCATGCCCTAGATAAACAGGCTGCCTAACATATAATTATTTATTTATTCTTGATGATAAAACTTCAATATTTTTGTGATGTAGAGCACGTTAAACAAATAGGTGAGTTTTCATATCAAATTTCATAATTGAATGAATCTACTAAAAAGCCAAATATTATCCTGAACTATATGCACAATTAATTAAACTGGAAAATCATAGGCATGACGGGATTATTTAAAAAAGTAGGTAGAATCAATGACGAAGAAAAAGACTCAATTCGTCCTCTTTTATTTGAACGCCACAGTGCAGAATACCTTGGCAAGAAGATCCTTGCTGATTACTGCGGTCATGATGATTTACTCAAAGATATTGTTGATGATGAACCAATAGCAGTGAAATAATCAGTTTCCTAAGGGAATAAGGAAAATGTTGTGTTGATAAGTAATTATTATTTAAAACATTATTCCAAACTAGTGGTTATTAACCTTTTTCATTCAAATTTTGTTCAATCAAAAGCATTCTGAGCAAGGCCTTCGATTGAAAACAATGATGTTACCAGCAAGATTGATTAGGTACTTGACTAGGTTACTATTAGTTCCAATCTGAGTATGTTCGATGAGAGACCTGATCGTTTTTTTAATTTAATACCAGTATTCGTTTATTATCAGATAGTTAGCGAATATTGTGTTTGCATGTTATCTATTAAACAACCAGTTCAGTGATACTGGTATAAGTATAATCGAGACTAATTATGACGCATAATATTTTAAATCCAATATTAAAAGGCTTCAATCCTGATCCATCTATTATTCGTGTCGGGGATGACTACTACATTGCAACTTCAACTTTTGAGTGGTTTCCTGGTATTCAGATTCATCATTCAAAGGATCTTGTTAATTGGCGACTAATTAGTCATGCCTTAACTAGAACATCTCAACTTGATATGAAAGGGATGGACAATTCTGAAGGCGTTTATGCTCCAGCACTTACATACTCTGATGGGAAATTTTGGCTGTGCTTTTCTAATGTGCATGCTTGTAGAGGCGGGAACTGGATGGCAACACCGAGCTTTGTCATCACAGCGGATAATGTAGAAGGCCCATGGAGTGATCCGGTTTCAATTGGTAATTATGGGTTTGATCCTTCTTTATTCCATGATGAAGATGGCAAAAAATATATGTTGAACATGGTCTGGGATGGCAGAGCAAATAGAAACTTCTTCGGGGGGATCGTATTGCAAGAGTTTGACCCCATTGCTGGCAAACTGGTTGGTAATGCACATAATATTTTTGAAGGAACGGTATTAGGCTGCACCGAAGGGCCACAAATGCTGAAAAAAGATGGTTTTTACTACTTGATAACTGCAGAAGGTGGAACAGCACAGGACCACGCGGTTACTGTTTGCCGTTCTAAAAATATCTTGGGTCCCTATCAAGTTCACCCTGACAACCCTATTTTAACCAGTCGTTTTCAGGAAGAGGCCGAGCTTTCTCGTGCGGGTCACGGTTTCCTTGTCGAAACACAAAAGGGCGAATGGTATCTAAGTCACCTGTGTGGTCGTCAAATTCGTAATCCTGAAGGTTACCAATTTATGCCTAAATATAACGATGTATTTTCCATTTTAGGGCGTGAAACTGCACTACAAAAAGCACATTGGCAAGACGGTTGGCCATATGTCACCTCAGGAAAAACCCCCGTTGTTGAGGTGGATGCACCAGATCTAGCTTTATGCCCATGGCCAACCGTCGCTGCACGTGATGATTTTGACAGCAATATACTGCGCCTTGATTATCAAACACTGCGTGAACCTATAAATGAAGAGTGGGTTTCATTAACTGAGCGTCCAGGTTACCTACGCTTAAAAGGGCGTCACTATCTTTCTTCGCGTTACGAGCAAAGTATGATTGCACGTCGCTTTCAGTCTCATCATGCGAGTGCCGAAACTAAAATGGAGTTTAGTCCAAATACACCTTATCAAATGGCGGGGTTATGTGCGTATTACGCTAGAAATGGACACTATTTTCTCAAGATGACCGCAACAGATGAAGGCAAGCGTGTTCTGCAAGTGGTGGGTAACATTAATGAAAACTACGGGGAATATTCAGAAGAGGTCGCCATTGGTGATGTCAGCGTTGTATATATGCGCTTAGTACTTGATAAACAATGGTATAAATTCAGTTATTCTCTCGATGGAAAAGCTTGGCACGCCATTGGTCCTGCATTAAATAGTACACCTTTATCTGATGAAGGTGGCCCCGATATTTTCCGCTTCACAGGTAGTTTTGTAGCATTATTTGCTGCAGATATTACCGGACTGAAAGCATCTGCTGATTTCGACTATCTTGAATACTTAGAGTCTTAACGCCATCAACCTCATTTTTAAATAGAGGCGTAAATTTTTCAATAAGGGGGGATAATAAGAATGTTTATTTTCCCCCCTTTTTTACGAGTCAATCTAAATCAAAGAGACTAAATAATATAATAGTAGTAAAAATCATAGGAATTTTAATCTTTCTTACCCTTTGGTTTATTTCTTTACCGTAATTTCAACCCAATCAAGCTAGCTTCGTCGATAAATTCAAATATAAGTCACAGAAACTAAAAAACATAAAAGAAGTGAAAGTTATCGGAAATTTAACCTTAGCTAGCCTTGGATATACTCCGTTATAAATCAATTTCAATAACTTTATGAGTAAAATGCAATGAATAAACAAGATATTAAAGAACAAAATCTAAGCGATGCAGAAGTCGTGACTAAACGAGATCTTGACCGTGCAAATTCGTTAAAACCGATCTCCTCGCCACTTGTTACACATATTTACACCGCGGATCCTTCTGCACATGTATTTAATGGCAAGATTTATATTTATCCATCTCATGACGTTGAAACAGGTAAACCATTAAATGATAACGGTGACCATTTCGATATGAAAGATTATCACGTGATTTCACTCGATCGTCCGTTTGGTAAGTCGACTGATCATGGTAATGCACTTGACGTAAAAGATGTGAAATGGGCTGAACGTCAAATGTGGGCGCCAGATGCAGCTGAAAAAAATGGTAAATACTACCTATACTTTCCGGCTAAAAATTATGATGGTGTATTTCATGTAGGTGTTGCTGTCGGTGATGCGCCAGAAGGGCCTTTTGTTGCACAAGACACACATATCGAAGGAACATTTAGTATTGATCCTGCAGTATTTCAAGATGATGACCAACAATACTATATTTATTTTGGCGGGCTATGGGGCGGTCAACTACAAAACTGGCGTGACGGAGAATTTGGTGAAGAAAAATATCCTGCAGATAATGAACCTGCTCTATTACCTCAAGTTGCTAAATTATCTGAGAATATGCTTGATCTTACTGAATCTGCTCGTAGTATCGAGATTTTGGATGAAAATGGCGAGTTAATTTTGACAGGTGATACGGATCGTCGCTATTTCGAAGGCCCTTGGTTACATAAACATAATGATACCTATTACTTCTCTTACTCAACGGGGGATACTCACAAAATTGTTTATGCTACTAGCAAGTCACCATATGGTCCATTTACTTATCAAGGCGTCATTTTAGCGCCTGTTTTAGGTTGGACAACCCACCACTCGGTTGCTCAGTTCGAAGGGAAATGGTATCTGTTCTACCATGACTGTTCGTTATCTGGTGGCCAAACACACCTGAGAAACATAAAAATGACAGAGTTAGTACATAATGAAGATGGTTCTATTCAAACTATTCTACCATATGATAATGAAGCTCAAATATAGCATTGTTAAAAACTCAGGTTCATTTTAACCTGAGTTTTTAAACTGGATTAGATGTATAAATTTTTTTGTTTTTTCAAATATTAATTTCCGATAGATAAAACTTAATTATTCCATAAAACCCTGATCAATATCATCTTTGTGTTCGTTTGCAGTGAACTCTTTATTGATGCCTGTGTGCTTTTAAGTTGTTGAAGTGTAAAGTATTTTTACTTTTTCTGGCGCTTTTTATTTTATTTTTAAAAGCAATTTTATTTATATAATAAGTGTTTTTGTGATCTTGTTTGTTAAAACAAAATAACAGAATTAACTTGTTATTTTTCACAATTTTTTTTCTATTTTAAATCGTCATAGTGTCCTTATATTAATTAATCACAATTATTCGGAGCAACATTATGATCAATATTCCACAAGTAAAACTAGGTATCGTGGCTGTAAGCCGTGACTGTTTTCCTATCACTCTTTCTGATCAACGTCGTAAAGCAGTTGTTAAATCATGTGCTGAAAAAGAAATTAGCGTTATTGAGTTAAATACGATTATCGAAAATGAAAATGACATGCTAAAAGCATTAGCTGAAGCAAAAGAAGCTGGCATTAACTCATTAGTTATTTATCTTGGTAACTTTGGACCTGAAGGCCCTTTAACACAAATGGCGCAACGTTTTGATGGCCCTGTTATGTTTGTTTCTGCAGCAGAAGAGTCAACTGCATGCCTTGCTGATGAGCGAGGCGATGCGTATTGCGGTATGTTAAATGCCTCATATAGCGCAGGTTTGCGTAATATTCGCCCACATATTCCTGAGTATCCAGTGGGTACACCAACAGAAGTTGCCACAATGATTGGTGAGTTTGTACCTGTAGTGCGTACTATATTAGGCCTTAAAGGTCTGAAGATCTTTAGTTTTGGTCCTCGTCCACAGGATTTCGTTGCTTGTAACGCACCTATCAAGGCGTTATTTGACCTTGGTGTTGAAATCATGGAAAACAGTGAACTTGACCTTTACGACCTATACCTTGAGGCTGCGGGTCATAAAGATATTCCTGCAATTATCGCCTCTATGGAAGCAGAACTTGGTGATAACAACCCATATCCTGATCTACTGCCTAAGCTTGCACAATATGAAGCCGCATTACTTGATTTCCATAAAGCGAATCTTGGAGCCTCAACGTTTGGTGTATTTGCTAATAAGTGTTGGCCTTCATTTGAAAAATTCTTCGGCTTTGTTCCATGCTTTGTAAATGCACGATTAGCTGAACGTGGTATTCCTGTTGCTTGTGAAGTGGATATTTATGGTGCGCTTTCTGAGTACATGATCACCTGTGCAACAAATTTGCCAGCAACGTTACTAGATATCAACAACTCAGTGCCAACGGATATGGTTGAAGCAAATGCTGAAGTGATGGGTAAC
Organism: Vibrio sp. 2-Bac 85; assembly: GCF_037546705.1. Lineage (NCBI taxonomy): Bacteria > Pseudomonadati > Pseudomonadota > Gammaproteobacteria > Vibrionales > Vibrionaceae > Vibrio > Vibrio sp. 2-Bac 85. The sequence continues at coordinate 258,894 of NZ_JALAAB010000002.1, read as the reverse complement.
TACACTGCAAAAGACCTATTCATGGGGTTCCATTGTGGTAACACTGCATCTAGCTGTATGAAAAATTCTCAATTGCGTTTCCAAAAAATCATGCACAGCCTGATGGAGCTAGGTAAAGCACCAGATATCACACGTGGGACACTTGAAGGTCAAATCAAGCCTGGAGAAGTAACATTGTTCCGTTTGCAGTCAACTGCAGATACCAAGCTCCGCGCTTATGTTGCTCAAGGTGACATTCTGGATATCGACCCACAATCATTTGGTTCTATCGCAGTCTTTGCTATTCCTGAAATGCAGCGTTTTTACCGCCATGTATTGATTCAAAAGCGTTATCCGCATCATGCCGGCGTTGCCTTCGCTAATGTTGGTAAAACAATGTACCAAGTACTGAATCTGCTGGGAGTAACAGATATTGATTACAATCAACCAGCAACAGAGCGTTACCCAAATGAAATTCCTTGTATGTTCTTAAACTAAGACCACAGTACTAAAAAATAATAAACCAAAGTGCATGGTATTAACCTCATGCACTTTTTTATGAAAAGGATCAAGTCATGACGCAAACAGTTAAAAAAGCATGGGGGGATTTTCATCTCTACTCCCTAAAAAATACGCAAGGTACTCAAGTTGATATTTCACAGCTTGGTGCCACCATTGTTAATTTTTTTGTCAATGATAAAAACAACCAGCGACAGAATATTGTTTTGGGGTTTAAGCAACCTCAAGATTACTTGGCTACCAAAGCTTATATTGGTAGCGTTGTCGGGCCATGGGCAAACCGAATTGCTAACGGTAAGTTTCCACTAAATGGTAAAACAATTGAGCTTGAATTAAATGAAGGTAACAATCATCTGCACAGCGCTTCAATCCAGCTAGACAAACAGCGTTGGACAGTTGAATCTTTTAACCAACAAGAGATTTGCCTAGCAATCAAAACGAAAGAGGGTGACGCGGGTTATCCTGCAAATATCAACTTTACCGTTAAGTATGCATTAAATGATGACAATGAGCTTTCTGTTGAATATGGCGCAACCACTGATAAAGGTGTACCGATTAATGTAACGCAACATACTTATTTTAATTTATCAGGTTGTCATGGGAAAATTGTCGACCACTCTGTCGTGATTGTTGCAGATCATTATTTGAAAATTAATGAACAATCTATTCCAATTAGCAAAGAATCTGTTAGCGAAACGGCAATGGATTTACGCACCAAAAAAGTCATCCAAGAAGGCATCACTGCGAATGAGCAACAAATAAAATTAGTGAATGGTTACGATCATTGTTGGTGTTTAAATCAAGAAGAATTTGCTTTAGCTGCTCAAGTTAATTGTGAATTTACAGGGTTACAATTGGAGGTCTACACCGATCAAAATGCCATTCAGTTTTATACCGGTAATTGGTTATCGGGAGAAATTGGGCGGGAAGGTAAAGCTTATGATGCTTATTATGGATTATGCCTTGAAACACAACACTACCCTGATCAAGTGAATATGCCGGAGATTGCACAAGCTTGTATTTATTCCCCACATCGTCCTTATTCGCACAAAACCGTTTTTAAAATAACACGAAGTTAATTGGTTCTAAATGGAGCAATGGTTTTTTCATCGCTTGGTTATAGATAAATACAATATCGATATTAAATTTCTTAGAGTAGGGAGGTATATCAAAAATGAAAATAGGCGGCTAAAAAACCGTTGAGTGATACTTGTTTAGATAAAAATATCATATCAATTGCTATCTCAACACACTAGCCCAAAGGAATGTGCAGAGTCTGATATTTTTAATGCAAAGGCTCAAATAATAATATGTAGAGAGTTTGGAAAATAGTTAAACCGTCAAGTTTCGAATTCAGAATAATTAAGCTTCTTAGTCTGATTAGAAATTAAAATTACTTTAACAGGAATATATTATGTTACGACGTACCAAAATTGTTACGACTTTAGGACCTTCTACAGACCGTGATAATAACCTTGAAAAAATTATCGTTGCGGGAGCAGATATGGTTCGCATGAATTTTTCACATGGTGAACCTGCAGATCATATAAAACGTGCTAAACAGGTACGAGAAATTGCTGCTCGTTTAGGAAAACAAGTGGCTATTATGGGGGATTTACAAGGCCCTAAAATTCGTATATCCACATTTAAAGATAAAAAAATTCAATTAGTTATTGGTGACCAATTTATTCTAGATAGTGACATCCAAAAAGGTCAGGGTGATCAGCAAGCTGTTGGTCTTGATTACAAAACATTACCGCAAGAGGTGATCTCAGGTGATGTTTTATTACTTGATGATGGCCGAGTTCAATTAGTTGTTGAAAAGGTTATCGGTAACCAAGTCCACACGACGGTATCGATTGGTGGATTCTTATCTAATAATAAAGGTATTAATAAAAAAGGGGGGGGATTATCAGCCGCCGCATTAACACCTAAAGATAAAAAAGACATCATCACTGCTGCTGAAATTGGTTGTGATTACCTTGCCGTGTCTTTCCCTCGTAATGGTGAAGATATTCATTATGCACGCCGGCTTGCAAAAGAGGCTGGCTGCCATGCCAAAATAGTCGCTAAAGTAGAACGTGCTGAAGCAGTAGAAACTCAGGAAGCGTTAGAAGATATTATCCTCGCTTCTGATGTTGTTATGGTCGCTCGTGGTGATTTGGGTGTAGAAATTGGTGATGCACGTTTGGTAGGCGTACAAAAAAATATGATCCGAACAGCACGTCGGTTAAATCGAGTCGTTATAACCGCAACACAGATGATGGAGTCGATGATCTCTGCTCCAATGCCAACAAGAGCAGAGGTAATGGATGTCGCAAATGCAGTATTAGATGGCACTGATGCAGTAATGTTATCAGGTGAAACAGCCGCAGGTGATTATCCTGTTGAAACGGTTAAAGCGATGAGTGAAGTTTGCCTCGGTGCAGAAAAGCATCCAAGTATTAATATTTCAAAGAACCGTATGAATTATATGTTTAATGATCCAACTGAAGCATTGGCGATGACTACAATGTTTGCAGCTAATCATACAATGGGTATCAAAGCGATTATTTCCTTAACAGCTTCGGGGACGACACCTTTATTAATGTCACGTCTTAGCTCTGGTTTGCCTATTTTTGCACTTTCAAGTAATACTCAAACGTTGAATTATTGTGCATTATACCGTGGAGTAATACCGATTAATTTTAATTCGACGACCACTAATAATGATGTGTTTACACGCAATGCAATTGAAATATTACAAGAAACGGGATACTTAAATAAAGGAGAGCTTGTATTAATTACTCATGGTAATGAACACTATGCAGGCTCAACCAATACCTGCAAAATAGTTGAAGTATAAGTTTCAACTGCCCTTAATAATATAAAAATGCTTCTAAGTAAGAAGCATTTTTTAAAATCATTCAGGAAATTTGGCTGCTTATTTTAATCATTATTATCAATACTGTTAGATTGAATAACTAACATGCTTAATTCGATAATCCTTTGGCGTAATACCGATATCTTTTTTAAAGACAGTATACATGTACTGTAATGATGGATAGCCACATAAAACTGGGACATCTGCAATCGAAATATCAGTAGAAGCTAGTAATTCACAAGCGCGTTTTAGTTTTGAGTTATGTATTTCTTGATGTACTGAATGTCCTCTTTCTTCTTTAAAACGTATTTCCAGATTAGATCTGGAAATTCTCAACGAATCTAAAACTTGATCAACTTTAATTCCGTTATAAGCATTATTACGAATATAGTGCATCGCTTTAATCACATAAGGGTCTTTAATAGCTTGAAAATCACTGCTTTGTCGTTCAAATACCTCCACTGCAGGAACCAGAATTCGAGGATACTTAACATCTTTTGTTTGGCCGGCTTCATTTACATCAGGTGACTCTAACTCGACCAAGTGTTTATGTAATAATTGCGCTGCAGAATACCCCATTGACTTACAGGCTTGTCCTACAGAACTTAATGAAACCCTTGTCAAATAACGTGTTAACTCCTCATTATCAATACCAATAATTGCGATTTGATCGGGTACCATCAGGTTAAGATGATCACACAATTGAAGTAAATGGCGAGCTCGCGCATCCGTCACCGCTATAATGCCGATAGGTGTTGGCAAACTTTGTAACCAGTCGGCTAATCGGTTCATATCATACTGCCATGTTTGTGGTGCAGTTCGGTGCCCCCGATATACTGAACTATAATACCCTTCACGATTTACAATATGGTTAAAAGCTTTTTCTCTTTCACTCGCCCAACGGGTTTTATTATCTTCAGGTAGTCCGTAGAAAGCAAAGTGCTCTAATCCTTTGTCCTTTAAATGATGAAATGCGGTATTAACCAAATTAACATTATCTGTCGCAATATAAGGCACGTCGGGATAGTTTTTTTCATTTTCATAAGAGCCTCCAATCCCAATAACCGGAATCGATAAATGAGATAATAGTGATTCAATTTCTGGGTTATCCAAATCTGCAATAATACCATCCCCAATCCAGTCATGAATATTTTCAAGGTTAGTACAAAAATCTTCTTCAAAGAAAATATCCCAATCACATTGAGTTGCTTGTAAGTATTCGCCAATCCCTTTAATTATTTGACGATCATATGCTTTATTAGCATTAAACAATAAAGTAATACGGTAATTATTTTTCATCAGGAAGACCCTTAATTAAATTGATTACAGCCACAGCATTTAAAAAACATGTGGAGGATAAAATACAAAGGTCTAGTCTTTAATTTACTAAAAATATAGTGACCTTTATTTTGTCAGCCTAGGTATTGTGAAAATATTTAGATAATAGGAAGTTAAGAATAAAATTAATAACGAAGCTGGCATTAATTTGATTAAATACAAACGATCATGAAGTCAATGGATTAGTTCATCGTTTGAACGAAAAATCTTACTACACTAAAATATGAAATTAACCCTTATTTAAAATCTAAAGGGGTGGTGTTGAGTAATATCGCTGCCCCCATCCTCTTGTTGGCAATATTAATGTTTTTAATATAGCAATACGAAGCCTAACTGATTATCCCCTGCTATCTTTGTGATCAAGGGCTCAATCATTAAATCAGTGAAAGACGGTATCAAAAAACGTAATTGTAGATATGTAAGGCATACGAGTATCTTTTCTAAAGAAACGCGTATTTCACATTGGGAGACTTGCTCTCTCTATTATGAAACATTTAATTAAAGAAAAGGAACGTTGTATGTTTATTGGTATTGACCTTGGAACCTCTGGAGTTAAGGCCATTCTACTTGATAAAAGTGGGCTTATTTTAGGAACAAAAACTGTTCCATTATCTGTTTCTCGACCTGCAGCATTATGGTCAGAGCAGGATCCTCAAGAATGGTGGAGTGCAACAGACCAAGCAGTTAAAGAGTTAGCTAAAGATATCGACCTATCTCATGTAATTGCAATTGGTTTGGCGGGGCAAATGCATGGTGCTACGCTATTAAATGATAACGGTGAAGTACTTCGTCCCGCTATTTTATGGAATGATGGCCGTTGTGCTGCCGAATGTCTTGAAATTGAACAGTTAGTGCCAAATAGTAGAGAGATTACCGGCAATATTATGATGCCGGGATTTACTGCTCCAAAGCTTAAATGGGTGCAAAAAAATGAGCCAGAGTGCTTTGCTAAGATAGCTAAGGTATTGTTACCAAAAGATTATATACGTTACCGCATGACCGGTGATTTTGCATCAGATATGTCAGACTCCGCCGGAACAATGTGGTTAGACGTAGTAAAACGTGATTGGAATGATGAGTTACTAGCTGCTACAGGACTAACTCGTGAACAGATGCCTAAATTGTATGAAGGTAGTGACGTTACTGGCGTTTTATCAAAAGAGATTGCTAAAGCATGGGGTATGGCTTGTGTGCCTGTTATTGCAGGTGCAGGTGATAATGCTGCTGGTGCAATTGGTGTTGGTATTACCCAACCAGGTCAAGCAATGCTTTCATTGGGTACATCGGGTGTCTATTTTGCAGTCACAGACGGCTTTGCTGCTAATCCTGAGTCAGCATTACACACTTTCTGTCATGCACTACCAGCTTCTTGGCACTCTATGTCAGTAATCTTAAGTGCGGCTTCTTGTTTAGATTGGGTGGCAAAACTAACAGGGGCAGCAAGTGTTCCTGAGATGCTTGCTGAAGTTGAAGCCGAAGCTGCTGCAGATTCAGATGTTATTTTCCTTCCATACTTATCGGGTGAGCGTACTCCACACAATAACCCGCACGCTAAAGGCGTGTTTTTTGGCATGACACATGAAACAAAGCGCCCAGAGTTAGCGAAAGCGGTATTAGAAGGTGTTGCATTTGCCTTTGCTGATGGTTTAGATGCGTTACATGCAACGGGTAATGAACCAGATGAGATTTCGTTGATTGGTGGTGGCGCACGTAGCCCTTATTGGCGTCAAATGCTCGCAGACGTGTTCAATAAAAAACTTGTTTACCGTGCTGGTGGGGATGTCGGTCCTGCACTAGGTGCTGCACGTCTTGCGCATTTAGGTGCAACGGAAAATGCAAAAATTGAAGAAGTATGTCCAGTACCAGGATTAATTCAAACGCATAGTCCTAACAGCGAAAGCCATGCTAGCTATTCAGTTAAGCGAGAAACATTCCAAAAACTTTATGTTCAAGTAAAAGATCTTTTTTAAATCCATATTCCTACTAATATTTGGCATTACTTTGTAATGACAAATTCGTAATATAAAAACTATAGAGAGCGAATAAAATGAGTAATCAATTAGAACAACTGCAAAAATTAACCACAGTCGTAGCAGATACTGGTGATATTGAAGATATTAGAAAGTATCAGCCAGAAGATGCAACAACTAATCCTTCTCTAATTCTTAAAGCCGCTCAGCTTAAAAGCTATGCACCGCTTATTGAGTCTTCAGTTGCTTATGCAAAAATGCAAAGTGAAGATCAAGCTCAACAAGTCATCGATACTAGTGACATGCTTGCCGTTAATATAGGTAAAGAAATTCTAAAAGCAGTGCCTGGACGCATTTCAACTGAAGTTGATGTTCGTCTTTCATACGATACAGAAAAAACAGTATTAAAAGCGCGAAAACTTATACAAATGTACAATGATGCCGGCGTTACTAACGATCGTATTTTGATTAAAATAGCATCGACTTGGCAAGGTATTCGAGCTGCTGAAATTTTAGAAAAAGAAGGTATCAACTGTAATTTAACACTTTTATTCTCATTTGCTCAAGCGCGTGCATGTGCTGAAGCAGGGGTTTACCTTATCTCGCCTTTTGTTGGTCGAATTATGGATTGGTATAAAGCAAAAGAAGGTCGTACTTTTGAAGCCGTAGAAGATCCAGGTGTTATTTCTGTAACTAATATTTTCAACTATTACAAAGACCATGGCTATAAAACCGTTGTGATGGGAGCAAGTTTCCGTAACCTTGGTGAAATTACTGAGCTAGCTGGATGTGATCGTCTAACAATTAGCCCTGCTTTATTACAAGATTTAAGCGAATGTAACGAGCCACTAGTTGCAAAACTTCTAGATAATGGCGCAACTAAAGCACAACCTCAAAAAATAACTCAATCAGAGTTCCTATGGGAACATCAACAAGATCAGATGGCATTTGATAAGTTAGCTGAAGGTATTCGTGGCTTTGCTGTCGACCAAGTGAAATTAGAAGATATGATTTTAGGCTATCTCGCCTAGACACTACAGCAATATAACGATTAAAAATAAATAGTATAAATAATTAAAATTTTTAAAATAGGAATATTATGAATCGCAAACCGTTAGCAAATGCCATCCGCGCATTAAGCATGGACAGTGTACAAAAAGCCAATTCAGGTCACCCTGGTGCACCGATGGGCATGGCAGATATTGCAGAAGTTTTATGGAGAGATCACTTAAACCATAATCCAACTAATCCAGATTGGTTAGACAGAGATAGATTTGTTTTGTCTAATGGTCACGGGTCTGTACTACTTTATTCATTATTACATCTAAGTGGTTATGACTTATCTATTGAAGATATGAAAAGTTTCCGTCAATTACATTCTAAAACGCCAGGTCATCCTGAATATGGTTATGCACCAGGTATTGAAACAACAACGGGTCCACTAGGACAAGGTATTGCTAATGCTGTTGGTATGGCAATGGCAGAACGTTCACTTGGTGAGCAGTTCAATAAAGAAGGTCACGAGATTGTAGATCATAACACTTACGCATTTATGGGTGACGGTTGTATGATGGAAGGTATCTCTCATGAAGTATGTTCACTAGCCGGTACATTAGGTCTTGGTAAACTAACGGCATTTTGGGATGACAACGGTATATCAATTGACGGTGAAGTTGAAGGTTGGTTCTCAGACGATACACCTAAACGTTTTGAATCATACGGTTGGCATGTTATTCCAGCTGTAGATGGTCACGATCCTGAAGCTATTAATGCAGCTATTGAAGCAGCTAAAGCAGAAACAGGTAAACCAACACTTATTTGTACTAAAACAATTATTGGTTTTGGTTCTCCAAATAAAGCTGGGACGCACGATTGTCACGGCGCACCTCTTGGTGCTGAAGAAATTGCAGTAACTCGTGAAAAACTTGGTTGGGAGCATGGTCCTTTTGAAATTCCGTCGGAAATCTACGCTCAGTGGGATGCGAAACAAGCAGGCAAAATTAAGGAAGCAGCGTGGGATAAGAAATTTGCAGCTTATGAAGCGCAATATCCTGAGCTGGCAGCTGAATTCAAACGTCGCGTAAGTGGTGAACTTCCTGCTCAATGGGAAGAAAAATCAAGCGCTATTATCGCTGATCTTCAAGCAAAACCTGCAAATATTGCCTCACGAAAAGCATCTCAAAATGCACTTGAAGCATTTGGCGCAATGTTACCAGAATTCATGGGTGGGTCTGCAGATCTTGCTCCCTCAAATCTAACTATGTGGTCTGGTTCTAAATCATTAACGCAAGAAGATTTCTCAGGTAACTACATCCATTATGGTGTGCGTGAGTTTGGTATGACTGCCATTATGAACGGTATCGCGTTACATGGTGGTTTTGTTGCTTACGGCGCGACATTCTTAATGTTTATGGAATATGCGCGTAACGCAATGCGTATGGCCGCACTAATGAAGATCCAAAACATTCAAGTGTATACACATGATTCAATCGGTTTAGGTGAAGACGGTCCAACGCATCAACCCGTTGAGCAAGTTGCATCACTTCGTCTAACACCTAACATGAGCACATGGCGCCCATGTGACCAAGTTGAGTCTGCAGTTGCTTGGAAATATGCGATTGAACGTAAAGATGGTCCTACATCACTTATCTTCTCTCGTCAAAACCTTGAACAGCAGCCACGTGATACTGCACAGGTAGCAAACATTGCTAAAGGTGGTTATATCCTTTTAGATTGTGCTGGTAAACCTGACATTATCTTTATTGCAACGGGTTCTGAAATTGAGTTAGCTGTTGCTTCTGCTGCAAAATTAACGGCTGAAGGCAAAAAAGTACGTGTTGTTTCTATGCCTGCAACAGATCTGTTTGACAAGCAAGATGCTGCATACCGTGAATCTGTTTTACCTGCTGACGTAACTGCACGTGTTGCAATTGAAGCTGGTATTGCTGATTTTTGGTATAAATATGTTGGTTTGAATGGTCGTATCATTGGTATGACAACATTTGGTGAATCTGCACCTGCAGATGAACTATTCAAAATGTTTGGTTTCACCATTGAAAATGTTGTAAACAACGCAAAAGAGCTTTTAGTTTAAATTAGTTAATATTGATAGCTAAAATCGCTAATAAATAACCTTTTGTGAAATAAACTATTTTGCAGAAGGTATTTTTTTAACTACCCACAATAAAACATATCAATGAATAACTCACTCCGATGGGGCCTTTTTGTTTTCTTTCATTATCTTTTGATAAGAAAAAACTGATAATTCTTTTCTAATTTTCTATCATTTTAAATATGGTAACCGCAGTTATATCTCCATTTAACTCATGAATTGCTATTACGAAATATCGTATTAATGTTTATATTTTTATTGTTCCCCCTACCTTTTTAAATAACTTTGAAATACATCACACTTATATAACTTATTGATTTTAAATTATTATCTTGTTATTTGTGTACTTAGATCTCATATAATAAATATCGTAACGCTATTGTTATTTATCGCAAATTTATTATGTTAATTAATAAGACAGAATGGATTCAGTAAATAGAATTAGTCAAATTATCTTGGAGAATGAAATGAATATAATTCGGTTGTCAGTGAAAGAAAAGATTGCTTATGGTCTTGGTGATATGGGATGTAACTTTGTTTGGCAGACAGTTATGCTTTTTTTAGCCTACTTTTATACGGATATATATGGGTTATCACCTGCACACATGGGAACGATGTTCCTATTAGTTCGTTTTATAGATGCGGTCACGGATCCCATTATGGGTTCTATCGTTGATAGAACTAAATCAAAACACGGTCGCTATCGCCCTTATCTACTATGGATAGCTATCCCATTTGGCTTTGCTTGCATGCTTGCATTTTATACTCCTGATGTCGGAGAAACAGGAAAGATTTTTTATGCGTATGCTTCTTATATATTCTTAACGCTAATGTATACCGCGATTAATGTACCTTATTGTGCAATGGCTAATGCATTAACCAATGATTCACAAGAGCGTACTTCCTTACAATCATACCGCTTTGCATTGAGTACTGCAGGGGGATTAGTGGTTGCGATGGTAGCACTTCCTCTGGTTGATCTTATTGGAGAAGGTGATGTTCAGAAAGGTTATTTAGGTGCAATGGCAATAATGGGCGCTGGTGCAATTGCTCTCTTTTTTTACAGTTTCGCTAATGTAAAAGAACGTTTTGTCGCAGAGAATGAAGAACAATCATCGGTATTTAGTGATTTGAAATTGTTATTCAAAAATAATCAATGGCGCGTATTATTCATCCTGAATGTACTATTGTTGGCGGGCGTTGTCTTAAAAGGCGCCTCAACTATGTACTACGTCAACACTGTAATGGGACGCGCTGATCTTGCAACTACATTCATGGTTGCTGGGATGATTGCTAATATTATTGGTGCTATAGGTTCTGCTCCTTTATTGGGACGTTTTGAGAAAGCTGCTGTATATAAAGTACTTATAATTATTTCTGGCATATTATCTGCCGCTTTATACTTCGTTGAACCGACCAGTGTTTATATAATATTCATGCTTGTCATTGTGTTAGGCATTGTACAGATGAGTACTACTCCTATTTTATGGAGCATGATGTCAGATATCGTAGATTACGAGAAAACACGTAGTAACCGGTCTTTGAGTGGCATGGTATTTTCAACTAACCTATTCGCCATTAAGTTGGGTATTGCTCTAGGTGGTGCATCTGTTGGGTGGATCTTGGCGGGTGCAGGTTACGTTGGGGGAGCAGAGACTCAGTCATCAGCTGCAATTACTGCAATCAATTTACTCTATACCATTATTCCTGGGATTATTTTTGTGTCTCTTGCCGTCGTTATATCATTTTATAAGCTTGATAATAAAAAGTTAGCTCAGATTAAAGCTTTATTAAAGCTGGCTAAAGAAAAAAGTAGTGATGAATATGAGGGTGCCCGTGTCAGAGGACAAAGTTATTAAGCTTGTCAGTTAAACAAAATGTGAGCTGATTTATCCAATTGATTTATCGTTATTTGTTTACTAAAAATATAATTTAGTGGATAAAACGATAAATCAGGAGGAGCGAATACTGGTGATGTTAATCAGATATTTAAACGACAAGTTGGTCAGAAATATGCTTTTTAAAGCATTAAATATCAATGTATTAATCATAGAAATAAGGTAGAAATAATAATGGCTGCAGTAGAATTTAAAAATATAGACAAAATTTATTCAGGCAATACGCAAGTAGTTAAAAACTTTAATCTAAAAATAGAAGATGGTGAATTTATTGTATTTCTTGGTCCTTCAGGCTGTGGTAAATCTACTACATTACGTATGCTTGCAGGATTAGAGGAAATTTCTGCTGGTGAAATTATTATCGGCGATGATGTGATTAATAATATTGAGCCTAAGGATAGAAATATTGCGATGGTCTTTCAGAGCTATGCTTTATATCCACACATGACTGTATATGAAAATATTGCTTTTACATTAAAATTATCTGGATTAAGTAAACAACAGATTAGAGATAAGATAAGACCTATAACGGATATGTTACAACTCACGCCATTATTGGATCGTAAACCACGCGCATTGTCTGGTGGACAGAGACAGCGTGTTGCTATGGGAAGAGCGATGGTGCGTACTCCGGAAGTATTCTTATTTGATGAGCCTCTTTCAAATCTTGATGCAAAATTGCGTAATTCAATGCGTCGTGAAATTAAACGACTACATAACAAGTTACAAAAGACCACCATTTATGTTACGCATGATCAGGTTGAGGCGATGACATTAGCTGATCGAATTGTTATTTTACGCGATGGTTTTATTGAGCAAGTTGGTACCCCAGAAGAGATTTATCAAACGCCTGCAAATGAATTTGTTGCTGGTTTTATTGGCAGTCCAACGATGAATCTGATTCAAGGTAAAATCAAAAAATCTGGTGAAGGGTATATCGAACTTGAAGGGCAACGCCTTCCATTACCAGTGAAAGATATTACAGTATTAGAAGATCAAAATGTTTTAGTCGGCATTAGACCGTGTGATATACATTTAACCGCTGAACTACTTGAGTATCCCTTTACGATTAAAGTCAAAGTACAAACATGTGAATTATTGGGATCTAGCATACATATAGAAACAAAATTAGGTGAATATACTTTAACCGTAGAAACACCATCATCTGATTTAATAGAAGAAGGCCAAGTCATTGACCTTTATATTGATAAGTCAAAAATACACATTTTCGACTCAAAATCGGGTGATGCAATCGTGGCATAACTAAGATTATTATATCACTCTGATAAAGTGTGGTGTTGTAACCTTGTTATAAGCACTTAATTTTAAATGAATAGAGAAAAGAAAAGTAAGGTAATGTTTTATTAGATTGCTTTATTAATTCTGGTTGAATTATTGAATATCATATCAATTCATTTTCTAGTTACTATTAAACGCTCTAAACTTATGGATGAGATCTTTATGGCTAAATTGTTATTGTTAATTGATACGATGTTTTATTACGACAGAGAAGTATTGAAAGGTATTAAAGCTAAAGTAGATGAATGTCAGTTAAAATTATCTATTCATTTAGAGTCGATTGATAATGTGGCTGATATACTTTCTCAGCATTGGGACTATGTGATTGCAGATTTCGATAAACCGGATGTTCATCGAGTCATTCCTCGTTTAAAGAGTAATGTGCTTATTTACTCTAGTTATTCAATCGCACTCGCTCCTGAATCAGTGTCAACATTAGTGAACGATAATGAACAGTTCGCTAACTTGGCGTTGGGGCAATTTATCCAAAATGATATTTCGAATGTCACATTTTATATGGCCCCTAATGAAGTTAATGCAGGTTGGGCAAACGAAAGGCAACAATGCTTTGAAAAAAATGCAGCGTTATTGGAATTAAATTACTTCAATGACGTAAAAGAAGCTGTGTCCTTGCAACAATTTCCGTTAGGCGTTTATTGCTCTTCTGATCGTTCAGCAAGGAAGTTAGTTAACTTTTGTATGGGAAAAAATATTACAGTGCCCAATCAAGTATCAATTATCGGTACAGACTATGATGATGCAGAGCGAGCTATTTCCCCTTTACCTTTGAGCTCTGTAAATATTGATCCTTACCAACTTGGTCAACGTTGTGTTGAGGTTCTACTTAAAGCGAAGCGATTCAATAAGATAGTACATGAAAAGTATCAACCGATAAATTTAATTAATGAAAAGTCTACTGCGGTAGAAAAGAACCAAGATGACATTGTTAATAAGGCTCTTTACTACTTATATAATAATTTCCACCTTAATATAAAGGTACAGCAAGTTATTGATTTTTGTAGGGTTTCTAGAAAGACATTAGATAATCGATTTATTGCTTGTAAAGGGGTAACTGTTCATTACTATCTATCTAGTTTACGCCTCAAAAAGTCAAAAAAATTACTTATAAATAGTAAAGATTCAATTGAATCTATTGCTTTGCAATGTGGTTACCCTAACCAAAGTTACCTATATCAAGTCTATAAAAAACAATTTGGCTACACGCCTTGTGAATATCGTAAAAGCTTTGGCCTCATTTAATGTAGTTGAATGGTTTTTAGTTAACCGATGATGAGTACCACCATATTATTGTGATATTTGGTTAGTGTATTTACTAATTTGGCAATTGTGCCGAAGGTCTACATTTAATTTTTTAAAATAATTCATATTAGCCTCTTTTATTGTAACTGTTTATTAATAAGAGGCATTATATGAGTATTTATAAAAACCCGAATTGTACGATTCAAGAAAGAGTTAATGATTTAATTAGCCAAATGACTCTAGCAGAAAAGATAGCGCAGTTAGGTGCACAGTGGTTAATCTTAGATCCCAATGGCGAACATCATGATCGCGAACTAGAAATGGCAGAAGCTGGTAATCGTAAATCAATTGATGAGCGACTAAAGCATGGCTTAGGACAAATCACTCGACCTCTTGGTACTCACCCTGTTTCTGCTGAAAAGGGAATTAAAGCGCTCAATCAACTTCAGAAATATTTATTAGAAAAAACACGTCTTGGTATTCCAGCAATGTCTCATGAAGAATGTTTAGTGGGATTGATGGTAAAAGGGGCAACGCTATTCCCTTCCTCACTAAATTATGGTCATACTTGGAACCCAGAACTTATTGAAAAAATGGCAGGGGTTATTGGTCAGGAACTTCGTCAAGTGGGGGCTCATCATGGGCTTGCACCTGTGCTGGATGTCTCTCGCGATGTACGCTGGGGAAGAACAGAGGAAACATTAGGCGAAGACCCATATCATGTGGGGGTTCTTGCCACTAGTTTTGTCAAAGGGCTACAGAGTGAAAAACGTGATGTATTGGCTACATTAAAACATTATGTGGGGCATTCATTTAGTGAAGGTGCTCGAAACCATGCACCGGTTCACCTCGGTTTTAAAGAACTAAACGATACATTTATGTTGCCCTTTGAAATGGCGGTTAAGTTAGGTAACGCAGGTTCAGTGATGCCGGCATACCATGATATTGATAATGAACCTTGCCACTCATCTGAATATTTACTGACTACTGTTTTACGAGATAAATGGGGTTTTGACGGTTTGATTGTCGCTGATTACGGTGGTCTGGAACTATTAGTTTCTCACCATGGAGTAGCTGCAGATCGAGCGGAAGCAGCAGCACTCGCTTTTAATGCAGGGTTAGATATCGAACTTCCAGATGATGCTTGTGGTAGTCATCTACAAGATGCTATTGAGCGAGGACTTATTTCAGTTAAAAAAATTGATGAAATTGTTGAACGTATATTAAAGGTTAAATTTGAGCTGGGTTTATTCGAAAACCCTTATTGTTCAGAAGAAAAATTTCAACTTAAAACACAAAAATCCAAAGAAATTGCTTACCAAGTTGCTTCCCAATCTCTCGTTTTATTGGAAAATGACGGAACACTTCCACTTACTACAGATAAAAAAATAGCGGTTGTGGGTCCGACTGCTGATGATCAACTTGCGTTGCTTGGTGGCTATAGTTTTCCTATTCATCTTATTATTAGCAATATGGAAGAAGATTCAAAAGTCTCAAAAACAATTCTAGAAGCTATTCAAGAGCAGTTTGCAAACGTTTCATATCATAAAGGATGTGACATATTGACAGAGCGTCATGCAAACGCCCCTGTTTTTCCTGGTGATGTTGACCTAGCTATGGGGCAAAAATCAGAATCGTCAGTATCGAAAGATACTAGTCAAATTTCTGCTGCAGCAGCTGTTATAGCGGATGCCGATATTGCATTAGTTTGTGTCGGAGACTTAGCTGGTTTATTCCAAACTGGCACAGTAGGAGAAGGTTCTGATACAGATAGTCTTGACTTGCCTGGTGTACAACAAGCATTAATTGATGCAGCCATTGCGACAGGAAAACCGGTTATCATTCTAGTGACAGGTGGGCGTCCCTATAATCTAAATGGGGCAGAAGAGAAAGCAGCAGCTGTTATTTTTGCTTGGGCTCCAGGGCAAGAAGGTGCTGATGCTATTGTTGATATTGTGACAGGTAAACAGTCACCCTCAGGTCGTTTGACATTATCTATTCCAAAAAATGTAGGCGCAGTTCCTTATTATTACAACCATAAATTAAAGAGTAGTGGTACTCCGATAGCCTACCATTTTGGTGCTAAATATAATTTTGGTTATGGTTTGACCTATACAAAATTTGACTATCAAAAAATCTCTATAAAAAAACACTCTGTAGATATCGATGGAGCGATCAACGTGTCGGCTTTGATAAAAAATACTGGATTGGTAGATGGCTGTGAAATAGTACAGTTGTACGTCAAAGATAAACAATGCTCTTTGGTGAGACCTATTCGTGAATTAAAAGGTTTTAAAAGAGTAGATATAAAAGCAGGTGAATCTAAATTTATTAATATCACATTACCAGTTGACATGCTTAATTTTACTGACAATCTGCATCGTCGCATTGTAGAACCAGGTGAATTTGAAATTATGATCGGTCGTTCTGCAACTGACATCATCTTTAATGAAACCGTCAGAGTAACAGGAAATATCAAAGTGTTACCCAAATATTGGACAATGCTGTGTGACGTTGAAGTTAACACTCCCTCATAAATCATAAACTAAAAAATGTTGACGGCAATACATTAGAAAAAGCATTTTAGTCAATATCTTCTATTAAATCCTTCCTACAAAAACCGAATAAAGGCTTATTCGGTTTTTTTAAATACTAAGTTAATCAACCTATAAATTAATAACCGCTTATGCTATTTGTAAAATTATAGGGAGCGTTACTTAGCTGTAAAACTAGTTTTCGGGGAGTGATTCGTCATTTTTCTCTAGCCATAACTAGTTACTTATTTAATGCTTTGCTTACATAACATTTTATGAATATAAGTAATCAGCCATATTTACCTTAAGAGAATTCTCACCACTGTTTCAGAGCCTAGGTAGACGTAGATCACATGTCAGTTTAGGGGACTCAAGACTTAGATCACAAATCAATATTCGACAGTAAAATTACACAATTAACATACCAATTATAACAAAGCTATCTACCATTTTTCTATAGATAATGCCTCCAATGCTTATTTTGGGCAACTTAAGACTACTAAAGGTAATTGGTATGGCATCTGTACAATTTAGTAATTTAGAAAAAAATTATGGCACTACACCAGTAGTGAAAAAAATTAACCTGGAAATTGAACATGGAGAATTTATTGTTTTACTCGGGCCATCAGGTTGCGGTAAATCAACGACATTAAGAATGCTCGCGGGCTTGGAAAGTATTTCTGGAGGAGATATTTATATTGGTGATGAATTGGTCAATGACCTTCATCCAATAGAAAGAAATATTGCGATGGTATTCCAAAGTTATGCACTATATCCACATATGACCGTGGCACAAAATATCGGTTTTAGTCTTGAAAATTTAAAAGTAGAGAAAAGCCTAAGAGAGACAATGGTACGTGATGTTGCTGAAGTGCTTGAGCTAACCCCTTTGTTAGACAGAAAACCGAAAGATCTCTCTGGTGGTCAAAGACAGCGTGTTGCGATGGGCCGAGCGATGGTTCGTACTCCTGAAGTCTTTTTGTTTGATGAGCCGTTATCAAATCTCGATGCTAAATTGCGTGGTCAAATGCGTAAAGAAATTAAAGCATTACATCAAAAAGTTCAGACCACTGTTATTTATGTAACCCATGATCAGGTTGAAGCAATGACTTTAGCCGATAGAATTGTGATCCTTAACCAAGGAAAAATAGAACAAGTAGGCCGTCCTAAAGAGATCTTTGATGCGCCCAAAAATGTATTTGTTGCAAAATTTATCGGTGCACCTGAAATGAATATATTCGCTTTGTCTAATGAACAAATGTTTAGCGATTTCGAGCTATCCAATATTAATCACAGCGGAATGTCGATAGGTATAAGACCACAAAATCTCTTTTTAAATAAAAAAGAAGTAAAAGGCGATCAAATATCATTTATTGATGCCGAGGTAACTGGTACTGAACTACTTGGATCAAGTTTGCACATTGAGTGTAAATATCAAGATAAGAAACTTGTTGTAGAGACTGCAACTATCGATACATCAATTAAAGGCGATATTCGGTTGTACTTTAACAAAACACAAACCCATCTATTTGACCAAAATAGTAACACTATCCCACGCTAAGGAATAAATATGATTACTTTTAAAAAAACGGTTGTTTTTTCCACATTATGTGCCGCTTTAATATCTAACGCTGCTAATGCAGAACAAGTAGAAATTACAGTAGCAAGTTTTCCAAACTTTAATCAGGTTGCTGAAGCTGCAGTTCCTTTGTTTGAAAAAATACATCCAGAGATTAAAGTGAAAATCGTTTCAACCGCTTACATGGATCACCATAATGCTATGACTACCGCATTGGCAACTGGGGCAAACCTTCCTGATGTGATGTCTATTGAAGCCAATTACATTGGTCGCTTGGCTCAGTCTGGTGGCTTAGAACCTTTAAATGTTGCCCCATATAACGCTAACGAATTTTATCAAAAAATCACGCCATTTACATTAGCTCAAGGTTCTGATTCAGACGGTAACCTAAGAGCAATGCCCGCAGATATTGGTCCTGGTTCATTATTTTATCGGAAAGATATCTTAGATAAATCTGGAGTTACTCAAGAAGAACTGATCAAAAATTGGGACTCATTTATCGATGCAGGGATTAAAGTTAAAGAGAAAACTGGAGATTATTTACTAGCAAATGCCGTTGATATTAAAGATATTTATATCCGTGCTAACTTAAAAGATGGGGAGGGTGTTTACTTCGATAAAGATCACAATATTTTAGTTAATAGCCCAAGATTCAAAGAAGCGTTTCGTTTATCAAAGAAAGCGCGTATGGCTGGTATTGATGCAAAGGTTGCACCATGGACAAACGAATGGACTGAAGGTTTAAAACGAGGAACTATTTCAGTGCAGATGATGGGAGCGTGGTTAGGTGGTCATTTACAGGATTGGATTGCACCTGATGCAACTGGATTGTGGCGTTCTACGCAATTGCCAAACGGTGCGTTAGCAAGTTGGGGGGGCTCATTTTATGCCATTCCAGTTAAAGCTAAACATAAGCCTGAAGCTTGGGAGTTTATTAAATTCATGTCGACTACTAAAGAAATACAGTTGTTAGGAATGAAAGAGATCAATGCATTTCCAGCATTGATTGAAGCACAAGACGATCCGTTCTTTGAAGAAAAATTACCTTATTTAGGTAATCAACAAGCACGTCTTGCATGGAAAGAAACAGCGATGAAAATTCCATCTGTTTCGATGGACCGTTATGACGAAGTTGCTCGTCAAATTGTCAGTGATGCATTAGAAAAAGTATTAGAGCATGATGCTGACATTGATACCGTATTAGCGGATGCAGTGAAACAGATCAAACGTAAAGCACGTCGTCGTTAATTAACAGCGTTCTCATTTGATTATTTTTAGTTAAGAGGCGGACACCGTTTGCCTCTATTAAAGGGTTTTACTAGGCGAAAATTATGAATACTACTACTTCACATAAAGTATCCTCGACTCTACATAAGGTACCCCCGAAAAAAGGTAGTTTATGGTTACGCAAGGGTAATAAAATAGCGCCATATTTTTTTATTAGTCCATTTTTTATTATTTTTGGTGTGTTTGGGTTATTTCCGCTCCTTTTTTCATTGTACCTTTCATTTCATTATTGGGAGCCAGCCGCTGGATTAAGTGCTATGGAATGGGTCGGGCTAGAAAATTACGTATTTGCGTTACAAGATGAATGGTTTCAAAAATCAATCTACAACACGGTTGTGATCGCTTTAAAGTCAGGCATTCCACAGCATGTAGTGGCAATTCCGTTAGCCTTTTTTATCCATACTAGTTTTACAAGGTGGCGCAATACTGTTATCGGTGTGTATTTCGTTCCTTATATTACTTCTACCGTTGCGATTTCTCTGGTATTTACGACACTTTTTTCACGTGACTTTGGCATGGTTAATCAAGTATTGACATCTCTTGGTAACTTCACCGTAGCGGACATACACGTACTTAGTTGGATATTCCCCGTTAATAACGTGGATTGGGCTCGTCCTGAATATACTAAAGACATGATTTCATTCGTTGTATTTTGGCGTTATGTTGGTTGGAATACTGTTCTGTATTTATCTGCCTTACAAACTATTCCTAAAGATTTATATGAAGCTGCCATTATTGATGGGGCGAACCGCTATCAACAGTTTTGGTATGTAACCTTACCATTGCTTAAACCAATGGCATTTTTTGCGGTGACTTTGACCATTATCGGTAACCTACAGTTATTTGAAGAACCTTTTATTATAACCGGTGGAACAGGTGGTATTGACCAAGCAGGTAAAACAGCAGCAATGCATATGTATTTAACCGCTTTCGTAGAAAGTGATTTTGGAACAGCATCAGCGATATCTTGGATATTATTTATGATGATAGCAGGGCTAACTTGGATGAATCATAAACTATTAGGTGGGAGTAACGAGGAATGAGTAATCTAATCAAAAAAGACAAAGTTATCGCTTATGTTGTCGTTTCTTTAGGGGCGGTAATAATGCTCGCGCCATTTTATTTCATGTTTGTTTTTGCTTCTCACTCAAACTCTGGAATATTATCGGTTCCCCCGCCAATATTTTTTGGTGATTATATTGTAGAAAACTTTAATACACTGATCGATTTTCTACCTTATTTTTGGCACAACATTGGTTTAAGTTTATTCGTTGCGGTCGTAACAACAATACTTAATTTGTTATTTTGTTCTCTGGCAGGTTATGCGTTTGCCATGTTCGATTTTAAATTTAAAAACTTTTTATTCGTTGGCATCATGGCCACTATGTTGTTACCTCCTTTCTTAGGAATGATCCCAACGGCAATGATCATGTCACAAATAGGATGGATGAATGATCCTAAGGCTTTGATCATTCCTGCAGCTTGCGGGGCAATGGGTATATTCATGATGCGTCAGTTTATCGCAAGTGCTATTCCAAAGGAGTTGGTTGAAGCTGCTCGTATGGATGGCTGCCGTGAATTTAAAATCTATTATCGTGTAGTGATACCGCTTATTACGCCTGCTTTTGGAACATTAGGGTTAATCACCTTTATAGGGTCATGGAATAATTTCATGGGCCCATTGGTTGTGATGAACGATATGAAGATGTTCACTATTCCATTGGCGTTGCGAGCCTTACAGGGGACAGGACAAATACCGTGGGGAGCCGTTGCAATAGGGGCTGCCATTGCTGTTTTACCGCTTCTATTCTTATTTGTCATTGCCTCAAGACGGTTGATCGATGGCTTAACAGCAGGAGCAGTGAAAGGGTAGTGTTAATCATCAATAGTTACTAAGCCATCATTTTCGTTAAAGGCATATTAACTAGAAATGGATGATATTTGAGGTTTACTTTTAAAATCTACGTATGTTCTCAAATAAAAAACAAGACTTTTAAGAGGAGGTTTTTATAAAAATCTCCCTTTTTAAAAGCGCTATTACTTAGATATGTTAATAACCTTACTTAACCGCAATATGAACATTTAGCTTTGCGGTAGATTTTTGCGTTCAAAATTCGATGTTTTGACGTAATTTGGCCTTTTTTGTTGTTTTTATGAGCATCTTAGGCCAGCACTTGGGGAACTATTACAAGATGTTTTATGACCCAAAATAATTTTTAAATAGCAACTTAATCAACTTTCTAATTCATGTTTAATAAAGGAATAAAAATGAACTTATCGAAATTTAAGCTACTACCGTTAACCGTTTCGGTTGCCGCCATTTTATCACCGATGACTGCCGCGGCAGTTGATGCGCCCGAAGACTTTAAGTTTTCTGGTTATGCTCGCTATGGTTTGCATGCTTCTGATGATGCGTATACGCATGATTATGGTAATTATACTGGATCAGATAGTCTTATCAAATTAGATAGAGCACTGACTGGTAACTCGGCAGGACGTCTAGGCAATGAAGGAAATGGAGGAGAGATTCAATTTACTAAAGGCTTGCTAGGTCCTAATGATACAGTTTGGAAGATTGGTTTCATGGTCGATCACTGGAGTGATAACGTTCATTTTAAAAAGATATTTGCCAGTGTAACAAATGTATTTGAATCGCAACCCAATGCCACATTATGGGCCGGCCGTGATTTCCATCAACGCCCGCAAACACAACTTGCTGATTTTTTCATTATGACACATGACGGACAAGGTGCTGGTGTAAAAGACCTTGACTTAGGTTGGGCTAAATTAGATCTAGGTGCAGTAGGAGCAGTTGCAGATGGCGTAACAGGTGCTACTGATGACACCTATCTGTATGGTAATTCAACAAATGACAGCGGTAATTATGCAATTACTTCGAAGTTACATGATATTGCCCTGGGTGACTCTATTTCACTGAGTGTTCTTGCAAACTATGGTTTTAGTACTGATGACAAAACCGATCCTGGTTCAGCGCGTAATGATGGAACCAAAGCTTATCAAATAGCTACTATCTTTGATAGCAATTGGTCAAAAGGCTCAAATCAACTCGCTATTCGTTATTCTGATAATGCTTATAATTCAGTATTTACTAAGACAGAAGATATGACGGATCTTTATGCTGGTTTAGAGGGAAGTTATTATGCGACTCAGAATTTTGGTTTAATGTATGCTATTGCTTATGCTGATCATACTGAAGCGAATGATAGTGAAGATCGTAGTGAATATAGTGCAATTATTCGACCTATGTATAGCTGGAATGATATTCATTCAACATGGTTTGAGTTTGGTACTTCACTTGCTGATTATGATAATGGTGGTAAGAATACAGCTTGGAAAGCAACTATATCACAAAATATAAGTATTGATGCATTTGGGTTTGGACGACCAATGCTACGTTTTTATGCCAATATAGGCCAGTCAGATAATAAAGCAACTCAACCAACTCAAGGTGAGGTTGATGTATTTGCGGTTGGTGCAATGTTTGAAGCTTGGTGGTAAAAAAGCCTATTTATAAATCTTAATCATAAATAGGCTTGTACCAGAAAGCTGATGGGTTTCGTTTGGCGACAGAACCATCAGCAGTCAGCTATACTTTAAGTTAAAAATTGACATACTTAAATAAAAATATGCTGATATTCAATCTAACTGACATTTTATGCCAAGTTAGATTGAATATTTTGACTTAGATGTTTTTGTCACTTTATTCAGAGCATCTGTATATCGATGACTACAGTGTAAACAATCGACATATTATCAATTTCATTTACCTCTTTGACTATTCATCTCATATAAACATTTCAATGTAACTTCAATAATTGATAGTTATTTAGATTATTTATTCTTCTATTTAGCTGCTTCTTATATTAAATAACCTTAAATTTTTTATTAAAAATTTATTTTCCTATAAAAATCAGCGTTATAGATTATTAATATGGTGCTGTTTTATTTGCGATTAATCACATTTATTCGTTATGAGGCTAAATTCATAACCTAGTTTATTAAATATAGTAAAGATGAAAATAATGCATTCCTTCATAGTCAGTTACTAATCAAGGTAAGGAAAGTGAAAGAGGGTAGTTAGCAACACAAATTGCTGACGTCTGTCATTTCCCATTGTATCGATAAGTGTACTTAACAGAATAATTTGTACTGAAGTAAACACTACTTTGTCTATATCACTACTCATGAGAAGAAGGAATAATAATGAAAAAGGTACTAATACCAACGTTGCTCGCGGTTACATTACTTGGCTGTACTAATGGTCAAAATGCAAAGTTATCAAACCAAGAAATTAGTCCAGAAAATGCGGGAATGCCATTAAAATATTTAGCATCTCAAATTAATTTGGGCATTGGTGCTGCAGTTGAAACCGGACATTTAAAGGACCCACAGTTTAGAGCTAAACTTATTAGTGAATTTTCACAGATAACGCCAGAAAATGAAATGAAGTTCCAGTACGTACATCCAGAAAAAGATCGGTTTGATTTCAGCAAGGGCGATGAACTGGTAGCTTTTGCGCTTGAAA
Organism: Vibrio sp. 2-Bac 85; assembly: GCF_037546705.1. Classification (NCBI taxonomy): domain Bacteria; kingdom Pseudomonadati; phylum Pseudomonadota; class Gammaproteobacteria; order Vibrionales; family Vibrionaceae; genus Vibrio; species Vibrio sp. 2-Bac 85. The sequence goes on along the minus strand of NZ_JALAAB010000002.1, from coordinate 234,710 downwards.
ATAATATGGTTGTAAAAGGTCACGCACTTGTTTGGCATATTCAGAATCCATCGTGGTTGGAAGATGGTAATTGGTCTAAAGCTGAGTTGATGGCTATTCTTGAAAATCATATAAAAACAGTTGTCTCACATTACCGTGGTAAAGTCACTTATTGGGATGTCGTTAATGAAGCATTTGATGATAATGGTGGTTTCAGAGATACAATTTGGTACCGCACAATAGGTGAAGAGTATATCGAATTAGCATTCCGCTGGGCGCATGAAGCTGATCCTGATGCTGTTCTGTTTTATAACGATTACTCGACAGAGGGAATGACGTCAAAATCTAATGCTGTTTACCGCTACATTAAAACATTAATTGAAAAAGGAGTGCCAGTGCAAGGTGTGGGCACTCAATTACATTTAACAGCTGAAAACCCGGTAAGTGACTCATCGGTTGCGCGTAATATAGAACGACTAGATGATTTGGGTTTAAGAATCCATTTTACAGAAGTTGATGTGAGAGTTCGGGATCAAGATGGAGCTGCAGGCTTAGATAATCAAGCTAAGCGTTATGAATCATTAGCAAAATTAGCAGCGTACTATCCTGAAGTCGATTTGTTTACTACTTGGGGGCTAAGTGATAAATATTCTTGGATACCTGGTTGGTTTGAAGGTTATGGTAGAGCATTAATGTTTGATAAAAACTACCAACAAAAGCCTGCTTACAAGGCTGTACAACGTGTATTAACTGATGCCGTAAAGGGCGCTTCTACTTATAAACCGGTTACTGATTTAAGTAACGCTAAACGGTTTATACAACCATTCAATGCGAAAGAGTTAACATCAGACAAATTTGATTCAGCTAAAGTTGTGTATTATCCATTTGCTTTTAACCAGTTAAATCAAAAAAATCAAACTTTGTCGCCAGAACAACGCACCTCAATAGATGGTAAATGGGGTGTCGCCTATCATAAGAACAAATTGATTGGACAGGTGATACGTAAAGATGACGTAACGGTGACCAACAATGCTCAAGCACATGAAAACGATAATGTTGAAATATTTGTTCGTCTTGGGGATAAATTTTGGCAATTTAGATCGATTGTAGGTCAAGATTTTGAACCTATTGACTTTCCAGGTAAAGCGACAGGTAAGTGGAACAAAGACGGGAGTACTTTTGATTTCACCGTTGAGTTTAACGATTACCAAGACTTAGTTGGTGAAACGTTTGGTTTTAATATTGCTTTGGCTGATAACGACGGTGCCGGCCGTGACACGCAACTTTATCCTTTAACGGGTAATAATATCGGTTGGCAAGGTGAGGAGTTTGGTGAACTCTTTATGAATGGTCAAAATGCCGTTGTTTCTTCAGAGCCTGTTTCTATACCTCCAGCCTTCAAAGCGATCAAATTACCGACGGCTATTAAGTCTGCTGAAGAAATGACGACTGGTGGCTACCAATATCCATTTGCATTTAATCAGCTTAATCAGAATGATATGACAGTCAAAAATGGGGATGACATCTCAGGAAACTGGAAGGTTGGCTATCACGATAATTGGTTGTACGGCGTTGTCAATCGAGTTGATGATGTAACCGTTACCTCTAGGGAAGCACCTTATGAAAATGATAATATTGAGGTCTTTGTTCAGCAGGGAGATAAACCGATGAATCAGTTCCGTAGTGTCGTTGGGCAAGACTTTGAACAAGCCGGGTATTCTGGTCGTTATGAAGCACATTGGAATAAAGAAGGCACACAATTATTCTTTGCAATCGAATTAGACTCTTCTATTAAATCTGGAGAAAGCATATCTTGGAATATTGCACTGGCTGATAATGATGATGGTAAACAGAGAAAGTATCAACTTTACCCTGTAGCGGGTAGTAATATTTCTTACTTAGGTGAGGAATTAACTAAGCTAATAGCTGAATAATTTTTATAATAAGAGGGTAGTTCTAGGGCTACCTTTTACTTTGTTAGTTCATTGTATTTTACAAACGCAAGCTTCATCGTTGCCTACAATGAAGTCACAATATTTATTGATTTTTACAATAATTTTCTCATCGAATTTATACATTGAAATTGCTTAGGTAAGAATATTTTTGCCTAATTCAGTGATACCAGAGGTCCTCAGTACTAAAGTATGAATGCCATTAAGTGAAAAGTACTTCTACTTCTATACTTCTTCTATTTCACCGCGTAAAACTATTTCTTAATTTATATGTTAATGAAGTGGAGTATTTGTTTTGAGTATCTCGATTTAACTTCCCATCGTTGTATTGCATAGTTTCTTACACTATCAAAATTTGAATGAACTTTATTCGGTTTGATTTTTGTTCTTTTAGAGTCAATTCAGTAAAAATATGAGAAAAAACATTAAATATAAATTTAAAAAATGATAACTAGAGAGGATTAATTAAATCCATTAATAGCACTGTTAAATTTCGTAATTGAATACTTTGTCAAAAAAGAAAATGATGTAAGCCGGCTGATAAATAAACTTTTACCAACAACTATTGGATATTAATTATGACTGAATTTTTTAAAGATGTAGCGCCGATTAAATTTGAAGGCACTGAATCAACAAACCCTTTAGCATTTCATCATTACGATGCAGATCGCATGATTTTAGGTAAATCAATGAAAGATCATCTTCGTTTTGCAGCCTGTTATTGGCATAACTTTTGTTGGCAGGGATCTGATGTCTTTGGTGGAGGTACATTCGACCGTCCTTGGCAAAAACCAGGAAATGCGATGGACATGGCAAAAATGAAAGCGGATGCTGCATTTGAATTTTTTAAAAAATTGAATGTGCCTTATTATTGCTTCCACGATACTGATGTCGCACCAGAAGGTAATTCAATCAAAGAATATCAAAATAACTTTGCTGAAATGGTTGATGTACTTGAAGCGAAACAGGCTGAAACAGGGCTTAAGCTTCTTTGGGGGACTGCAAATGCATTTTCTAACCCTCGTTATATGAATGGTGCCGCAACTAACCCTAATCCAGAAGTGTTTTCTTATGCTGCAACTCAAATTTTTAATGCCATGGGAGCAACAAAACGTTTAGGTGGCGATAACTATGTATTATGGGGAGGTCGTGAAGGTTATGAAACACTACTTAATACTGATCTGCGCCAAGAACGAGAGCAACTTGGACGTATGATGCAAATGGTTGTTGAACATAAACACAAAATTGGCTTTAAAGGGGCTATTTTAATAGAGCCAAAACCTCAAGAACCTACCAAGCACCAATATGATTACGATACTGCAACTGTTTATGGATTCTTGAAACAGTACGGTTTAGAAAATGAAATAAAAGTGAATATCGAAGCCAACCATGCAACGTTAGCTGGACATAGTTTCCAACATGAGATTGCGACTGCAACTTCATTAGGTTTATTTGGTTCAGTTGATGCTAACCGAGGTGACCCACAACTGGGATGGGATACAGACCAATTCCCAAATAGCGTTGAAGAAAATACATTAGTTATGTATGAAATTCTTAAAGCGGGTGGTTTTACAACGGGCGGTTTTAATTTTGACTCTCGTGTTCGTCGTCCTTCAATCGATGGTGCAGACCTTTTCCACGGACACATCGGTGGTATGGATGTGATGGCTAAGTCGCTAGAGCGTGCAGCAGCTATGATTGAAAATGATGTGCTTGGTAAAAATATTTCTGATCGTTATGCTGGTTGGAATAGTAAACTTGGCAAGAATATTTTAAGTGGTGAAATTTCTCTTGAATCACTAGCTAAACAAGCACTAGAAAATAATATTCAGCCAGTACCTGCTTCTGGACGTCAAGAATACTTAGAAAATGTTGTTAATAGCTTTATTTTTAAGTAATTTGATATTCATTAAACATAACTAATATAAAACCGATAGTTGGATTGATTGTAATATCTTCCAATTATCAGTTTTTTATTGCTTAGATTAAAATAATAAGTGCATAACGTAGCATCTGAGCAAACTAGTACTTTCAGCTTATTGTGTCCCCTTTAAATAACATCACGCGCTACACCGTACATGATATTTAAGTTCAATATTATGAATAAATGGATATATCTTTAACAATAGATGAAGTCTTTTACTCTCAGCGTTAATATATTGTTCAATTATTATTGCATCAGATTTCGGAAATTAATCTTCAGGGATTGATATATAAGACTTACCGTTTTTAACATATTTAATAAATTCATTAATAGATTTTAATCTTTCGGGGAAATATGTACCTTGCCCTGCTAAATTTTCTACATTATGGGTATCAGAGCCAGCGGTTTGGGGTAAACCGAACTCTTGGGCGTAAGCCAACGCTCTTTCATTAAAGATCTGCTTATCGTTTCCAGAATTGAATACTTCAATTGCATCAATCTTTTTACCGAATAATCTTATTTTCTTAATATAAGAGCGCTCTCTAAAGGGATGTGCATGTGTTAAAAATCCATTCGCTTCATGTACTTTATCAAAATAGAGTTCAAGCGGCCATTCTAGTAAATCAGGATTATCTAGTAGAAATTTTTTATCTAGACCATAAGTTAGAAACTCTGTTCCTTTATAGTTGTACTCCCAGCCGAAAAAAATGTCTATATTTAATCTATCTCCTACTTTTTTGGCATTTTCATATCCTATGCAGAATAAATCTACTTTATCTTTCCAAGGTAAAGCAGCATCAATGTTGCAGTTTCCATTAAAAAAATGATCTGTGATGATTACTCCACTATAACCGGCTTTAGCGTAGCTCTTTACAATCTCCTCAGCTGTATTGGAGGCGCATGCACTTACTTCCGATGTATGACAGTGAGTTTCATATTTATATGGGAAAGCAGAGTACATTATGGTTTCTCCAAGTATTTCAGGCATTATGCAGTGAGTTTTCATTTTAAATTTATTTTATTTTAGTGATTTATACACCTACGCATTGATAAATTATTAGATATAAATCAATTTCTTTCTTATATTTGAATCCGATTAGTTAAATAGTGGGTAGAATAGAATAATATTTATTAGTTAAGCGATCATTGGAAATTTTTTTAATCACATAATATTGCAAGGTGTTGTCAATTTCTAAATTTATTTACGTTAACAGTATTGTTGTGACTTATGAAAATATTCGACAGTAGAGTGAAAAATAACAGGAATATTTAATATAGTCAGATCAAAAAAATTGCGACCGACTCGATGATACTTGGTATCACGATGTGGTCTTTATAAAAGTTAAAACTGTATTTAAATTATGTCTGACGAACGGTAGATTAAATTGAAGATGAAATAGATATTTTAGTTCAGAAACGAAAAGACAAATAAGCTACTATGAGGCTCTTTAAGCTATTTTTAAAGGGACAAGGAATAAAAGTGTTACAGAACTGACAGTGAAATTGACAAGTTATTCAGCAGCTAAAATGTATTAATACCAAGTGTTAAACACTCAACTAGTGATTATAAAAGTAACGGATGTGAGCTTTAACATCGAGCTACTGGTGGCAAGAAAAGTAGATGAGCGAATTGAAATAACTGGTCAACCTGAACGGCTTTTAAGTTGCAACAGTTTCTCACGTAATCTGTTTCATTTTGGTCGTCATTTAATGCAAGCTAAACATTATCCAGCACTCAGTTATCGTTCTTTCTATTAATCGATTCAGTTAGTAGCATCCGAAATTCACTTTAAACCTGAAATTACTGACTTTATTCATCTCTAGTCGATAAGTTAACAACATCCCTCAAATAGCTGGATGAAAACAATTGTCCAGTTTCTGAGCCTCCAATCTCAAAGTAACCGTCTTGCAATTAGTAGCTTATAAAACAGGCAGTCGTCCTATTCCTCTTTTAATTCGACCGGTTTCTCTTTTTTAATATTTGTACTGCCATTTTGATAAATGCCTGTGTGGCAGGAGAGGCTTGTCGGGTACTGTGCAGTGCTAAACCAATTGTTCGCTTGTACTGCGGCGATAGGTGTCGAACCACATAGCCATCGGTTTGCAAAGCTTGTGGGAGTGCTAATTCAGCAACGAGGGCAACGCCTTCGCCTTTTGCAACCAATGCAATTGTAGTCATCAGTTGTGTAGTTCTATAGCGAATGTCAGGGATAAGATCCTCGGCTGCAAATAGCTTGGAAATGAGTTGCGCTGATCCGGCTTCCGTAAGAATAAAAGGAACACGGGATAAATCCTTAAGTAGAATTTTATCTTTATCCGCCAATGAATGTGATTTAGGAATAAGGGCAACCATTTGATCTTCAATCAATGCAAAGGTATCAAAACGCTCATCAGGAAGCACCACAAAGCCAACATCGACACGGCGCTCTTGTAACCATTGTACGACCTGTTGGTCATTTCCTTCATCAATTCGCACCTCAATATTGGGAAATTGCTTACGGTAACCATCTAGGATCATAGGGAGTAAGCGCAAGGAGGAAGTTGGACCGAAAGAGCCAATACGAAGGCTCCCTAGTTGCAATCCCTTAATATCTGCCGACTCTTGGCGTATGGTCTCAGACAATCCCAGTATTTCTCGAGCGCGGGGAAGTAATCGAACGCCAGCAACAGTCAGTTCTGCTTGTGACTTATTACGCTCGATAAGGCTTACCTCTAAATCCTCTTCGAGTTTTTTCAGCGCGTGCGAAACAGCTGACTGACTGATACCTAACTGTTGGGCTGCCAAGGTAAATCCACACAGCTCTGCAACGACTACAAATATTTCAAGTTGGCTAAACGTCATGATCTATTGCTCATTTTACTATGATTTAACATTAGTGAAATACTATATCACATATCAAGTTACCTTTTTATATCGAGCGACATCATGCAACCAATTAACAATACATCTAACGACTTGGCTTTATCCTCCATCTGGCCAACCTATTTCAAACTTATCTTAGTCGCCTTACTGTGGGGGGGGACTTTTATCGCCGGACGCTTACTTGCGGAGTCGCTTTCACCGTTAATGTCGGCGATAGGCCGTTTTGGGCTGGCGGTATTTATACTCATTTTACTCACTATAAAATTTGAAGGTCGGCTACCAACACTATCACTCAGACAGGTTGCTATCACTTTCGCTCTCGGTCTTACTGGCATATTTACCTATAATTTATGTTTTTTTACTGCGCTCTCTGAAATGCCTGCTTCCCGTACGGCTCTATTTGTTGCGTTTAATCCTATCGCTACTGCGTTACTGGTTTCCCTCTTATACCGAGAAAAATTTTCATTTCAGAAGTTACTTGGGATTTTTGTGGCAGTATTAGGTGCACTGACCGTGATCAGTAATGGTCATCTACTGACCGTGATCCAAAATATTAGTCAGACTTTTGGACGTGGAGAATTGTCAATGCTGTGCGCAGTACTCAGTTGGGCTATCTATACCGTTGTGGGGCGAAAAGCACTGCTTGGTTTATCACCATTAGCATCAACGACTTATGCTGCTATTTGGGGATTGATATTGTTGTTAATGGTATGGTTTTTCAACCCAAACGTGCAGGTACTGCCTGAGTTAAATTGGCAAATTGGTGCCGCTATTGGTTATTTGGCGGTATTTGGGACCGTCATTCCTTTTATTTGGTATTACCAAGGAATAAAAACAATTGGTGCCGCGCAAACCTCAGTTTTTACTAACTTTGTCCCTTTATTTGGTGTGTTGCTCGGGGCTTTAATATTAAATGAGCAGATTTCCTCTTCGATGTTACTCGGTGGTGCGCTGGTGATCATGGGAGTTATTTTGACAAATCGACGTTAATAGTGAACTAAGAAAAACTCTAAAAGTTGAGATATCCAGCTTTAGCTAAATAATATTGACTGCTTATTTTAGTTTCTGAGGCGTATATGAAACATTTTATCCTTAGCATTTCTAGCCCAATTATGCGCACATCACAAGATAATAAATGTTGTTAACCGTTAATGTATTTTAAAGTGGACCGCCATTGCCCGAAATCAATTATCCACAACACTTCAATGATGAGTTTATAATTTTTTATTGAAGTGTCCGGGTAACTCAACTACAAAGACTAAACTGAGCAATCTTACTCATAAATAGTTGCTAATACCTCTGGTCTTAATTCATTGTCACCCTAATATAATATGAGTTGCCTATAAATATAGTTAATACTGTTACCCAGACATGCACTTATTTTGTACGAATACTCTTGATAAAGTATTAACTTTATAAAATGCCTTATTTTCTGATTTTTTATGCATACTTACGTCACTAGGTAACTATCTAACTAACTCGAATGACTTAATTAATGGCCTATTTTTATGGAAATTTATTTTTCCTAATAAGTTCGTCCAGATATTTTGAATAAAAATCCTTTTCATGGTGATCTTAATCACCATTATTGATTCTTTGTTTTATTTAGGTGACTATAGTGAACAAAAATTAGGTGCGACATGTGAATTCATTACTTAAAATATCTGAAACTATTTTATCTGAAAGAAAAAAACGAAAATGGAGCCAACAGTTATTAGCCGATTATGCAGGGCTTAATAGGACAACTATTGGCAAAATTGAGCGTGGGGATTACGATGATGTAGGATTAAGGAAAATAGAGCGTATCCTTAATCTATTTAATAAATCGTTAATGGTAACAGATTCAGGCTTACCTACTTTAGACCAATTGAAAGAGACTAATAATTCTAACGTTGATGTATACACTCATGACAAGAGAGTAGGCAGGCTGTAGAAAGAAAATGTGGTCCACAATTATTCGTATGACTTAAATGCAAAAACTGCATTATCCCTTACTATGCCTATACGATTAGAAACCTATACATACGAAGGATTACATCCATTCTTTCAGATGAATATGCCAGAAGGTGGGTTACGTTTAGCTATTGAGAAAGCAACCGCAAAACATTATGGCAGTAATGATTTAACAGTATTAGCGTTTCTATATTTCAGCTTGGAAGATGAGGCTTAAATCGTTGTATTATCAACACAGTATGAATGTAGTACAAAAACTAAATCAACAGCGCAGTAACGTTAGGGCTTGTGAAAGGTAACGATAAAAAAGAGCTTGAGGCCTAGTGAAGGTTTCAAGCTCTTAACTATTAATGATAACGACTAGAAGTTGTCGTAATAAATTATTTTAGTGGTTTAATTAAAGTGACGCTTGAGCGATATTTTTAATACGATCAACGATAGAGCGTAAGCCATTACCACGTGTAGGGCTAAGGTGTTTTTCAAGATCTAAGGCTTCAAAATAAGCGTTGATATCAAATTCAATTATTTCGCTTGCTGTTTTATTATTGAAAGCTGCAAGCACTATCCCAAGTAGACCTCTTACTATAATTGCATCGCTATCTACTGAAAAAATAAGTAATTTACCGTCAACATCGGGTTGAATCCAAACATTACTCTGGCAGCCTTTTACAAGCCGCTCTGCCGTATGCCATTTATCATCAAAAGCGGGGAGTAATTTCCCTAAATCGATAATATATTTATATTTTTCTTCCCAGTCGTCAAAGAATGATAAGTCGTCAATGATTTCTTCAGTAGTTGGTAATAACATTGTATCCCTTATGTGCTGTATAGATAAAAATCGCATTTAATTAACTAGTCTAACTAATGAACTAGCTAACAAGATAGTTAAATGCGATTTTGTATTGTATTTTATTATCTGAATTGACGAAAGTGATTAGAAGAAAAGCCCTGATTCTAATTGTGCTTCTTCACTCATCATTTCTCTTGACCAAGGAGGATCAAACAGTAGCTCAACTTCAACTATTTCTACATTAGGTACTTTAGCAACTCGATATTTAACATCGCTGACTAGCACTGGACCCATACCACATCCTGGTGCAGTTAACGTCATGTCGATTAATACCTTTTTATTTTCTTGATCTACAGTGACTTTATAGATTAAACCTAATGATACTAAGCTGATCGGGATCTCTGGATCATAAATACCATCTAATGCTTGCCATACTTGGCTATCATCAATGTCGCCTCTACCGTGGTCTTCAAAATCTAATACTTCTGACTTCTGGCCAATAGCGGACGCATCGGTACCATCTATACGCAACATGTTGCCCATCCATGTAACCGTATAATTACCACCAAGACTCTGATTAATTGAAATAAACTCACCTTCAGGGATAATTGAAGGTTCGCCTGTTGGGACTCTACGTGCAGCACAAGCACGCTGTGTTACTACCATTTTTTGTTGCATTACTTAACTCACATTAAAGCTTTCGCCACAGCCACATTCAGCTGCAACATTTGGATTATTATATTTAACTACCTGATTAACACCTTCTTTGACTAAGTCAATTTCAATGCCTGAAAGCATCGCCATCGATTCAGAAGCGACTGCAAAATTGATATTATCAAAGTTAACAATAGTGTCATTTTCTAAAGGGCTATCAGTGATATCTAATACGTAGGCGAATCCAGTACAGCCACTCACTTTAGTACTTAAGCGAATGAAGTGATCTGGTTTTTTTGCCACTTTTTCAGAAAAATATTTTTGTGCCGAATCTGTTAAAGAGACGATTGCACTAGGGTCGAATACTGATACTGTCATTTAAAACTCCTAAGATAACATTACTTTTACTTTTTTTAGTGCGGTAAATAATGCATCAATTTCGTCGAATGTATTATAGAGGGCAAAGGAAACACGTGCTGTCCCTGGCACATTAAACCTTGCCATTAAGGGTTGTGCACAATGATCGCCAGTACGAATAGCAATCCCTTGTTTATCTAATAAAAAACCTATATCAGCAGGGTGGCCAACATCGAGAACAAAACTTAACACTGATATTTTATGATCGGCATTACCTATAATAGTTAAGCCTTCAAACTCGTTGGCTAGTTTTGTAGCGTAGGCTAATAAGGCCATTTCATGTTCTATAACGGCTTTATGATCTAAATTAGTAAACCACTCAACCGCTTTACCAAGCGCGATGGCAGCACCTACATTTGGCGTTCCTGCTTCAAAGCGATAAGGCAGTACGTTCCATGTTGACTCTTGAAGCGTAACGGTAGAAATCATTTCTCCACCGGTGCGCCATACAGGCCAACTTTCAAGAAGTGAAGCTTGACCCCAAAGTATACCAACACCCATTGGTCCATAAACTTTATGCCCTGAAAACACATAAAAATCACAACCAATTTCTTGTACATCGGCCCAACCATGTGCCGCACCTTGTGCGCCATCCACTAAGACCCAAGCATTAAAACGCTTTGCTTTAGCCGTCATAGACTTAACAGGGTTAATAGTACCTAGTGCATTTGAAACATGCGGAAAAGCGACAAATTTAGTCTTTTCAGATAATAGGTTATCAAACACATCTTGGTCTAATTCACCTGCATCTGTCACCGGAATTATCTTTAATGTTGCACCTGATTTTCTACATGCCTCTTGCCAAGTAACGAGGTTAGCGTGATGATCCATTTCAGTTGCTATCACTTCATCATCCGCAGATAATAAAGTGCTCAAACCATTGGCAACAATATTGATGCTTTCTGTCGTTCCGGTTGTCCAAATAACTTCTTCGCGTTTAGGTGCGTTAATAAATTTCTGGATAGTATCGCGTGCGTGTTCAAAGTGTTGTGTTGCTTCATCAGCAAGAAAATGTGCGCCACGATGAACATTTGAATTACTATTTGAATAATAATCAACTAATGCATCAATCACACATTGTGGTTTTTGTGTGGTTGCTGCGTTGTCTAGATAGATTAAAGGTTTTCCATTTACAATGCGTTTTAAAATTGGAAATTGTTCTCGAATCGCGTCTACATCAAAACTCATTAAACTCTCACTTCCATTTCAGAAAATCGTTGACGGATAATAGGGCGTATCCATTCTGATAATACTGCGTTTGGCATTAAATCAATCAGTTCATTAATAAAACCAAAATTTAACATGACATTTGCTTTAGCGCGATCAATGCCACGAGTTTGTAAATAATACAACGCTTTATCATCGACTTGAGCTGAAGTTGCACCATGTGCACAACGAACATCATCCGCATAAATTTCTAATTCAGGTTTAGTATTAATTTCAGCTGTCTTTGACATCAATAAATTACGATTATTTAATTCAGCTAATGTTTTTTGAGCGTCGCGGTGTATATGAATACGACCGTTAAACACTGCTTTAGCACGACCTGCAACGATACAACGTACATTTTCTTCTGTTGTACCGTTTGGTACTGCATGTTCAACCGTTGCGTGAAGATCAAATAATTCATTACCATCAAGCAGGTAAATAGCATTTAATTTTGCATCAACGAACTGACCAGAATGAATAATATCGGTATCTAAACGTGATAAATCACTACCAAAAGCAACAATCGTACTGTGCATTGAAGAATGATCTAACAAATTGAAATGACAACCACCAACCGCGACATTACTGCCCGTTTGAAGTGCGAAACGATAATGATCTAAATGTGCTTTTGCAGATACTTGATATTCAACAAATGCAGTACATAGGCTATCACCTTCAGCTTGTACGTCTTCAATAACGGCTAAGTGAGATTCTTTTCCTAATGTCACTTGTACACGTGTATGAGATTCAGCACCTAAACTCAATAGCGAACTAATGCGTAGTGGCTGCTTAATATTAAATCCATCTTCAACGTTCACAATCACTACATCTTGCGCTAGCGCATCATTCACTAAACCAAATAAGTGACGTTTAGGTTTGATGTCTGAAAAGTTAGCTAAAGCTTGCGATTGCTGTTCTTTATTTAAATCAGAGCCTAGAGAAATTGATAGACCTTTTGGTAAAACATCAGGTAATTGTGTTTTATCCCATTGTCCATTTATAAACACTAATTCTATTGCTGATAAATCAGTAATATTTTGTGGTAATAAATTAGCACTTGTCTCAATGTTTTTTGCTTTTGAGTTTTGAATCGCACGTAGCGACGTATAACGCCATGCTTCTGTTTTACGTGTTGGCCATGGTGTTGTTGATAATAAGTCAATAGCCTGAATCCGTTTAGGAGCCAGCCAATCATCTATTTGGTGCCCTCTACTGATGGCACTTTCTAACCATTCGCTCATGAGTTACTCCTCAATCTTAGCTTCAACATTACCATTCTCTAACCAAGCATAACCTTGAGATTCTAACTCTAGAGCAAGGGAAGCATCACCACTTTTTACTATTTTTCCATCGGCTAGAACATGTACAAAATCAGGCTTAATATAATCAAGTAAACGTTGGTAATGGGTAACAATGATAAAACTACGATCTTCTGAACGCTGGCTATTTACACCTTTAGCTACTAATTGCAAAGCATCAATATCTAATCCTGAATCGGTCTCATCAAGAATACATAGTTTTGGTTTCAGCAATAACATCTGCATTAATTCATTACGTTTCTTTTCACCACCAGAAAAACCTTCGTTTACACCACGCTTTAAAAAGGCCAATGGTAAATCAACTTGCTTACAAGCCGCTTTTGCTTGCTTCAATAACTCAGAAGAGCTTATTGCTTCTTCTCCGTTTGCTGCACGTACTGCATCAACAGATGCTTTTAAAAATTCTAAATTACTAACACCTGGGATTTCTACAGGGTATTGGAAAGCTAAAAATAGGCCTGCATTGGCACGTTCTTCTATTTCCATTTCAAGTAAATTTTGACCGTTGAATGTTACACTGCCACTTTCAACTTCATAACCGTCACGACCCGATAGGACATAACCCATCGTACTTTTTCCAGCGCCGTTCGGGCCCATAATTGCGTGAACTTCACCTGGCTTAATATCTAAATTAAAACCTTTAATGATTTGTTTTTCTTCTATACCCGCATATAAATCTTTTATTGTTAATAAACTTTTAGTGTTCGACATTTTAATAATTCCTTAACCTACAGAGCCTTCAAGGCTAATTTCTAATAATTTACTTGCTTCAACGGCAAATTCCATTGGCAGCTCTTTAAATACTTCTTTACAGAAACCGTTCACAATCATAGAAACCGCTTTTTCAGGATCAAGTCCGCGTTGACGACATAAGAACAGTTGTTCGTCACTTACTTTTGATGTGGTTGCTTCATGTTCAACAATGGCAGAAGGGTTGCGACTTTCTATATAAGGGAAAGTATGTGCACCACATTTGTCACCAATTAATAATGAATCACATTCAGTGAAGTTACGCGCACCATCAGCACTCGCCATCATTTTAACGAGGCCTCGATAACTATTGTTACTGCGACCAGCAGAAATACCTTTGGTAATGATCGTAGACTTGGTATTTTTGCCTATGTGAATCATTTTAGTGCCGGTATCGGCTTGTTGGCGGCCACGAGTAAGTGCAACAGAGTAAAACTCTCCAACACTGTTATCACCTTTTAAAATACAACTCGGATATTTCCAAGTAACAGCTGAACCAGTTTCAACTTGTGTCCAAGATATTTTTGCACTGGTATGGCATATACCACGTTTAGTTACGAAGTTGTAAATACCGCCTTTGCCATTTTCATCACCCGGATACCAATTTTGTACTGTTGAGTATTTAATCTCAGCGTTATCCATTGCAATTAATTCAACAACGGCTGCATGTAATTGGTTTTCATCACGTTGTGGTGCAGTACAACCTTCAAGGTAACTAACATGGCTGCCTTCATCAGCAATAATGAGAGTACGTTCAAACTGACCTGTGTTCTGTTCATTGATACGGAAGTAAGTTGATAATTCCATTGGGCAGCGTACACCTTTAGGAATATACACAAAAGAACCATCAGTAAAAACAGCACAGTTTAATGCTGAGTAGTAGTTATCTTTACGACCAACAACACTACCAAGATATTTTTTCACAAGTTCTGGGTATTCAACAATCGCCTCTGATATAGGACAGAAAATAACGCCTGCTTCATATAACTTTTCACGAAAAGTAGTCACAACAGAAACAGAGTCGAATACAGCATCAACCGCAATACCCGCTAACATTTGTTGCTCTATAAGCGGGATACCTAGTTTTTCATAAGTACGTATTAATTCAGGATCAACCTCATCTAAAGATTTAGGTTTGTCCTTCATACTTTTAGGCGCGGAATAGTAGGCAATCGCTTGGAAATCAATTTTAGGGTAATCAACCAGTGCCCAATCTGGTTCTTCCATTTTTAACCATTCTCTAAATGCACCTAAACGCCATTCCAGCATCCATTCTGGTTCATTTTTCATTTTAGAAATGCGCTCGATAACACTTTCATCCAAACCCGGTTCAAACGTTTCTGATTCAATATCAGAAATAAAACCAGCTTCGTATTCTCTTCCTAGTGCTTCATTAATTTCTACTTGCACTGTCATATAAAACTCACTTTTAAATAGGGGGGAACGACACTAGTAGTCGTGTATATTGTATTTAATATGTGTATCAATTAAAACTTCAATATTTTTAATAACTTTTCGTCTATATCTTGTTGCACGTTATTTTGGTCCATTAAATCACCTAAACTGATTTGACTCAAAAATTCATGGATCTGATCGCTTAAGTCACACCATAAATAATGGGTTAGGCAAGTAATACCATTTTGACAGTTTGCTGTTTTTTTACATCCAGTTGCATCAATTACTTCATTAACAGCATCCATTATTTGCGCAACAAAAATCTCTTCACTTGCTCGGCCTAATTGATAACCACCACCAGGCCCTCTTACACTTTTCACTAAAGACTTCCTGCGAAGTTTAGAGAATAACTGCTCAAGATAAGATAAAGAGATACCTTGTCGACTCGAAATTTCGGCTAAAGACATTGGCCCTTGTTTAGGGTTTAATGCAAGATCAAGCATTGCAGTTACTGCATAACGGCCTTTTGTTGTTAAACGCATAAGAGCTCCGATAAAGTTATTCTTTAAGGAGGGCATGATATAGAAAGTTGACTAAATTAGTCAAGTATTTACTTGACTGTTTTCATGGGGTATTTGTTTTCATACAAAAGAGTATTACAAATTGAATTTATGAATAATTAGTTTGCGTATCAAGTGTCACTAATGACAGAGGGAGTATTAAATTATGGTTACTAATGCACTTGATGAATAGACCTTGTAAATAATTATGAATATTTCATTTATTACAAGATTTAGGGGGGTAGTGCCCAACTAATATTAGCCACAATTTTGAATAGGGGCCCAAATAAATTACCCAAAACACTACAATGGTGGGGTTATAATCCTTTATTGAGGTGTCTAGCTAATTCAACCACAACACTTGCTCCTGTTGAAAGTAAAGTCTTTGACTGGCGTTGGCGTCCATAAAACGGTGAAAAGAACTTCGTACCTCATAAACATAGAACAATTGTGTTTTTCGCTAGCCGATCCCTGTTTGATCTTTTATAGTCGCTTAGTTAAATCAGAATATCCTTTGTAATAAGCGCGTAAGCTTTAGAAAAAGAGAGAGAATACATGTTAAAACGAGCCCTAGTTGTTATTGCTACCTTAAGTCTTTCCATGGCCAATACTGCCATCGCTGAGACCCGTGTAACATATAAAAGTGCCAAATCAACCACTTCATATTATCAAATGGCCGTTCAGGTTGCAGAGGGTGTGAAGTATGCCTCTAATAGTAATATGATTCTCACCGTTGAGGAGAGCCAAGGTTCTGTACAAAACGTAAAAGAAGCGGGTAAAAATCGTGCAAACTATGTATTTACCACTCCTCCATCTCTTATCGTTAAAGCGCGAGGTGGTGTAAAGCCATTTAAAAAGGCTAAGCAAACGTATCAAGATATCCGTGCTTTATATCCAATTCCATCGCTTGTAATGCACTGGGTTGTTCGAGAAGACTCTAAAATTGCAAACTTTCAAGAACTTGATGGTAAAGATTTTATTGTAGGTCGTGGTAACTTTTCGGCTCGTCAAACTATCGAACTTTTCAAAGTTCTCGGCCTTGAAGGTAAGGTTAATGCGATTGATGTTGAAGTGAGTGGCGCTGTCTCTGCACTTAAGAATCGACAAGTTCAAGGTTTTGCGACTTCTTCATCTTTCCCCGCACCAAATGTGCTTGAGGCCGCGTCTTCTACGCCAATCCAGCTCCTTAGTCTTTCTGAGGAAGATTACGGTAAAGTTAAAGGAACTCCAATTACAATTCCTGCAGGGACCTATCCTGGCGTTGATACTGATACCCAAACAATTTCTCTTCCTGTTGGCGCTTACACCATGAAGAGTCTTGATGAAGAGACTGCATATCAGCTGACCAAGGCTTTTTGGGATGCTAAAAAACGTATGGCTAAAGTTGCTCCATGGTGGGGATCTGTAACAGTTGATCTTTTAGGTGAGCTTGCAGGACCACTTCATCCAGGCGCAATCCGTTATTATAAAGAAGAAGGTATCACTCTCCCTGCTCACTTGGTTGCAGTTCAGTAGTTTTCTTCAGAAATAAAGTTATTTACAGGGGAAGGTTGAGAAGCTTTTCCCTTTTTAGGTTGTAGTACGATGTCTATGAAACAAAAAATCTGCCGTTCGATCTTACTCACTTTAGCGGTAAGCTCCGTCTTCTTTCACCTCTGGCTTGTGTTTGCTGGTCTTCTGCCAAATCTTGTTACACGTCCTATCCACTTGGCGCTTGCTTTGCCGTGGGTCTTTTTGGTTGGACAAAAAAGTACATTTCAGAATATAACAGGCTGGATACTTGCCTCTACAGGTATTGGCATCTGTATGTGGGTTGCTTTTAATCGTGTTGATTTAATGGATCAATATGGCTCACTTGAAACAACCGGTCAGTATGTTTGGAGTGTTGCTCTTGTTCTTATTGTTCTTGAAATGGCTCGTCGCCACGTAAAGCTATCGCTTCCGCTAGTCGCCCTCATTGCTATTAGTTACGGTGTTTTCGGGCAATATTTACCCGGTGAATTTGGTCACCCTGGTATTCCTGCGGATGCCTTTTGGGGAACATTAGTACTTACCGAAGGTGGAGTTTGGGGACCGCTTACTGGTATATCGCTTAATGTGATTGCTGTATTTATTATTCTTGGTGCGTTTGTCAGTGCTGGAGAAGGGGGTAATGCTTTTATGAGCCTTGCAACTCGTATTGCAGGTAAACATAGAGCAGGACCAGCAAAGGTTTCTGTTTTAGCTTCGGCATTTTTTGGTTCAATTTCGGGTTCAGCTTCAGCAAATGTTGCATCAACTGGCGCGTTTACTATGCCAACGATGAAACGACTTGGGTACCCCGCATCTTTTGCAGGAGCAGTTGAGGCCGTGGCATCTACGGGTGGGCAAATTATGCCTCCTCTTATGGGCGCCGGCGCTTTCATGATGGTAGAGCTACTTCGTATTAATTATAGCGAGGTTATGGCCGCTGCGATTTTGCCAGCACTGCTCTTTTTCTTTTGTGTTTGGGTAAGTGTTGATCACTTTGCAAAGCGTAATAATCTAAAAGGTCTTTCTGAAGAAGAGTTGCCACGTTGGGGTGAGGTAGGGCGTCTAGCTATATTCTTCATTTTGCCTTTTGGTGTGCTCTTACTCATGCTTTTTTGTACTGACTATACCGCTCAGTATGGCGCGGCTGTTGCGACTATAATGACTGCGATTATGCTTATCGCAGATCGAAAAGGTGTTTCGAAGCTTCCTGCGATTCTTGCTCGTTTAGAACAGGCATTTCTTGGTGCTGCTAAGCAGATGAGTACAGTGGCTGCTATTGTTATTTGTGCTGGTGTTATTATTGGTGTACTTAATATGACAGGCCTTGGAATAAAGGTTACTTCTGCTATTTTAGGGTTTTCTGGTGGTAATCTTTATATTGCTCTTTGTCTTACCGCTATTGCCTGTTTGATACTTGGAATGGAAGTACCTACAACAGCTGCCTATGCTATTTGTATATCTGTTGCAGGGCCTGCTCTTGAGCAACTTGGTCTTCCTGCTCTTTATGCTCACCTTTTTGTTTTTTGGTATGCTTTACTTTCAACAATAACTCCGCCAGTGTGTGGAACTGTGTTTATTGCAGCAGGTATGTGTGGTGCTCCGTGGCTCTCTGTTGCCAACAGAGCGATGCGTATTGGGGTTGGACTTTATATTGTGCCTCTTGCCCTGGTTGCTAATCCTGCTTTGATTCAGCTCATTGCCAATCCGGTAATGGCTCTGCTTGCAGCTGTAAAGATTGGTAGTGGTTTATGGCTTGTGAGTTACGCAGTAACAGGCCAATCTAAAAATTACTGGCAGCCAGCCATAGCACTTGTTGCAGGTTTTGTTGTTATTTTTGCATTTGGCTTTGGTCAGTTTTAGTAAACAGTTTTACTTTATAATGGAACTGTAAATTTGGTCAGTTTTTAGAAGTATTAGTATAATTAATCTGAAGTGTTATGAACTCAAAAGTGATTCAACTGGTAATAATATTCAAGCTCGAAAATTACCGCAAACTAGCATAACAGTGTGTATAGATAATTAGCTTTATAAGTCGTAATGGAGGCATTTACGGCTTAGCTTTCTACTTGGCTTTCGAACTTGCAATGGGTAACAAATCTACATAAGCCTGTTGCTGTTTTATTCTAGGATAGCGGGCAGAATCACGGCATTGAGGCAATGTACTTTTTTGACATGTTTTGAGCTCTTGCATTAGTTGGTTAGCAACTACACTAGCTTAAAATAGGCTTGTGGCAATTACGCTTATACTATTTTACTTCCATGCACTTCCTTTGCATCTGTCTCTTTTATAACGTGCACTAAGTTATCTTTATTTACACCACCACCCGGAATGATGATGATTTTATCTTGAGCATAGGCAATTAGATTTTGTAAACATTGAAGGTTCTCTAAAGCGCTATTTTTCCCTCCTTTGGTAAGTATGCTATCTACCTTTAACGATACTAAAATATCTATCGCTTCTTTCTTGTTTTCTATCTCATCAAATGCCATATGAAATGTTTGTTTCAGATCACTTGCTGCCGCCATTATTATTTTTAATTTTTCCACATCTATTTTATTTTCACTATTTAATACCCCATATACGATCCCGTTCACCTTCAGGTCTTTACATATTTTTATATCATCTAACATTATTTCAATTTCTTCATCTGAGTATATAAAGTTACCGCCTCTAGGCCTTATAATCACATTAATAGGTATTGATATGTTAGAAACAGCATTTTTTATTGTCCCATAACTTGGTGTTGTTCCTCCTTCTAACAAGTTATCACATAGCTCTATCCTATCAGCGCCATTTTTATAAGCTTGTTTCGCCTCTATGTAACTTCCTACACAACACTCTTTGACCATGTTCTACTCCTTTTGAAAAACTATTAGCAATTTCCTTTGGCGATAAAATGGCGAACTATAACAGTTGACCATCTAATCTAAGACATTGTACTTATTATATGAATCTAGGGGTTAATAAGTTAATAGGTTAATAGGTTAATAGGTTAATAAGATAAATTACGGTTCATCTTTGCTATGTTGTGGCTGAATTATTTGGGGCATATCTTTATAAGTGTTTAAGACGCTTGGGGGCTATTTCGCCTCACTCAACATACATAGAAGAATAATTCTCTACATAGTCTTCCCACACTGGAGGTGTACCAATCACATCTTGTACTGTTTCGATAAATTTTTTGACTAATGGCGTTTGATTTCTGTGCGGGTAAACTGCGTATAATGCACCAAAATCACTTGGAAACCGGTAGTTTTGCAGTATAGGAACGAGTCCGAGGTCTTTAAGATTTGACTTAAGCACAGACAAATCCGCAATTGAATAGCCCAATCCTGCCTGTGTGGCACTAATAAGCGAATCCACGCTGTTTGCTTTAAATCTTCCGTTTATGCTGTACTTCTCCATTTTACTCTGTCCTGAAGCTGCCATTTCCAGTTTGTCAAAAGTAAAAGAGCTATTTGAGTAGGTAATCGCAGGTAAGGAAACAAGCTCTTTAAGCGTTTGAGGATTACCGTGCTCTTGAATAAAGTTTTCTGAGGCGAGAATAACCAACTTAGTTGGCGCGAGTTTCTTCGCTATATTGGTTGAGTCTTTGGGGGAGTTCAAGCGAAAAGCAATATCGAATTTTTCACCTATAATATCCGTCAGTCTATCGTCTAATGAAAGCTCGATATAGGTTTCTGGGTATTTTTTCATAAAAATATTGATGGCGTTCTGTAGATATGGATGACCAAAAGAAACGTAGCTGGTTATGCGTAATAATCCCCTGGGTTCAGTATGAAAAGTCTCCGCTAAGTGTTGAGTTTTATTGATCTCATTGCGGATAACCTTGGCTTGCTCCAGAATCTCTCGTCCGGCATCCGTTAGGGATAAAGAACGAGTAGTGCGGTTGAGCAACCTGACGCCTAGTGTTTCTTCCAGTATTTTAAATTGCTTAGTGACGACCGCTCGATCCATGTGCCTGAGCTCAGCGGCTTTAGCAAAGGAACCCTGATAAACAATATCTAGGAACAGGTCAAGGCGAGTCGCTATATCCATATTATATCCGCTAGTTAATTAAAAAAATGAATCTGAAACTCAATTCTAATGTATTGAAAGCGATAAGTAACTTAAATCGAATGCGCCTAAGTAAACTAAACGACGGTGAAAACATCTTCGGTAGCAAGTCGAGATTTTGGCAGTCCGTAATTGAAATCTTCAGCATCTGAATGATAGCCCATTGCTAAGGCAACGTGGCAGACGTAGCCGTTTAATTCATGTGCAAAAAACTCACTGATGAGTTCTGAATCAATACCTTCCATCGGCGTTGAATCAATACCTAATCGAGCCATAACATGTAGTGCATTACCCAGCGCTATATAAGTTTGTGCTTTAGTCCAGCTCTCGTTAGATCCATGTTCGTCTCTGAGAAGGTCTGCAAAATGAAACCCGCCATTTAAAGACGCATCATACTTTTCTTCTTTTAAGCGACCTAATGCAACATTGATATTCAGCACTTTTTTGTAATCCTCTTTCTGGTAATTTGGATTATGTGCAAAAAGGATAATATGCGACGCTTCTTTAGCATGGTGACGATTAGGCTGATACTTATTAGCAAAGGTAGCGTCGAGACGATTTTTTGCTTCATCACTTTCTATTAAAATAAATTTCCAGGGCTGTGAATTAATCGATGAAGCCGACAATCGAATAGCTTCTTTAATTATTTCAATATTTTTCTCTGAAATACGTTTGCTGGCATCGTATTTTTTTGTTGTATAGCGATTGCTTAAGTCTTTTATAATCGAGTGAGTCATAGGTTTCTCTTTCGTTAATTATTTAAGGATTGTGAAACAATTCCTAAATTACATTTTTTAGCATTTTTCTGAGTGCAATACTAAAGCTCTCTGGGCTATCTTCCTGAACAAAATGGCAGGCGTCAGGTACAAGTTGTACGCCAGCATTGGGAAAGTGAGAGCGCCATTTTGCAATGGCTTCAGGCGTGCCATGATTGAAGTCCTTTTGCCCAAAAATAAATTCTACTGGTTTATTCGCAAGTGTTGTTAGCCTTGCTTCAATTTTCTCCAGCCATGCTCCCGCAAGGGTTATCTGCTGAGGAAAAATAGCGGTTGCTCTTCTTGACTCTGGTGTCGGGAATGCCATGGTGTAAGCATCAACGATGGCTTTATTACTGCTGGACTCTTCATTGATATTTGCCAGCATTAGCTTAGTAACAAAGAAGTTCTCGTCCAGTACTCGCTGTTCCATCTTCGGTGTTCTGAACAACATGGAAAACGCTTCAATACCACCATCCACTTTCCACGCCCAGGTATTGGAAATTACCACACCAAGTACTTTATCCGGATGATTAGTTGCCACGTTTAGTCCGGTCGGTCCACCCCAGTCCTGAACAACCATGATGAATTTGTCTAACTTAAGATGTTCAAAAATCAGAGATTCAATCCACTGTGAATGCTCTTGTGGCGTAAAACCGAAATCAGCAGGGGTATCTGAAAAGCCAAACCCGGGTAAATCATAGGCAATGACCCGAGCTTCCTTTGACATGTCTTTGATTATATTGCGATTTAAAAAGGACCAATCAGGGTTGCCGTGCGTCAGCACAATGGGAATGCCTTCACCATCATCGACGTAATGCATCGATGCACCATTACGTTCATACCAGTGGCTCTTAAACGGGTACTCTTCCTTATCGACTATAAAAGGGCGTTGCTTTTTATTGGTCACATCCGCGTTGTTGATTATTGGATCTGGTTCTACTTGATAGCTGATTGGTTGTGAAGGTTTAGCAACAAGTTTTTTTAATGCTTCTACAGACATGTATTCCTCCTAAAAGGGTAAAAAAACGATCACCGGACTAACCGCTGAATTAGTTGACTAATTAACCATAAAACGAATGATATCACTATATACCCAATTTATTATTTCTTAATAATCAATAATAAATTGAATATATGCCTCTATATCATTGCTTCGAGTCGCGCGATAATCCAATGCAATCGACCACCTTGATTAAGTATTTACACTGACGGAGTTAACAACATTGAAATCTACCATTGCATCGGCCTTTATCGGTCTGTCTTTATTGTTTGCTAACGCGACTCAAGCCGCCTCATTAGCACGACAATGGGAACTAACAGGATTCTCGCAACCAGAATCTATTTATGTTTCACCTGAACATCAATGGATCTATGTTTCTAATGTAAACGGTCAAGAACCCGGTTTTATCAGCAAGCTTTCTAAAGGTGGTGTTATCGAGCAACTAAAATGGATTGATGGATTAGGCATGCCTACGGGTATGGGTATGTTTGGCAGCGATCTCTATGTTGTAGATAGAAATCAGGTCCATATCATCAACACCGAAACAGGCAGTATTACTAAGAGCGTAAAGGCTAATGGTGCTGTCATGCTTAATGACCTGACGATTACTGATAAAGGACAAGTATTTGTTGGAGATATCGCGGCAGGAAAAATCTACACCCTGATCAATAATGAATTAGTTGTTTGGTTGGAAGATACAAACCTCCCACATCCAAACGGCTTGTTGGCACAAGGTAATACACTTGTTGTCGCCAATATGGCGAGTAAGTTAGCTCAGCAATTTGAGCCTGAAGAGTATGGCTCAATTTATAAAATTAATATCGCTGACAAATCGCTACAAATGATCAATTCAAGCTACAGACTTGGTGGTTTGGATGGTCTAACTGAATTGAATAATTCACTGGTTGTCAGTCACTTCCCTGCGGGTGAAATTTATCAGATCACAGACAAAGAACGAACGCTGTTAGGCACGTTAGATATTAGTACTGCGGATATTAGTGTTGATGACAGTACTGATACGCTGTTTGTTCCATTCTTACTTAAGAGCAAAGTGGCTGCTTACAAGATCATCAACGATTAAGGATCGGCTTCAAAATTACTTGCGGTTTTGTTTTCAAAATAGTCAGTCATTTGGGACTTTTTGGAAACAATTTAGCGCAAGTTATTGTGTAACGATTCCTAAAGCCGACAGAAATAATAAAAATTCTAGGAAAAGGAACTGAAAAATGAAGAGAGTATTAACAATCGCAGTAAGTCTATTCGTATTGTCAGCATGCTCAGCTATTGATACCAATAAGCTGACTAGCTATACGCCAGAAAAGAGTATTTCCGGCTCTGGTTATGAGTCATTAAGAGGCGCCGTGATCAATTACGGTTACGATGGTTTTGATGATTTTAACCTAGCTATTTATAACAATAAAATCAAATGGCTTGGTCAAAAAGGATACTTTCAGGGCGTTGCTACTGAGGTTGTGCCACAGATATCAAAGGTTGCTGACAATATTTATTTCTTTTCTTGGTCTACAGGGAGTAGCGGAGACAATGTCGTTCATAATTATAACACTATGAGGGTAAATGCTCACTTGTCGGAGTCCCAAGTAAAAGATGCTTTGTGGCAGATTCACGGTGATGTTTACAATATAAACAGCCCGGAAAGTGTTTTCCCACATTCACAACTTACCCCTATTAAAGATATTGGCAAAATATTAAAGAAAAACATCGCTGAGAAGAATCTACCACCGTTTGCCTTCACAGCCAAAATATCGAATTTCCCTGAAGATATAGCGGGCAGAAAGGAGCTAACAGGGCTTTCTATAAAATATGATACGCCTGATGGCGTGATAGAAATCGAAGTAGATGGTGATCGCACCTACGTCAGTAAAAATAATCAGGATATAAAAGATGTTTTTACCGCAGCCACTAAGATTGCGGATGGTATCTACTTTATCTCATGGGAAAAAGGGGCAGAGAGCGACCATATCGTCGTTAACCGAAATAGTATGACCGTTTTTGATCATGTATCCCCAACAGGTGAACGTAAAGAAGCTATTTATGACATTACCTATTTTGGTGCCAAGTAATACAAAGCAAATAGGCTATTGTTTTTTATCAGCCCAACGGGCAATAGAGCCAGCAACTCGAAATACTTTTAAACTAATTATGCGCACTTTATGTGCTCAAAAGGAAAAATACGATGAAAATTGAAATGTGGGCAGATTATACCTGTCCTTACTGTTACATGGGACAAGCCAGCCTTGATCAAGCGCTTGACGGACTTGCATTGAATGAAGAGATAGAAATTGTACATAAGAGTTTTCAGCTGGAGCCAAATGAAGCTTGTCACGCTGGCGAAGATCTCAATGATCTTGTGGCAAAAAGATACGGTAAATCATACGAATGGGGCAAAGCCCATAACGAACAACACACTCAAATGGCCGCTGGTTTTGGTTTACAGTTGAACCTGGCTGCTCAAACTATCAATAATACTATTCTTGCACATCAGGCCACTAAATTTGCTGATGCAGAAGGTAAAAAAGAGCTGATGATTGAGCGTATATATCAAGCTACCTTTGAAGAAGGCAAGGATATCGGCGATAAACAAACGTTATTAGATCTTGCTGGCGAGATTGGTTTGGATGCGTATAAACTCGCAAAAGCATTTGAAGAAAAAACATACCTCAATGCGGCTCATTCAGACATTACAGAGGCGATGACAAAAGGGATAAACGGTATTCCATTTTATCTGATCAATGGCAATATACCAGTGTACGGTTTACACAAGGTAGATGCATTAAAAGCAATTCTACAGCAAGCGAGTGAACAACCTTAATCTTCAATAATATGAGGGAATTAATAAAACCAGAACTCTGGAAATAGGTATTAATCTTCAGTCGTACTGCGGCAGTACGACTGACGAACAAAGATTGAGGATCCATTTCAATAAAATAGAATAATAAAACAAATCCCTTCGGCTATTTCCTACCTCCTTTCGTATTAGAAAGAGCATTACTGTTTATTATTGAGCGTTTTCATGCATTGTCATTTAAGAACCGTAAAATATAGCTTGATCTAAATTTTTACCAAAATCAATTAGGTTCAGATAGTTGAGATGGATAATTCAGCTATCCAACTGTATTTTGCTATATTCCAATCTATATGAGGTGACGCTCGGTAACTCCCGAAATCGAGTATTATTCTAGTCATTTATTTTTACTTCTGTAAGTCGTATTTGGGCATATTCTTCTTAGCATTTTTAGCTTAGTTTTGGCCATATCACGAGATAATAAATGTTGTTAATGTATTTCAAAGTAGTGGTTGAAATGAATTAGCCACCCATAACAAAAAGTTCAATGACCAGCTTAAAAATATTTCTCAAATTGAGCTCTGTAGGCATAGAAATTTAAATGGTTTAATGCTCAATTTGATATCAAGTTTAGTCGATTATTGTTTAAAAAAGCTAAAAAGCTAAAAAGCTAAAAAGCTAAAATATATCAGATTATTAAGCCTAGTAAATACTTTTACAACTATTGAAAATTCAATAATTTATTGAAAATTCAATAATTTATTGAAAATTCAATAATCTATTTGAATTTCGGGTAAATATAAAATACTGTGTTTTTATAAATAAAATTCGGGCTGAGAATGAATAAATTCTACAGCCTCGTTAGGGGACTTATGCATATCGATCATTTTAATATCAGTGCACCAGCAAAAATACTGACAGAAGATAAAAAATTTCTGTGTGAAGTTTTTGATTTAGTTGAAGGGTGGAGACCTAAATTATCCCAAAATGGCTACTGGTTATATTATAAAGATAAAGTACTCATTCATTTGATTGAAAGTAATGAGCATTATAGAAATGAAAAACAAGGTTACTTAGATCATATTGCCTTTCGACTTAGTGGTCTTAATAAACTAATAAAAACTTTAAAAATACTTTCAACGGAATACTCTATTAAATATTCTGCTGAAAGAGATATGACACAAGTTTTTTTCAAAACACCATCTGGTGTAGGCTTAGAGGCGATTTTTTTAAAAGAGAATATAGGTGAATAGCAACCTAAAATAGGGGGAGGTGTTTCACAATCGACACATTATCTGATTGTTGCACAAGGCCGGTAGCTCGACTTATGACAGTAAATAGTGGAATCGATTTTAGGAAGTTATGGTGGTTGTTTCATAAAACTAAGTAGGCTTAAAATAAGCTATTCTAATACTTCGTTATAAAACACCCATCATTAAGACAGGTGCTTGCTGGAGTACGTATCAAAACGCAGTTATACAGGAAGAGTTTGTTTGTCGAGATCATATCTAACTGAAGGGCGTTCATGCTCACTAGCGCCTTGTTCCGCATCAACTGCTTCCAATTGAATGTAGTTATAATTAGCCGTGAAATTTAAAGACACATCTGTTCCTCCTGGAACAACCGTTAAAACATGTTTAACTTTAAAGGTTGCTTCATCAGCACCTAGTACGTAAACCTTTATAGAACCGCCACTATCACTATGATGTAAATTCAGATTAATATCTCTACCTTGATTTATATCTGAAATAGCTATTGTTTCGGTTATTTGACCACTGTAAAGTTGACCTTGAATCATTTTGTTTTCCTCATTATTGTAGATTATTGCATTTAATAAATTTGTTATATGTACATAATGCTTCATCACATAACGTTTTATTTATAATCCCAATTTAGATCACCACAATTCATAAATTTAATTCACAAAAAAGACGCAATCATAATCACTAAGCAGCATATCATTTACAAAAAATAAATGTAAAATTAAGGTCAATTATATTTTATTAATAGATCTGTAGTGATTGATAACCATCTAATCGAATAAATTACAGTTATTAAACAAATCTAGGAAGCTATGAAAACAAGGTCTTTCAATCAATTATTAACAGAGGTTCGTTCTTGCAAAATTTGTGAACCTATTTTAAAAGACGGTGTTCGCCCTGTTTTGCAAGTTAATAAGCACGCAAAAATTCTTATAGCAGGGCAAGCGCCTGGCTCAAAGGTTCATGCAACAGGTATTCCATTTGATGACCCGAGTGGGGATCGTTTAAGAGAATGGATGGGGATTGATAAAGAAACTTTTTATAACTCACAAAAAATTGCAATATTACCTATGGCGTTTTGTTACCCAGGAAAAGGGAAATCAGGTGATCTACCTCCACCACCAATATGTGCGAAGACATGGCGCAATCAATTATTGGAAGCGATGCCTGAGATTCAACTTACGCTTGTCATCGGGCAATATGCTTTGGCATGGCATTTAAAAAATAGAGAAAAAAACCTTACTGAAACAGTCAGAAACTGGGCGGCTTATGGGGAACATGTTATGCCTCTTCCACACCCAAGTCCGCGCAATAATATCTGGTTAAAAAAGAATCCATGGTTTGAAGCAGATGTTTTGACTGTGCTAAAAAGTAGAGTAGATAAAATACTGTTATCATAAATTTTTAATGGTTTGTTTGGTCTTGAGAAAGTTATTTCCTATTTAAAGCTATTATATTTTTCTTATTATGCGAATCTAGGGCTGATTAGATACTGGTAACTTAATTAAACATTGCTAAACCTCTACCTAAGCTGGGGGTGTGTAGGTTTGACAGTAACTACTGTGTTGTATCTTCTTTGCTCGTTCTAAAGAAAAGGGGAAATAACTTATGCCTGACTATAATAACTACTATCAAAAGCTACCAATAGAAATTGCTCCCTCAAGTGTCTTGTATTTACATTAAATAAATAGCTAATCTACTGCTTTTATTTTAATATTTGATTATAAATCAACTGCGTTCTATTCATATTAGTTACATCTTGCTTTACCGCATCGGCACTTTATTTTTCAAAAAAGGGATCACCTATGGGTTTTAAAAAAAATTTAATCGCAGCTGCATTAACGACGACATCTTTATTCTCTACTTCAGCTTTCGCAGTAGAAAATATTGACATACTGATCACCGATGCAACTGTACTGACTATGAATGCAGAAAAAACTATTTATGAATCAGGCACTGTTGCCATTAAAGATAATAAAATTATTGCTGTCGGCGATAAAAATTTAGCAGAACAATACCAAGCAGATAAAATAATGAATGTTGCTGGCGACATCGTTATGCCAGGGCTTATTAATACGCATACACATGTTTCAATGACCGTCTTCCGTTCACTTGCCGATGATGTGCCAGATCGCTTACACCGTTATATCTTCCCGCTCGAATCAAATCTGGTTTCTCGTGATATGGTCCGTATCGGAGCTAACTTGGGTAACGTAGAGATGCTAAAGGGCGGTGTAACCACTTATGCAGATATGTACTATTTTGAAGATGAAGTGGCAAAAACCGTTGATAAAATCGGTATGCGTGCAGTATTAGGTGAAACAGTCATAAAATTCCCTGTGGCGGATGCAAAAAATGCACAGGAAGGCATTGCCTATGCGCTTAAATTTATCGAAGAATATAAAGATCATCCTCGTATCACACCTGCATTTGCACCACATGCTCCTTACACTAATACAACAGAAGTATTGCAACAAGTTGCAAAATTATCCGAAGAAAAAGGTGTGCCAGTATTGATTCATTTAGCAGAATCAGTACGCGAAGAAGAGAAAATTGCAGAAATCAGCGGAGGTAAAAGTCCTGTTCAATATATGCATGATATCGGTGCGTTAAATAGTCAGCTTGTTGGTGCACATATGATCTTAGTTGACGACGAAGATATCGCTTTGGTTAAAGCAAGCGATATGGGCGTTGCACATAACATGAGTGCAAATATAAAATCAGCAAAAGGTGTCTCACCGGCACTCAAAATGTATGATCAAGGAGTTCGCATTGGCTTAGGAACTGATGGGCCAATGTCAGGTAACAACTTAAGTACCATTGCAGAATTTGGACAAGTAGCAAAAGTACACAAGTTAGTTAATCACGATCGCGCTGCAATGCCGCCAGTGAAAGTGATTGATATGTCCACCATGGGGGCGGCCAGAGCCTTACATATGGAAGATAAGATAGGATCATTAGAAGTAGGCAAACTTGCTGATATCATTGTTATCGATACTAAAGCGGTGAATATGGTTCCCATGTACAACCCATATTCAGCTTTAGTCTACTCTGCTTATCCGACCAATGTCCGTCATGCTATCGTTGACGGAAAATTACTCATGGAAGATAAAAAGATTTTGACAGTAGATGAAAATAAAATTCGTGAAGAAGCATTGAAATTTACCGATATTGTTAGAAAAACTATTATCGAAAGTGGGGAAATTGTGCAATAAAAAGTGAGACATAACGGGCTAAATTATCCAGTTTGCCCGTTCTATTTATCTAGAACAGAGGCATACCTGTAGTTTTACTATTCAATTCCTCTTGTGATTTACGATCAAACCATTACACCTCAACTTTTAATCATTTTAGTTTATAAGCCCAAGGACTCATTTCTAGCTTAAAAGTGCTTAGTGATGAGCAAAAAGTACAATCTAATAAAACGCTAGGTATATGTGCAATGGATTAGTTTTACAGCCAAACATTAATTTAGGAACAGTAAAGCTTAAAGAGCCACATAATGGTATTTTACCGAAATTTTAATCAATCGGATCTGATAAATCGACAAGATCAAGATGATCTCTGATTACTTTCATCACACCATACTCAAGATTACTCGGCGCACTAAAACGGGCATATGTTTTTACTTTTTCATGTGCATTTTCTACTGCATAAGAATGAAAGCTTGCTTGTAACATTTCGATATCGTTAAAGTAATCACCAAAACTCATTGTTTGTTCGAAACTAAATTTTAATTTGTCTTGTAAATATTTGATGGCATCGCCTTTTGAAGCATTTATATTCATCACATCAAGCCAAATCTTGGCGCTTACCACTACTTTGTGGTCGACATCGAATTTTGCATTAATTGACGGATATATAAATTCTTGCGAGCCATCAAAATGGCAAATAGCCACCTTAATAAACTCATCTTCAACTTCGAGTAAATCTTTTACATAATTACAACGATGGTAGTATTTTTTTATTTCTTCCAGTGCTTCAGGTACTTGTGTTTCAATGTATGCGGACTTTTTACCACATAAGACAATATGTGCCGCTTCGATTTTTCGAGCCTCTTTGATAATGCTATGTATTGAGTCGATATCAATAGTACAACTGTAGAGCTCTTTGCCTTGATGCATAACTAAGGTGCCATTTTCAGCAATGAACATCATGCGGTCTTTAACCGAAGAAAAGGTTTGTAATAAGCTATAATATTGGCGTCCAGAAGCAGCTGCAAACATAATATCTCTTTGCTCTAATTGTTGGAACACCTCAAAAAAATCAGGTGGTAAACGACCATCTTTATCTAACAAAGTGCCATCCATATCGGTAGCAATGAATTTAATATTATGTTGTGCCATTGATGAATGCTCGCTTATTTTGTAAGGGATTGATAATAGAATGATTATATGATTTTTAGTTATGCTTTAGCAAATGGATAAAAACCATGTGACTATTATTAAAAGAAACAATTTAGAAGTGACGTTTCATGCTCTGTTAAAAATCATCTAGATCGCGTTTTTGGTCTCATCCTAAATAAAGTATTACTTCTTGGTTTGATTTTTAGCCAGCTATTGTACTAAATAATAAATTCCTTTTAAAAACGCCCATCACTCAATTTATTCAATCGATGATAGAAAAGAGAATAACTAGTTGAGCATCAATTAAATATGAATTAATGTGGTTAAATGTTGAGCAATAAAAATGACCGTTAGTTTAACTTTTGAAATAGTTAGATGTTCATGCATCACCAGCAGTCATTAGTAAATTATAACAATCGTTCCAGAAATTTATTCTTTTTTGTCCTTATCGGTGTCAAGAAGGGCGCTCCATAAAGGAAGGAGAATTACTATGAAAATAATAACTGCATCAGTGGGAGATAAAGGCGAAAACAACGTTGAAGACGTTAAAATAGTACAAGGCTTGCTCAATCAACATAAGTTAGCTGCCTTTACAAAGCCTTTGAAAATAGATGGGCAATCAGGGCCTTTTACGATTAAACGAATAAACGCTTTCCAAGAAGTAATGATGAATATGCTTCAACCAGACGGTTTGGTCGAAGTTAATGGTGAAACCTTGAAGCGTTTGCAGGTAACTAAAGAAATAGTTACATCGAGTAGTTCGCTATTTTTTGGTGATAAAGGAATCAACCTTTTGAAAGAGATCGAAGGGTTGGCGATAACTCCCTATGACGATCAAACTGGCAAAGATATTAAAGTTTGGGTAGAAGGTGCAACGATTGGTTATGGTCATTTGATTGCTAAATCAGATTGGTCTAAATACCAAGCCGGTTTGAACGAGGATCAAGCGATTAGATTATTACAAGCAGATCTCAATCCTTTTATTAACACAGTAAAAAGTAAAGTGAGGGGTGATGTGATGCAACATGAATTCGATGCAATGGTCATATTCGCTTTTAATATCGGTCAAACAGGTTTCTCTCAGTCATCTGTGTTAAAAATGATCAATGATCCTGAAGTTATAACCGCTTACTCTACACTAGAAAAAGCTTGGAAAGCTTGGAATAAATCACAAGGTAAAGTTAACCGTGGTTTAGAAAATAGAAGACAGGCTGAGTGGAATATCTATCAGAAAGGAGTTTATGAAAAATGGTAAAAAGTTGGTTTATTTATCCCTGTCAGTTTGTTCTTAGTTGTTTGTTATCTATTAGCGTTATTTTTGCAGCGTCTGCAATTGATAACCCTGATACTCCAGATCTGATTGGCGAATTTGAAAAACGAGAAGTTGTTTATGTGATAGCAATCGATGACCCCAACAATAACAGCAGAGAGTATTTAGTTGCCTATGATAACTATCTGCTATTTTTAGACAAAGAATTGAATAACGCTTTTACAAGTATTAAGTCGAAATTACCCAAGGCAAGGTATTCAGATTTGATAGCCGCGCAGCGATTCTGGTTAAAGTACCGTGATGCAGAATTTGAGTTAATTAAAAGTACTTGGACTCGTGACGATTTTGGCACTTCAGCGGGAATATCTCGTGGTGATTATCGAACGCGGATAGTTAAAGATCGTATTATTCAGTTGTTACATTATGCAAAAAGTCTTTAACGGCGAATTATACAAATAGTCTTCAACGTTGAATTATTTAAAAAGCATTTAGCGTTAGACTATGACACTAGCTTCTAATACCAAAATATATTGCTACTTGAGATGTTTAGCTTTATTTAAATGATTAAAACAAAAAAAAGCTCACAGCACGTATTTCTGGACCCTGTAAATAATGCTGTATTTTTCAATTAACAGCTCATCATTTTAAATAGTTAGATAATTAAGTTGAATACCAAGTTCCAAGGTATCTAAAACAGATTGTGTCGTTGATTTATGACTTATTTTACCGACTTCAAGTTCGACCAATGCTACGGCTGAAATTTGTGCAAAGTCTTTACCCGCTAAAAGTATTTGTATTAACGCAACTTGAAGTGGTGGCAAACTTGGATTAAAAGCTGCATTTTCAGCATAAGCACCTATATAGATTGATTGATCATCAAGTTGAACAGCGATGCCACAATAGTTTTCTGAATAGGGGGCATGACTGATATTTAAAGCAGCAACGGCATTAGTGAGCAATAAATCATTATCAGAAATGGCATATTTTTGTGGTTTATCTTCCATTAACAAGGTCTTTATATTGAGATTTTTAGGACCAAATGATTCTGGTAGATATTCTTGTAACGTTTTTGCCTGTCGATTTGGCAGTTGTACCATCATTTTATCCGCACTACTTAGTTCATTCATAAACTGTCGGCAATGTCCGCAGGGACTGTAGTTTATGGTGATATCTTGTATGCCTTTTTCTCCTTTCATCCAAGCATGGGAAATGGCAGATTGTTCAGCATGTACCGCTTGTGCCAATGGTGACCCTGGTAGTTCAATATTAGCCCCAAAGTATAATATTCCTGAAAGGCCGCGTGCAATCGCTCCGACACAGAAATTGGAGATAGGAGAATAGGAGTAACTTGCAGCAAGTGGAAGCAGTGCAATACGTAACTCACTGTCGCTTAATGCTGTTAAAGTCATTAACTCATTAAATTGGGCTACTGAAATAGTGGCAGAAAAGTTTTTATCTTCAACGATAGGTTTTAAGTAATCGGCTAAAATTATAGGTAGTTCATTTAATGCGTTTACTAACAATTTATTCATTATTTTATTCCCATTATTTAATTTCTATTATTTTATTCCTAGGCTTTCTGAACAACTGGCTTCTGATCTAATGCTTTCTGAATGTAGGGATTTTTTATCGCTTGAGCGACGCTCGCTCCATTTATGCAATTGTTCTCCGGTATAAGTCATCAGAAAGCCAACAATAGCACCAACAAATAAGGCAATAATCGTAACCATCCATTCTCCATTGGCAGAAAAAATGGCGGCGGCACCGATGAATGTGCCAGGGATAAATTTAAGCACATTAAATTTAGCTTGAAAACACATAGCAAAGGCGAAGATAGCCGTTGTAGCATACGAAGCAAAATCAGCTGCAAGGTAAGTGGAGAGAAGAATAATTAAAATTGCCCAGATTGCACCACTGAAATTAGTCAACCAGACTTGAACCAATCCTTTCATGCCTTTATCAGTAGAAGCGAAATAACTGGTTGCCCCTAAGAAAACTAACCAACTTGCAATATCAAAAAAATTAGTAAACCAAACTAACAAGCCGGATAAAATGCCCGTGCTGATTGACAATGCTAACAGTAAACTCATTGAATATTCCTAACCTTTGTAAATTAAAATGGTATAAAAAACATGAAAAGAAAGCACATGCTTTGAGTAAAACATGTGCTTATCTTTATAGAAAAGAGAGGTAATAATTGATTGGTTGCGTTACATAACCCTTTGTTAAACGTTAACCGATATTAGGCAGCACTTTTGTTCAATGCTATCTGATAATAAACTAACAAATGAATAGATTAATCATCATATTCAAAGGCAATATCATTATTTCTTACATTAAGCTATGAGCATCAAATACTGCTTCAATAACTCTTACTCTCGTTTCTTGTGCCTTTTTATAGGCTTTGCTTTAAATATCTTCCGCGCGGATTTGTCCGTAAACATTTGGTGTTGGTTGATAAGCTTGGTCGCCTACTTTAATAGCCTGAAGTAGTGCTGTTGCAGCTTCTTGCCATTGTTCTTCACTACGTGCATGAATCACTGCGAGTGGTTTTTGATCGTTTGCAGTTTCACCTAAACAAATGAAATTATCAAAACCAACTGCATAGTCAATTGTATCGGTAGAAACGCGACGTCCACCACCCATACTTACTACGGCCATACCAATTGCTCTGGTATCCATCGCCGAAACAATGCCACTTTTTTCTGCGTAAACAGGTTTGCTAATTTGTGCTTTTTCTAGGTATTTGTCGTAGTGTTCAACAAAGTCTTTAGGTCCGCCTAAACCGGCAACCATCTTACTGAAACAAGCAGCAGCAGTGCCGTTGTCGAGTACGGTTTGCAACTGTTGGTGTGCTTGCTCGCTGTCTTTGGCTAATTTACCCAATACTAGCATTTCTGCACAAAGTGCCATGGTGACTTCATAGAGGCGAGGATTACGGTATTCACCTGTTAAGAATTGGACAGCTTCACGTACTTCGAGTGCATTACCTGCCGACGAGGCTAATACCTGATTCATATCAGTTAAAATAGCCGTTGTTTTTGTGCCAGCACCATTTGCTACAGCAACAATAGATTTAGCCAGTTCTTCAGATGCCTGATAGGTTGGCATAAATGCGCCGGAACCTACTTTTACATCCATCACTAATGAATCCAAACCAGCAGCTAGTTTTTTAGATAAAATAGAGGCGGTGATCAAACTAATATTATCTACCGTAGCAGTGATATCTCGAATAGCGTAAACACGTTTATCGGCTGGTGCAAGGTTGCCAGTTTGGCCAATTATCGCCACACCTGCTTGTTTGGTTACTTCACCAAAAACATCATTACTTGGAGTAATGTTGTAACCAGGAATTGATTCTAATTTATCTAGTGTGCCACCTGTATGGCCAAGGCCACGGCCGGAGATCATTGGTACAAAACCGCCACAGGCTGCAACCATTGGACCTAACATAAGCGAGGTAACATCACCAACGCCACCCGTTGAATGTTTATCAACAATAGGGCCACCAAAATTCATGTGATCCCAATTCATAACCATACCTGAATCACGCATTGCACAGGTAAGGGCAATTCGCTCTGACATATCCATTTCATTAAAGAAAATAGTCATAGCAAATGCGCCAATTTGGCTTTCTGAAATAGTATCGTCTGCCACACCTTGAATGAAAAAATTGATTTCTTCAGTGCTTAGCACTTGTCCATCACGTTTTTTACGGATAATTTCTTGAGGTAAAAACATTAATCTCTCCATACTCTTTAACGAGTTTTAATTAATTGTTTGTCTGCCCCTCTGAAATAAATAGAAGGGCTAGCTGTATCGAAAACGATGCCTAGTATGCTGTTGCATCGGCTGTTTGATTCGTCACTTCTAATGTATTCAATAAATTAGTCAGTAGGCTTGATGCACCAAAACGGTAATGCATGTTATCGGCCCATTGCTCACCTAAAATTTGATCTGCCATTGCTAGATATTGAGCCGCATCTTGTGCTGTTTTCACGCCACCTGCCGGCTTGAAACCAACGCGCTGAGTAACACCCATATCGCGGATCACTTTAAGCATAATTTCAGCTGATTCTGGTGTGGCATTAACTGCAACTTTACCAGTGGAGGTTTTGATGAAATTTGTACCAGCTTCAATGCTTAACTCTGACGCACGCTTAATTAATGCTTCAGTTTTAAGTTCTCCAGTTTCAATGATCACTTTAAGTAAAGTGTCACCACATGCTGCTTTACATTGTTTTACTAACTCATAACCAACATTTTCATTACCGGCGATCAGGGCGCGGTACGGAAAAACCACATCAACTTCATCGGCTCCATAAGCAATCGCAGCTTTAGTTTCTGCAACTGCAATCTCAATATCATCGTTGCCGTGTGGAAAATTAGTCACGGTTGCGATACGCACTTCAGGCGTACCTTGTTCAAGTAGGGTTTTCTTAGCAATAGGGATAAAACGAGGATAAATACAAATTGCAGCAGTATTACCAACGGCCGTTTTAGCATTATGACAAAGCTCGATTACTTTTTGATCAGTATCATCGTCATTCAATGTAGTTAAATCCATTAGCTTGAGTGCACGTAAAGCAGCTTTTTTAATATCAGACATAGGGTTGGCTCCGGTTTTATCGTAAGTTGAAAGAAGTTTATGTGCTTGAGATTACATCTAATAAAAGCATTGATATATACGATATTGGCAAAGCACTTTTTACGTATGGAAAAAGTGATGGGTTGATTAAAGTCCTTGGAGGTTTTTTAACAGTTAGGTTATGCAGTAAAGTTATACAACTAGACTATACAAGTAATTTTATAAAATTAGGTTTATAAAAATTGGATATAAAAGACATAACAGAGCATAGACGAAGCTCTGTTATTAGGAGGCATTTTAAGCGAACCGTCATAATAAAAAACACTGGCAGTCAAAAATTAAAAGATAGGTATATTTAGTACGGTTAGATGTTCTTAACCCAAGGACCTAATGCAATATCCCAATAGGGAGGCGTACCAATATGCTCCTTCAAAAACGTGATCACTGCATTGAGTCTTTTTGGAAGGTGCTTTTTTCGTGGGTAGACGGCATAAACCGGCATATCTAAATTAGCTTTCCAATCTGGCAGGAGTTGGATAAGTTTACCTGTTTCAAATTCATTGGATAATAAATAGGTCGCAATATAGCCAACGCCGTGGTCTCCGATAACTGCGTCTCTTACCGCTTCAGAAAGGTTGACACGATAGTTGCCCGTCACATGGTTACAGCACAATTGCTCACCTTTACTAAATGGCCAATAACTATAGTCACGGGTATTACTATGATAAGTCACGCAGTTATGATGCAATAAATCATCTGGGTGAATAGGTTTCGGGCTTCTTTCTAGGTATCCCGGTGAAGCGGCAAGCACAAAATTACCATCGGCGACTCTTTGGGCTATATAACCCTCATTAATATCTGCATGGGTTGTTATCCATAAATGAATACCTTCATTTAGCATGTCGATCTTTTGATCTGAGAAAGTGATGTCAAAATTGATCTCTGGATACTGTTTTTGCATTTTATCTAATACTGGAATGACGTGCAGTGCGCCAAAACTTCGTGATAGTGCCAAACGGATGGTGCCTGACATTTGTTCCGTTGCATCCATCATTGCCGCTTCTGCATTTTGAATATTGGCATAGAGTTGAGCACAATGTTCAGCAAACTCAATACCAGCATCGGTTAAGGTTAAATTGCGCGTGGTTCTTTGCACAAGTTGCACATTGAGTTCTGACTCTAATTGAGTTAATTGTTTACTAACATAGGAAATTGATACATCCAATCGTTCAGCCGCTTTAGTAAAGCTGCCACTCATTTTCAATATATGTAATAAATACATTTGATTAGCACGATTTTTCATTTCAATTTCCAAGTTTTAAAAAAGCATCTTACAAAGATAGTAAATGCAATGCCAGTAAAAGAGCCGAATGGTAGATAAGTGAAGTGAATAATTTAAATTAACCTGCTATTGATCAATATCTATTGTCGCGATGCGAGGGTAATCCCTCATTCTTAAGGGCATTCACTAGTAGGCTGAGTATTTTTTAGAAGCTGGAAATAAGTGCAATTCACGTCCAGCTTATTACTTCGCGTGAATTGTGTTTTTCGATTATCTATTTTATATTTTTCAGTGAATGAAAATTAATTTGAAGCTTTATTTGCAGGCTCAAACCAATGATATCTCAACATCACTTTTGAGGTGCGTACTACATGCTAATACATAACCTTGAGCCACATCGTCATCACTGAGACCAACTTGACTGCTACTTTCTACGTTACCCTTGGTGATTTGGCATTTGCAAGAGCCGCAAACACCGGAACGACAATCTTGAATGATGGGTAAATTCATTTCCTCAATGGCATCAAGTAGTGTCGCGCAACCGCTCATTTCAATAGAAGTGTTTGAAGCTGGTACACTGATGGTGAATAAATTTTGGTTGGTAGTGTCAATTGAATGAGATGACCGTTCACCGAAACTCTCTTTATAGAAATGTTGCATGTCAAAACTTTGCTGTATTAAGTACGCTTCAAGAATGTTCATGAAAGGGGCCGGACCACATGTATATACCGCATGATTCGACAGTTTAGGAATCAATTCATTTAACAACGACTCTCTAATTAATCCGGTTTTATATCCTTTGGCAGGAATGTCTGAAAGTATGATATCTACATTGATATTTGCATGTTGCTCATTTAACTTTTTGAGTTCGTCAGCGAATATAATGTCATCGACACTACGTGTAAAATAGATGAAGTGAATTTGTGAAGGAGATTGAGTATCTACCAAATAACGCGTCATCGCTATCATTGGTGTGATACCACTACCGGCACTAATAAATACATAATCGTCACTTTGGGTTGCATCTATGAGATTGAATTGTCCACGCGGAGAGGTAGCTTGCAATTGCATACCTGGTTGTAGTTTGTCATGCAAGTAATTGGAAACCTTACCTTCTTGAACTCGTTTAACCGTTAGCATCCAGTTTTCTGGCCTTGTTGGACTGGAAGACAGAGTATAAGCACGACGAGTGATAATACCATTCACATTCACTTGTATAGAAATATATTGGCCTGAATGGTACTCCAGAGCAGGTGATTTAAAACAAAAGGTGACAGTATCATGGGTTTCTTGAATACGTTGTTCGCAAATAAGAGCAATGTTGGATGTGTCGATCGGGTTATTGGAGGTCGATTCTGCGTTGTTAGACCGGCCATTAATCAGTTTGCCAATGAATTTAATAAGCCAAAGTATTCGCAAACACAAAAAAGCTGGGACGATAATAAATACTGCGACTTTTACAAACGGTACGATGATCATTACCCACATCGGGTTCTCGTTAGTGTCATTAAGCGGTAATGGAACAGCATTAATTTCTGTCGCCCAATCAGTCAAAGTTAATAACCATAATGCAGCACAAACTAAGCTAGAGATGGTTAAAATGATGGCACTACGTTTTTTCCATTGATGAGTCAGGTACTTCATTTTACTTCCTTGACTGAAGCGGCTTTGTTTTTCATTTTTACAGTCATTGTCTTGATCCAGTCCCAATGTAAGGCTAAGTGTATCCCGAGCATTGGTATTAATAAGTTACTTGAAGTGTCGTGGATCATAAACCAGAAAGGGGATAGCGGTAACCCAAGTCCTAACAAAGGCAATACAACTTCGGAAACAATAACGCCACTCAGTATTACTATCATCATGGTCAGGTAAATAATTAGATCCCATATTGCATTAAAGCGAGCTTGTCCTTTCAGATTATTGATCAATAATTTAGGGAAGTTTTTAATCCAATCCCAATGCAATAGTAAGTGGGTCATGAAAGGGATGAAGAAGAAGAAGCTTAACCATTCGTGTATTGCAACGCCTGTGAATTTAGGAACGCAAACTAGAATAAACGAAATAAAAAGCCAAATATCCATGACATAACGCATTTTTAAAAAATCATTTTTCCACGTGCTTTGGGGCATGTTATCTCACCATGTAAATAAATAGTTAATTACTATTTTGTGCTTAAAGTGGTCATTATGTCGCTGTGTTATTTGTTTTGTATTGTATCTTTTACTGTATTTTTAAGGTGCTGCATAAAGGTCTTAAAGTGGGGCATAAAATCAGCAAATAATGCATGTTTGCGTTGCTGCATCATAACCGGACCTAATAAGCGCAGCGCAACGGCCACTTTAGGGACATCTGATGCTTCCAAACCGCTGCCTTTTTTCAGATTTTCTACAAGATTAAACAAATCTTCTCTATCTTCAAACTCAAACTGTAATTTTTGACATTCAACAGTTTCCGAATCAATTTCTTCAACAGTGATCTTATAGCTATTACCTTTTTTGCTTTTAGGGATCATGATTATTTCTCCAATATGGTCTTTAATTTTAAAAACAAGTCTGATTAGTTGTTAGGGGGAGTTTACTAGATAAATAGGGCCATCAATAGTGCTGACCCTATTAAGTTAATTAAACGATGTTAAACAGCAGTGGTCGATTTATGTAATGACTGTGCCATTTCTGGTTTTGTAGTCAGTTTTTCCTCAACTTTGTGCATATCAATTATTTCAGTCGCGCTAAGATGGCCGTAATCTTCACGCATATATTTGAACGTTTTCATCAACATATAACTTATCAGTATTAACAGTGGTGCGGCAAATATTAAGATAGCAGACTGCATTGACCCGACGGGTGCATTAACGATGATAAACACAGCAGGGATAGCGATAATGACCAAACACCAAAAGATCTTAAATAAGGTTGCTGGGTTCTTGTCTCTATCTAAAACGCGTTGAGTTTGACAAGCAA
This sequence comes from Vibrio sp. 2-Bac 85, assembly GCF_037546705.1. Taxonomy (NCBI): domain Bacteria; kingdom Pseudomonadati; phylum Pseudomonadota; class Gammaproteobacteria; order Vibrionales; family Vibrionaceae; genus Vibrio; species Vibrio sp. 2-Bac 85. The sequence continues at coordinate 193,107 of NZ_JALAAB010000002.1, read as the reverse complement.
CGGTGAATACCGAACCGTCTAAGGTGGTAACTAATAACAAAAAGGTTGCAACAATAAATACAGCCAAAATAACTGAAGAAAAGGGAAGTGTGTTTAATGCTGCCACGATCGATTGACTTGCTTGTCCATCAGAAACCATTTTACTGATATCTATTTTTCCATCCAGTTGGGTTTTCATCATAAAAGAGCCAGCAACGGAGAATAGTATTGCTGTTCCTGCTGTCCCGCCGCCTAGCATACAAGCGATAACGTCACGAAGTGTGCGTCCTTTAGATACCTTGGTAACAAAGATACACATCATTGGAATGAAAATCATCCAGTAAGCCCAGAAATAAGCGGTCCAGTTTTGTGGAAATTTATCTTGGTTAATTGCGTCGGTGTATAGGCTCATATGAATGAAGTTAGAAGCCCACATGCTGATTGATGTACTGGTATTTTCTAAAATAAATAGAGTTGGACCAAAAACAAGAATATAAGCAACCAGTGCGATTAGAGAATAAGTACCGTAGCTGGATATATTTTTCATTCCTTTCTCAAGCCCGACAAAAGAACTAATAATAAGTAATGCTGCAACCACCCCTAACATTAATAGTTTAAGTAATAGGGTATCAGTCAAACCAAATAATTGAGCAACAGAGGCAGAAACAATAGGGACACCAAGCGCAAGTACAATGATCAGTCCAAATACGATAGCAATAGGGTATGTGATGTCGATGGTACGTCCAACAACTTTACCAATGGCTTTATTTTTTATCATTACCTTTATTATATCGCTGAGTTTCAACGATGGATTTTTACGAACATAATAAGAGTACATGATTGGCACAGCGCTTATTGCATATAAAGCCCAAGCCGTTACTCCCCAATGATGTAAAGAGTAAGTAACAGCCCATTCATGTGCTAGTGTCGAACCTGCTTCGATAGCAAAGGGAGGTGTTTTAATGTAATAAGACCACTCAAGGAAAGCCCAATAAACAGTTCCTGAACCAACACCCGCCAAGGCCATCATAGTAATATAAGCGAAGGTTGAATATTCAGGTTTTTCGTTACCCATACGGATATTGCCGTATTTGCTTACCATTAAGAATGCACCAATTAATACCATCGCAAAACCAAACCACAGAATGGGGGTACCAAAATAGTAAGCTATTAATGTAAATATATCACCGGCGATGCCAATAGCACGTTCGGTATCAGTTAAGAAGAAGGTAGATAATGCACTTACGATGACTAAAGATATGATCACCGTGGTACGGTCAAAGTTGTTCAGATTATTATTTTCCATGTCAGGTTCCTATTCGTCCAATCATAAGCGCAATTGGACGTGACAGTGATGTATTGGAGCTCAGTTATTCAATGATGTAACTTAGAATCGAGGCTGCACGAACTTGTTCCCAGTCCATTTCGACACCAAGCCCTGGTGCATCGGAAACAGTGACATAACCTTCTTTGTTAGTACGGATCACATTCTTCGCACCATATTCAAAGTTTTCATAAGGGTAAGCTTGTTCGAAATATTTTCCGTTGTTATGTGCTAGTGCTACATGTAGGTTAGCTGCTTGAGTAATGGTATAACCCCAGCTCTGAATCTCTAGTGTTTTACCAAAAGCCTCTGCTAAGCTAAAGCATTTAACTAGTGGCGTTATACCACCACAAACAGTGGCATCTTGACGTACATCAGACCAAAGATCGTTAGACAGAGCGAAGGCAACCTCGGGTAATGTTACTAAGCAATTACCGTGACTAGATATTTCTAAATTTGTTTCACGTACTAATCGTTGGTAGCCTTTAAAATCGTAGTCAGAAAGTGGCGCTTCAAACCACATCCAACCATATTCATCTAGTCGTTTAGCCATCTTTAACGCATCTTGTTGGTTGTAGTACATTGCAGTATCCAACATGAATTCAATACCACTATCGCCATAATGTTTTTGTACTGCTTCAACGAGTTTATAGTCACGTTCAAATACGCATGGACAGTGCATTTTAACGGCCTTAAAACCGTGTTTGATGCAACCATCAATAAATGGAATATATTCTTCAACGGTTTCAAACATAGGGGTTGACGCGTAAGACAACATTTTATCGCGACACCCACCAAGCATTTGGTAGATAGGCATGTTTGCTTTACGGCCCTTAATATCCCAACAGGCGATATCAAAGGGAGATTTAGCAACCAATCCGCCCCAGTTACAACGGTTTGCTAACCAGGTATTAATTTCGCCAGTATTAATTGCATTTTTCCCGATCATACCTGGCGCAATATTACGCATTGCTTCGACAATACACTTGTCGAAATCATTTTCTGTATAGCTAATGGTGGCGCCAACACCTTCAGTACCATCATCACAGATAATACGAACAATGTTATTGGTATACATTAGCGGCATTTGATCCGCTGCCCATGGTAATGAATCTGCATTCTCATCGGCAACGGCATAAAGTTCGATTCGTTTTATTTTGGCTTCAATTGCCATAGTTATTTTCCTTATTTATTTAGTTGAGTCCAACATCAGGACTAATTTGTTTGGTTAATTACAGAGCACTTCCCGCTTCTTTCATCATTGCGGCTACTTCGCGACCCTGTAATTCACGAAATGCTCTGTTGTGTTTTAATGACAATATGCATGCGCTACCAGCGGCATGACCATATTCAAAAGTTTGTGCAGTAACGCGCGCTGAAGCGAGTGCTTCGTGTTCAGCGCTTAAGCAACGTCCTGCAACAATAATATCTTCTCCAACTATCGGCACTAGGGTGTTGTAAGGCACATCGTAATAATCATTCAGTAACCAATGTAATTTAGGCGCAGTACCTGAATGAAGTTCTATCGGCCATGGACTGCGACAGATTGAATCTACATTTTTGCGACACTCCACAACATCTTGGTTACTCAGTTTGCTGACGCCCTCAATAGATCGAGTCTGGCGAATTCCGACTTCTACTCCTGTATCAACGACATAACCTTCTTCGCAGCCTGGCACGAAGTTGATTAAAAATTTAGCGTATTCTCGAACTTGACGGCGACCAAAAATTTCAGCTTCGGTAAAATCAACGGGATCAATGACATTCAGTACACGGCCATCTTGCCCGGCTAAACGAGTTGCATTAACCATCAATTCGCCAGGACGTGTGGTAGGGAAGATCCAGATCTTATGACGCGGGAGTTGATATTCACCCGACACATTACAGGCAAGGATCTGCTCTGTTACTTTAGGAGGGCAAATAGTATTGTCTCCGTAGTAATCTAAGTAGCGTGGCATATCGATGCCACCTAAACGGAAAAACATTGAAGGGTTTTGAATGATGCCGTTATCACCAAAGAAATATTCTCCTCCTGCGCGAGCAACAACAGCAGCATCTCCCGATGCATCAATAATACGCTTCGCTAAAATAACGCTTTTACCTGCGTTAGACTCAACCACGACGCCACGATAATTATCTCCATCCATGATCACACCATCAACGGCCGTATGGAATAAAGTTTCTACGCCTGCATCTTCTAAGAAGTCATCGGCAACTTCACGCCAAACCAGAGGATCGTGGGTCACGGTAAACGTTTTTCCATATTTCTGTGGGCCAGTTACACCATTTTTGGCGAGTAGCGCTTGACGAAACTCTTCAGAAAAACCAAATACGACTTGTTCAGGAGATGCTTTTTGATCGTCGGTTGCCATGTATAGACCACAAATTGTTCCGGACATACCAGCTACTGCTGCACCACCGCAAAAACCATATTTTTCTATCACTATGGTATCCAAACCATTTCGACCACAGGTCGTTGCGGCTGCTACACCTGCCGCGCCACCTCCGACAACAATAACGTCGACTTCACGCAAAATAGGGAGTTGTTGTTGTGGGTGTGAAAGTGTGTTGTTGAGTTTCCAATTGTTCATAATTTAATCTCTCTCGTTGCGCTCATCTGATGTGTAACTGATATATCAGTAATATGTTATGAATATACCCTTGTTTTTTGGCTGTACAATGGAGACAATCTGAATTCGTGAAATTGCTCACTAAATAAGCTTTTAGGAAATATTCTGCCGATGCATAATAATCAGACAAATAAAACAGAAGTGGCTTATAACCAATTGGAAAGAATGATTATTTTCCGAGAGCTTGAGCCAGGTAGTATGGTCAGTGAAAAACAACTTGCGGAAAGCTTAGATTTAGGTAGAACGCCAGTGAGGGAAGCATTACAGCGTTTATCCTATGAGAAAATGGTAGAGATACATGCAAGACGTGGCATACAAATCCCTATTATATCGATCGAAAATCAACTCAAAATTTTAGAAGTTCGCCGAGATATAGAAGCGTTATGTGTGAAATATGCATGTTCCAGAGCTTCCATGGAGGAAAAACAGGAGATGCAAGCGTTAGCGACTCGTCTAGAAAGTTGTGCGAATAGAGGAGATGAGTTGGAATATTCAATTTTGCTGAAAAATATCCATAAAGTGCTCGTTAGTGCAGCAAGAAATGAATATTTACAATTAGCAATGGGGCCATTACAGGGATTATCGCGACGATTTTGGTTCGCTTATAAAGATGAAAAAACTGACTTGGCTGAAGCTTCATCATTACACGCTGCGGTATTAAGAGCGGTATGTCATACCGATATTGAAGAAGCGATTGCGGCTTCTCATCGCCTAAATAACTATCTCACCGATATGGCTTATAGAGTGATCGGGTCAAGATAGAGAATTATATCCATGACTACCATCATGGATTACTACGTCATTAACTCGAACACTAATACAAGGTGTTCGAGTTAATGATCTTACTTACGACTTATACCTTAATAGCCTGTTTCCTATTGTCTATTACCTATTGGTACCTATAAGAATAAAAAATACCTCTTTATTCTAGATAGTAAACGATTAGAAGCTCTTTGTATCTTGCATCATCTCGGTTATAAACGATTTTTATTTTAAGTATTCTTTGATAAATCGCTCTAACTCTACACAGGATCTTTCCATCAATTCATCTAATAGCTGTAATTGCTCTGCTTGTAGTGGTTTATTCTGACAATAAGATTCTAATGTCTCACATATATGATGTAATTTAATGAGTCCCAATGAAATCGCAGCACCTTTTAATTTATGTAACTTTTGTTGCTGGTGTTCGGCAGATAACTGATGAAAATCGTTATATTCACTGTTAACCTGTTGGCAAAATAGCTCAGCCAATTGAATTATTTTTTCACGGCCTAGGTAGTGAATATCTTCTTGTAATGTATTGCTATTAAAGAGTGGTTTATCATCATTACTGTTTAAAGAAGTATTATTATTTTCATTGCCGATATTAGTTAAAGGTAAAGTTTTATCGTGCTCACTATTTTCCATGACTTTATGTAGTGTGGGCTTAAGTTTTTTCATTTGCATAGGTTTCGTAATAAACCCATCAAAACCTGATTCAATGTAGGTGGCAATATCTTCAGTAAATACATGGGCGGAAACCGCAATGGTTTTAAAGGGAATGTTTTTTTCTTGTGCGATGCTTTTTAGTCGTTTTGAAAGTGTTACGCCATCAATATCAGGTAAATTGATGTCCAATAATGCTAAATGATAATCTCCACTATGCATTTGCTTTAATGCTTCTGATCCAGTTGTTGCGCTAGATACCTGATGGCCAAGTTTACTCATTAAAGCACAGGCTACATCAAGGTTAATTGCATTATCTTCTACTATTAACACGTTATATTTTTGCGATGGGAGATGTAATGAAGTCGAGTTGAGACTCTGTAATAGGCTGTTCATCATTGGCCCTTTATCTAACTCTATTTTGAAAGAGAAACAACTGCCTTTATGCTCCTCACTTATTATTGATAACTCTCCCTGCATCGCTGCGACTAAACGCTGGCATATGGCTAAACCTAAGCCAGTGCCGGTTGCTGTTTGCATATTTTCTATTTGAGTAAACGCTTGAAATACAGCGGCTTGTTTGTTTTTGGCGATACCACATCCTGTGTCTGTTACTGAGAATGTAATTTCTGATGATTCAGCGCTTTCATTACCCTTTGATGATATTGCTAAAACGATACTACCTTGCTGCGTATATTTAATGGCGTTACTCATTAAATTTATGAGTATTTGTCGTAATTTACCTAGGTCTGCATAGTACTGGATGTTGCTATCAAAATTAATATCAAAATCCAATGATAATGATTTTTTCATGGCCCTTGCTTGCATTAACTCAATTACATCTTGTCCCAGTTTTACTAAATCTATGGCACGAAGAGAAAGCTCAATATGGCCCGCTTCTATTTTAGAATAATCAAGAATATCATTAAGAATTTCCAGCAAACGTTCACCAGAATAAAGTATGGTTTGAACATACTTTTGTTGTTGTGCTGTAAGAGTTGTGTCTGCTAGTAATTCTAGAGTGCCAATCATACCGCTCATTGGGGTACGTATTTCATGGCTCATACTGGCTAAAAAAACAGACTTTGCTCGATTTGCTTGCTCGGCTTGCTGTTTAGCGACTGCGTGTGCTTTAGATTCTTCATTTAATTTATTATTGGTGAGGAGTAGTTCATTGGTTCGAACGCAGATAAGTTGTTCAAGGTTGTCTTTATGTAAGCGTAGCTCTTTCTCTATTTGTTGTTGTTTAAATTCAAGAGCTTGTTTTTTAATGGCTTGTTCACGGAACACATCCAAGGCATAAGCCATATGCTTAAACTCTTCATCCTTCGAGGGTTCAACGGTTATTTCAAGATTACCTGCAGCCAACTTTTCAATGGCATCAGTGTGCTTTCTTAATTTAAAGATAATGCCTTGATAAACAACTCTCCACATCACCAATATAATTACAATGAGAGATAACAACGCGCTTATTAAAAAAATATTCTTAGACCAATATACTAAATGTTTATGCTGGGAACTGGTTTGTTTAGCTAACTCACCTTGTTGTTGGACTAAGTTTAATATCTCTTGATTCAGATGTTTGAGCTGATTAGAAATATGATAGTGGAGTTTATTCTGTTCATTATTGAGGTGAATGAAACGTTGTTGTTGCAGGATAAAGTTATCAAACTGTGTCATTTTACTTAACGCTGCTTGCGCTAAATTAAGTCGGTAGGGGTCTGATATCTTTTCTACGAGAGCCATGATAAATGATAAATGTATATTTTTTTCTTTAATAAGCTTATTTAATGGTTGATATTCCGATGTGGTTTTTATTAGATTAGCTATTTGTTCGAGTTCTAAAGAGTGGCGCTCTAAGGCGGACATTTTATCGAGTAAATCTAGATCTTCTTCAATGATTAAATCGATTTCTTGTTGTGCTTGTGACAGTTTGTTTTTTTGTTCTATCAAATCATAAAGTCCTGACAGATGGACTATCGCAAAGGTACTTGCGTTCGCTACTTGTGAACGAGATAAAGTGGCAATATCATGAACGGAGGCTTTTACTGTATTGAAGTTTTGGTTCAAGTGTTGGGTATTGTCAATCTTGTCTTGTGCAAATTTATCGAGCAGAACAATATTGTCACTAATTTCATTTTTAAGAGCTTGTAACTGTATCAACTTTTTATTATTGATCTGAAGTGATTCAAGTTCGATAAATTCGTTTTCAATGGATAAATTAAGTCGCTCAAGTTGTTGACTATAAAGTTGACGTTGCTCTTCATCGACGGTGTTTTTTAATAAAGTCGCAGTATGGGTGATCTGTAAACTAATATTCGCTAACTCACGAGCACTAGATAGTATGGGCAAGGTTTGTTGTGTTATGGTATTACCCGTATTTGCAATAAGGGTAAGGCCATTCCAAGCCACTACACTGATAAAAAGTAATAAGCCCGCTACAAAACTAAAAGCAAATAGCAGTTTGTTACCTATGCTGTGTCTAAAGTGCACGCTTGCGTCCTTATACGATGACTAATTAATTAAGATTGAGTTAATTTTGAAAATACTACCCGTTCTGCTAACAACAATGTTTACTGCTTTATTTTATTTTTCACCTTTTATTCATGCTGAGCAGCAGATAACGAATGAAGATGATAACACGCAGAGTCAATTTAAAGTTTGTACCATCTATCCGCATCTCAAAGATTCTTATTGGTTAAGTATTAATTTTGGCATGACCGAGCAAGCAAAACAAAGAGGAATTCGATTAAAAGTACTTGAAGCGGGTGGTTATGGAAATATAGAGGTGCAATTAAAACAAATTGAACAATGTATTACTTGGAAAGCTGATGCTATCCTGATTGGCTCTGTTAATTTTGATCGCTTAAATGAACGTATTGAACAGGTAAATAAGCAGATACCTGTATTTTCACTGGTGAATGAAATTGCCACTAAAAAAATTACAGGTTCTACTGGCGTAGCTTGGTATCAAATGGGGTATCAATTAGGTCAATATTTGGCCGAATATCATCAACAGCACAATCCACAAAAAATAGGACAGCTAGCCTGGTTTCCTGGGCCTAATAATGCTGGTGGTAGTCCAAACTTAACGGCTGGATTAGAAGATGCATTAACAAATAGCAATGTCAAAATTGCCACTATTCAAGCAGGACTTAACGACAAAATAATTCAATTTACTTTATTAAAAAACACATTAATTAATTATCCCAATATTGACTATTTAGCTGGCAGTGCAGTAATGGCTGAAATCGCGGTCAGTGAAGTTGCTCAGTTGCCTGAAAATAAACGACCTAAAATTCTAAGTCATTATTTCAGCCATGGCGTTTACAGAGGTATTAAGCGTAAAAAAATATTAATGGCAAACTCAGATCAAATGGTTTTACAAGGCCAAATGGCGATTAATCAAGTGGCTGATTTTTTACAAATAGGTCATTTTAACGCGCAGCAAGCACCAAATATTATTTATATTGATCAACATAATATTAACGAGTTTGATGCTGATTTGTCTTTATCGCCAAGTCATTTTAAACCTGTTTATGAAGTGGGTATTGAATAGCGTTATAGTCATTAATCACTCTAACTTTCGGGGCTTTTTGACCATCATTATAAACTGTACTTATGAAACAAAAAAATAACCTTCGCCATGCACAGTAATGAAAATTTGCGGGTCTTTAGCGTTGTTTTCAATTTTATTTCGAAGCCTACGAACGAGCACATCAATGGTCCTATCATTTGGTGTCTCAACGCGGTGATCAATAAGGTTAAGTAGCCGTTCACGCGTCATTACTCGGCTTGGGTTGGCAACAAAAGCCACTAACATATCGTATTCAGCTTTGGTTAATTTTATTGGAATATTATTTTTAAGTAACTTACGCTTACCAATATCAAAACTACATTCCCCGAACCGAAACAGTTCATCATCAGACTCAACACTGCTTTCTGGTAATGTTTCTTGTTGTTTCGTTAAGGATATTCTCCACAAAACATTTTTGACTCTAGCCAACAGTTCTCTTAATTCAAATGGTTTTGTCACATAATCATCTGCACCCATTTCTAAACCAATAATCTTATCAATTGAATCACAGCGACCGGTCACTAATATGATCCCGATAGTAGATTGACTACGTAAACAGCGAGTTATCATTAAGCCATCTTCACCTGGTAGATTAATATCCAACATAACGAGATCAATGTGGTGTTTTTCGAGTATTTCATTCATTTGAGTTTTATTTTCAGCTTCACTAACTTGGTAGCCGGAGTGTTGAAAATACCCAACTAATTTTGCGCGTGTTATTGCTTCATCTTCAACGACTAAAATGTGCTTATTATACAAGCCATACTCCATCTAAATTTTTTATTGAGCTGAATATTAATCATATGTTTAGCTAACATATGCCTTAACAAGTAATAATGAACAGCACATTGGTTGTTGTAGGGCACATCATGGGACGTTCATTAATGATGGTTATGATAATGCATGCAGTAAAAATGATGCTGATTAATATCAATAATGTTAGCTAATGTTATTTAAAATTATCTAAAGTTATCTAAAAGCATCTAAAAATATTATCTTTAAGTGATTTGCTTTTTCACTCTTGATTGAGTGTAAATGTTTTTTGATATAAGGATTGAATGCTTATTATCCTAATAAAATACAACTTACTCTACTCTTCACTATTCGACTCATTTCATTTCTGTTCATATTCTTTCACATTTTTAAATAAGTTGTCTTTTTTACCGTCAACGTCATTCACATCTTCTCTTTACACTAGTGCAATAGAGATAATTTTTTAATTAATGAAAGGTGTTTCACTATGACAACGAAACAGATAGAAGAATCGGATAGTAAAAAAGGCAAACACGAGGAACTAAAAGCACTCGGTTTTATCATTGTTTTTTTATTTCCAATATTAAGTATTTTCGCTATCGGGGGCTATGGTCTGATTATTTGGTTAATTCAAATATTTGGCGGCGTAGTTCCTCATTAATTTGCGATAAGAAATAACATATAAGGAATAGAAAATGAAATGGTTAATCAACATTTGGAAGACACTGAATAAACCTGCCAAATACCTAACATTGGGTTCAATCAGTCTTACCGCTTTTGTGATGGGAATACTTTTTTGGGGAGGATTTAACACCGCGTTAGAAGCAACTAATACCGAAGAGTTCTGTATCAGTTGTCATAGTATGGAAAGTAAACCTTACCAAGAATTACAACAAACAGTTCATTGGTCTAATCATGCGGGTGTCCGTGCTACTTGCCCTGATTGTCATGTGCCACATGATTGGAGCCGTAAAATAGCGCGTAAAATGGAAGCATCAAGTGATGTTTGGGGGTGGATTTTTAATACCGTCAACACTAGTGAAAAATTTGAAGATAAACGTTTAGAAATGGCTTCTCGTGAGTGGGCTCGTTTCGATCGAGATGACTCTCTAGCCTGTAAGAATTGTCACGAGTATGACTCAATGAAGTGGGATGAAATGTCCACTTTAGCCCAAAAACAGATGAAAAGAGCGGCGGAAAAAGATCAAAGTTGTGTTGATTGCCATAAAGGTATTGCGCATAAATTGCCTGATATGGGCGATGCAAGAGCACCGCAATTGATTGCTGAAGTAGGAAGCGGAGAAAGTCAGTTTAGTAATGATGAGTACTATTTTAGTGCGTTAACAAAACCACTTTTCTTTAGTCCAACGGGCGATGTTGAAGCAGGTACGTTAAATGTCGCGACCAAAGTTAAAGTATTAGAAACCAATGGTAATCGAGTGAAAGTGACGATTGCAGGTTGGCGTAAAAAAATTGGTGCAAGCCGCGTTATATATTTTGATTTTGGTATCAATATGTTGACGGCTCAGTTATCAATAGAAGCAGCTAAAACGGAAGGTGTGATCACTCCCTTTGAAGAAAAAGAAGATGAGTTAACCGGTCTAAAATGGCAACGTGTCGAAACAACTTTATGGACAGAGAAAGAATACTTGCTTACGGAGCAACAACCCCTTTGGGATTATGCGCGTACTACGTTTAGAAAAAGTTGTAGTGTATGTCATACGCAACCAGATGAAGCACATTTTGATGCGAATACATGGCCAGGCATGTTCCAAGGCATGATAGCGTTTGTGAATATGGATGACGATACCCAAGCTTTAGTACAAAAATATTTACAAACACATTCATCTACTTTTGTTAAAAAAGAACATTAATTGGAGTTAAAGATCATGAAAAGAAGAAGCTTTTTAAAGGGTATATTAGCCGCCTCTTACACTATTGCTACTGCCACTTCAGTATTAACACCTTTAAGTGCTTTAGCAAAAACAGGTGCAGCAAAACGTGATGATTGGTTAACGACAGGTTCTCATTTTGGCGCTTTCAAAATTAAGCGAAAAAATGGTGTCATTGACCAAGTCAAACCTTTTGATTTAGATAAATATCCAACGGATATGATCAATGGTATTAAAGGGATGGTTTATAACCCTTCGCGAGTTCGTTACCCAATGGTTCGCTTAGACTTTTTATTAAAAGGTCATAAAAGCGATACCACTCAGCGTGGGGATTACCGTTTTGTTCGTGTGACATGGGATCAAGCATTAACATTATTTAAAAACTCATTGGATAATATACAAACCAATTACGGTCCATCGGGTTTACATGCAGGGCAAACGGGTTGGCGAGCAACGGGACAATTACATTCTAGTATCAACCATATGCAGCGAGCTGTTGGGATGCATGGTAATTTTGTTAAAAAAATTGGTGATTACTCAACAGGTGCCGGTCAAACTATTTTACCTTATGTGTTAGGGTCGACCGAAGTGTATGCTCAGGGGACTTCTTGGCCACTTATTTTAGATAATGCAAACACCATTATTCTTTGGGCAAATGATCCCTATAAAAATTTACAAGTTGGATGGAATGCAGAAACTCATGAAAGTTTCGAGTACCTAGCTCAATTAAAAGAAAAAATTAAACAAGGCAAGATACGTGTGATCAGTATTGATCCAGTGGCGTCAAAAACACAGAATTATTTAGGTTGTGAAAAAATATACGTTAATCCACAAACCGACGTCGCGTTAATGTTGGCTATTGCCTACGAGATTTATACTAATGATTTACATGATAAAGCATTTATTGAAGGTTACAGTTTAGGATTTGATCGTTTTGTTCCTTACCTTACAGGGGAAGAGGATGGAATTCCTAAAACAGTACAATGGGCTGAAAAAATAACAGCAGTACCTGCTGACGTTATTAAACAACTAGCTAAAACGATGGTTGCGGGTCGCACTCAAATATTAATGGGCTGGTGTATTCAGCGTCAACAACACGGTGAACAACCTTATTGGATGGGGGCTGTGTTAGCCACTATGATCGGACAAATTGGTTTGCCTGGTGGTGGTATTAGTTACGGTCATCATTACTCAAGTATTGGTGTGCCTGCAACAAAAGCTTCTGCGCCTGGTGCTTTTCCGCGTAACTTAGATGAAGGTCAAAAACCAATTTTTGATAGTACGGATTTTAAAGGTGCAAGTAGTACGATACCAGTCGCACGTTGGATTGATGCCATTTTATCTCCGGGTAAAGTGATCGATGCAAATGGTAGTAAGGTTACTTACCCTGATATTAAAATGATGGTTTTTTCTGGGAACAATCCTTGGAGTCATCATCAAAATCGTAATCAAATGAAAAAAGCATTCCATAAGTTGGAGTGTGTTGTGTCGATCGATATTAATTGGACTGCGACTTGTCGTTTTTCAGATATTGTATTACCAGCCTGTACCACCTATGAACGTAATGATATTGATATCTATGGTAGTTACGCTAAGCGTGGTGTGCTTGCTATGCAAAAAATGGTCGATCCTTTGTACAACAGCTTATCTGATTACGAAATATTTACGCGCTTTGCAAAATTATTAGGTAAAGAGCAAGAATATACACGTGGCATGACCGAATTTGACTGGTTGAAGAAGCTTTATCACGATTGTAAAGATGCGAATAGCGGTCAATTCGAGATGCCAGAGTTTGATCAATTTTGGCAAGATGGTTATGTCCACTTTGGTGAGGGGGAATTATGGACTCGACACGCAGATTTTAGAGCTGATCCGGAAATAAATCCGCTTGGAACACCGTCTGGTATGATTGAAATTCACAGCAGAAAAATTGAACGTTATCAATATGATGATTGTAAAGGTCATCCTACGTGGATGGAAAAAAGTGAGCGAAGCCATGGTGGCCCAGGTTCAGATAAACACCCAATTTGGATGCAATCTTGTCACCCTGATAAACGTTTGCATTCTCAAATGTGTGAATCAAAATCCTATCGAGAAACCTATTCTGTTCAAGACAGAGAGCCTGTTTATCTGAATCCTGAAGACGCTAAACATCGCGGTATTAAAGATGGTGACGTAGTCAGAGTATTTAATGATCGTGGGCAACTACTTGCTGGTGCAGTTATCAGTGATAATTTCCCGAAAGGGGTTATTCGTATCCATGAAGGTGCATGGTACGGTCCCGTTGGTGATGATGGTAGTACTGCCGCAGGTGCTGAAGTTGGTGCAATATGTAGTTATGGCGATCCAAATACGTTAACTCAAGACATAGGTTCTTCTAAGCTAGCACAAGCTTGTTCTGCCTATACTTGTTCGGTGGACTATGAGAAATTTGTAGGGCACTTACCACCAGTGACGTCATTTAATGGACCGACAGAGATTGCAGTATGAGCCAATTAACAAAACAAGAAGTCACCGAAATTGCGATTGAAAATCAGGCGAGGGCGGTTATCTATGAGTTTCTTTCATCACTTTTTGCAACAGAGCTAGATGAAAGTTTGATCAATCAATTGACCTCTGTACAGGGACGAGAGTTTTTAAGCTCTGTTGCCCTTGAGCCGACATTAGCAGCAAGTATTAACACCATTGTTAATAAGTTAATGGCGCTTAATACAGAGCAAGCTCGACTTGAGTTAGCCGCTGATTTTTGTGGATTATTTTTAATTGATAGCAAAACCTGTGCTTCCCCCTATGCAGGGCAGTATATAAAAGATGATTTGAGTAAAGTAGATACTGGCGAAAATATTAAAAAATCTGATAGAGCATTAGTATTTGGCGAATTACACCAGTTAATGATGACCTATTTAGAAAAAAGTAATATACAAATCAGTAGTGATTTTCCTGAGCCTGCTGATCATATTGCGGTAATACTCGCCTATCTTGCACATCTTAGCTTACATGCAAGCCACGTTAATCAAGTAAACTTTATTAATGTTTATGTATTAAGTTGGTTAGGTGACTTTACTGAGCAAGTGAAACTGCATGACCCAAGCGGTTTTTACACTGCGGTGGCAGAATTAACACTGCAGTGGGTAACGTTAGATATTGAGCAATAGATATTAAGCAATCTATTAAGTAATGAATGTTAAGTAATAAATATTAAGAAAGAGATATTGAATAATAGACAGCTTAATTTATTTCACTTTTAGCCAATAAAAAACCAGTGACCCGTTAATGTTTGTTTGAAACGTTAACGTGTCACTGGCTTTTTCAGTACCAATAATATTGTTCGCCTTTAGTGAGATTGGTATTAATAACCAATAAGCCTTAGCAAATTCTCTGCTGTTTTTATCGCTTCTTTACGGTTTGCAATATTAAGTTTTTGGTACAAGTTCCGAATGTGTGTTTTTATCGTTGTACCTGCCACATCCAACTCCAGTGCAACTTGCTCATTGCTTAATCCAGAATAAATCAAACCTAATACTTGCCACTCTCTTTGCGTTAGCGGACTCGTTCGTACGAGCTCTGGTATATCAGGATGATTCACTAATTGATCTACAAAATTTTCATCAAAATGGGTAGATCGGCTCTTTTGCTTGATAGAAATATCTTTTAACAATTGTAATGTACGGTGTTTTTCAAGCTCGTTTAAGCTAGCGGAGCTACTAAGTTTTTGCAGTAAATGTTCAATATGCACACCATCGACCAAGAAGTTGCTGACCATGCCTGTTTGGTTAGTTAAGCTTAGTGCTTGTTTTAATGTTTCTAATGCCAATACTTCATTACCTATTTTTGTCGCTATAATCGCTTCAATAATCAGATTACGATTATTATCCGTAATTAAATGTGAGGCTTTGGCTTCTAACTGTAAAAAATTTATTGTTATTGTTGCTTGCTCATATTGTTCAAGGGCTATTTCAGCTCTGGCAATGTTACGAACTTGCAGTTGCAAAAAGTGGTTATTTGCTTGCTTCGGGCGAATCGCGGTATCTAACCAGTTTTTTATTGCGTCTAAGTCATTACGAGCTTGCCAGTATAAAAGCAATGATTGTGACGCATGTGCCGACCAATCATCATGATAAGTTGACTGTTGTACAAGGTGTTGTATTTTTTCAATAAAGCGCATAGCTTTATCTAGCTCTCCGCGACTTATTGCTATCATTGCAAGCATTGAATAACAGTGCAGGTGTTTACTAGGCTCTATGTTTCCAAGTACGTTGATCCCTTTATAAGCACATTCTTCAGCTTCATCTAAGCGATTCCAGCACCATAATATTTGCGCTCTGTTACGCAATAAAAATTCATGTAGCGGTAATTGCTGCAATTTTTGTTCTGCAATAAGTTTAAAAGCACTATCTTGTAACTCAAATGCTGCTTGCACAAAACCTTGTGCCAAGAGTATTTCACCCTGCTGTAATATTGCCCATAATGCTTGGTGAAAGAGCTTATGTTGTCTCGCTAATTTCTCTGTTTGTTGCATTAAAGGCAGGGCTCTGTCTAACTGTCCCAATACATGATTTACTTCACCTACTATAGAAGTTGTGATAATTCGATTTCGATAAGCATTAGAATCTAACTGGGTTAATGCGAGCTCAGCAAGTTCAAAGGCTTTTTCAGGCTCACTTCTATTGATAGCAACTTGTGCAAGGAGTGCATTAACTTGACCTTGATCGTTTGTTGTTAACGTAATATTTCGCTTGTCTATCTCTTGCTTAGCCTCAGCAAGCATATTCTCCACTGCGCTATAGCTATGTTGGCTTTGTGCAAGCCAAGCTCTTATCAATGGTAGTTTGATATTTTCGTATAACTTGTCAGGGGACAAACTGTTAATGGCACTTTCTAACTTAGTTAATTCACCGTGATTAAACATTCTCCAACCATGTGCAGAAATGATTTTTGTCAGTAGTTCACCATCATTAACTTTCTGTGCATGGAACATAGCTTGGTGGGGAATATCTAGTTTTAACCATGCTTTTGCCGCTTTGTGATGAAGCGAATTTTCTTCCTGTGGGATCCGCGCTTGACGTTCATGCGCTAGAAACTCAGCAAATAAATTATGAAACCTGAACCAGTTTTGCTCGCCTTCTAAGGGATAAATAAATAAGCCATAGCGATTTAGGTATTCAAGCATACTCAGTGCATCATCTCTTTCTGTTAACTCACTAATCAGTGTATCGTTGAAAGTGCTCAATACAGAACATTGCATTAAAAAGTGACGAGTATCATTATCTAAAAAGTCAAAAACTTCCTCGACAAGGTATTCCCAAAGGTGGCCATTACTAAAACTTGAAACTGATTCAACTGATTGCGCTAATGTTTTTTTGTTATGTTGGGCTTGTAACGCGATAAGTTGTAATGCTGAAGGCCAACCTTCGACATAAGTTCGAAGGTTATCTACAGTAGTATCATCTACGCCCTCGGAAAAACGTTGATTGAAAAAACGGGCTGTTTCATCTGCATCAAAAGCGAGTAGATCATTGTCTATTTCGATCATTAAGTCTCGCACTCTCAGGTTAGCAGTGCCAATAGGGGGGGCAGAACGACTGGTTACAATCAATGTTATATTATCTGGCATATGTTTAAGGAAAAAACGTATCCCTTCATGAATTTCATTTTCTTTAATCAAATGATAGTCATCCAACACTACATAACATTCTTGGTGATAGTTGGATAGTTCACTAAATACCTCTCCAAATAATGATTGTAGCGATGAAAATTGACGTTTCTCAACTAATGTTTGCGCATTGGGGCAGGATTCGTTGGTTGCCTTGTTGATCGCTTGAATAAAATAGTTGATAAAATGAAAAATATCATTGTCATTTTCATCAATACTGTACCAACCAACGTAGGGCTTATCCGTTAACCATTGTGCGGTCATGGTGGTTTTTCCATAACCAGCTGGCGAGCGAAATAGAACCAGCTTATAAAATGGCGCTTGTTGTAATAACTCTAGCACTCGAGGTCTAAGGATTGCGTTATGCAATCTGCCTGGTCTTGTTAGTTTTGATGGGAGCCACATTTGCTTTCTCGTGTTATTAGTTATTTTTATTATAAGGAGCGAGGGTACGCTATAGTGACTAGAATTGACTACTGTGAGGCTTTACATTGCATGACATTACACACATTTTTTAGTGTTTGGTGTAATAGCGATGTGACTCCAATCACGTACTGTATTGAATGCCTAATGCTCGGCCATAGTACTGCTTCCAAAACATCAATCATAAATTATCTAATATAAAGTATATCTAAAGGCATTTTAAAAATGATGACGTACGTCAGTATTTACACCTAATGATATGAATAATAAAGCTTATTTTCATTTTTAAAGTGACTGTTTGTATTTTGAACAGTATTGAGATTAATTTATTAGCTATCAATATCTCGAGAGCTACTTGGTTATCGTTACTTAATAAAGCGACTTGGCACTCATTATCACGCTAGTGCTATCCATTCCTTTTATTATAAAAGGTAATCACTTCTGCATTGATCGGCCTAAGCATTAACTTAACTTTCTACGCCCTTAATACTCCTCCTTATTTAACCCTAAATTGGGAGGATGTTTTGCATTTAATATGAATCCAGAATATGCCTCAGTTAAATAAAACTTAATAAAGGGGCTTTGCCATGAAACCTGTTCAACAAAGAGAATTTGATAAAAAGTTATTTAAAGCTGATCTGTTAAATCACTTAAATACAACTTATGCAAAAACCGAAGAGACTGCGACAACGCGTGACTGGTATCTTGCCTTAGGACGTGCATTAGCAGGGCTAACCACGTTTGATTTATTAGCGACTGAGCAAGATCCTAAAATAAAAAATGCAAAAAGTGTTAATTACTTATCTTTAGAGTTTTTGATTGGCCGACTGACAGGTAATAACCTAATTAGCATGGGTATTTACGATCAAATTAACGATGCGATGCAAGAAATGGGGCATAGCCTATCGGATTTACTTGAAGAAGAGCGTGACCCTTCATTAGGAAATGGTGGTCTTGGTCGTTTAGCAGCTTGTTTTATGGATTCATGTGCTGCCCAAGAATTTCCTGCAATTGGCTATGGGCTACATTACGAGTATGGGCTTTTCAAACAATCCTTTGAGCACTGCCATCAAAAAGAAGCACCAGATGCATGGCGAGGAGTAGAGGGTTACCCATGGGAAGTTGCACGTCCAGAATATGCACAGGAAATAGGATTTTACGGGCATGTACAGCCTGTCGTAGAAAATGGCAAAGAAAAGCGCCGCTGGGTACCCGGTATGTTCGTAAAAGGCATGCCATGGGATCTCCCGATTGTTGGTTACCAAAGCAATACTGTTTATCCGTTACGTTTATGGGAATGTCAGGCGATTGCACCATTCTCATTAGAAAGTTTTAATAATGGACATTATTTTGAAGCACAACATGCACTCATCGATGCTGGTAATATCACCAAAATTCTATATCCAAATGATAATCACGAAAAAGGTAAAACACTGCGTTTAATGCAGCAATACTTTCATAGTGCCGCGTCAATCAAAGACATTTTACGTCGTCACGATGAATCTGGGCTTAAACTTCAAGACCTTGCTCAATATGAATCCATACAGCTCAACGATACTCATCCAACCATCGCTATTCCAGAATTAATGCGTATTTTGATTGATGAAAGAGACATGAGTTGGGACGATGCTTGGGCTATCTGTAGCAAAACATTTGCCTATACCAATCATACGCTACTGCCTGAAGCGCTAGAAACTTGGTCTGAATCATTGATTCAAAGCTTATTACCTCGACATATGGAAATTATATTCCATATCAATCACTTATTTATGCAAGAAGTACGAGAAAAATGGCCGGGTGATGTTGAGAAACAACGTAAATTATCCATTATTCAAGATGGTTTTCATCGTAATGTTCGTATGGCAAATCTATGTGTAGTCGGTTCTTATGCGGTTAATGGTGTTGCCGCTTTACATTCAGCCTTAGTCAAACGTGATTTATTTCCTGAGTTTGATGAGTTGTATCCTAACCGTTTACAAAATATCACTAATGGCATTACCCCTCGTCGTTGGTTGAAGTTCTGTAATCCTGCATTGTCTAATTTAATCACCGATAAAATAGGTGATCAATGGCCTGCGGACTTAAGTCAACTTAACCAAATCGCTGAGTTTGCTGAAGATAGTCAATTCCAAAATGATTATATGAATGTAAAAAAATTGAATAAACAACGTTTAGCTAGTTGGGTTAAGCAACATATGGATATTGAGCTAGATAGTGATGCTATTTTCGATGTGCAAATTAAACGTTTACATGAATATAAGCGCCAGCATTTAAACTTATTACATATTTTGTCGCTTTATTATCGTTTATTAAACGAGCCTACCTTTGACATGGTACCTCGCGTTGTATTCTTTGCTGCAAAAGCAGCACCGGGTTACCACCTTGCAAAAGAGATCATATTTGCAATAAATAAAATTGCTGAAACTATTAATAATGATCAGCGCATCGACGGTAAGTTGAAAGTGGTATTTATCCCTGATTATCGTGTCAGCATCGCAGAAATCATTATTCCGGCGGCAGATGTTTCTGAGCAAATATCAACGGCAGGTAAAGAAGCATCAGGCACCGGGAACATGAAAATGGCATTAAATGGTGCACTCACTATCGGCACAATGGATGGTGCAAATGTAGAAATTCGTGAAGAAGTAGGCGACGATAATATTTATATTTTTGGGCTCGATGTTGATGGCGTTGAAGCGGTATTAAGACGAGGTTATAACCCCTTCGATTACTATCATACTAACCCGTTATTAAAAGCGTCATTGGACTTGTTACTTGGAGATATATTTACACCTAAAGAGCCAGGAAGATTGCGTACTATTTATGATGCGTTGTTGGATGGCGGTGATCCTTACCTGTGTTTAGCGGACTTTGCATCTTATATTCATGCGCATGAAGCGATGGATAAACAATACCGAGATAAAAAAGGCTGGGCGCGTAAAGCGATTATGAATACTGCCTTGGTAGGTAAGTTTAGCTCAGACCGTTCTATTCGTGACTATGCTAATAATATTTGGAAGTTATCAGCAGTGCATCGTTAGTCCCATTGAGTGAAGTATGTTGTCACGCTTCACTTTTATTTTTTATTAATTTATATGCCCATTTCATAATAGTCGCCATTATAAATGCTTAATTCATTTATAAAAAAGGATCAAAAAGTAATGGGCTCACATTAAACAGTGATATTGATTAGCTGACATGCATTGATATTACGCATCAAGATTGAGTAGGGTTGATAGTCTTTTAGTCAATAAATTGGCCATGGTTTTGCAATTAGTTTTTACAATCGGTTTTTATAATTATTTTTTATAATCGGTTTTTGCTGAGTGTTTTTACATTTGGATAGAGAGAATACCCTTCAATATCCTTATTAACAGCAACGAGCTAATGGTTGGTCATGATTTTTATTAACGAGTCTTGATATTATACCCACGGAGAGAGCAATGAACGAACAATCAGTATTAAAAAAAGTAGCCAAAATGGCTAAAATCTCAGACCACTATATTAGTGCTTGGGGAAATGAGGCTTATGTTAAAGATGAAACCATCGAACAACTGTTAAGTGCGTTAGGCTACGATACGACTGATGATAAAACGTTGTTGAAATCTGCACAGAAAAGGCATAAAAGTAAAATATTAGCCCCGGTCAAAGTGATTAAGGATCTACAACAACCTATTGAAATTGAATTAAACCTTGGTTTAACTGTTCGAGAAAGCGAATTTAGTTGGCAAGTTATTACCGAAAGTGGCGATGTTTTAGAAGGTTATTTACAGTCACAGGTGATCAAAGATGAGCGCATAAATGGTGGAGCGCTTATTTTTCAATTGCCTAAATTACCTTTAGGGTATCACCAGTTAACGGTTACTCGTAAACGCCGTAAAAACCCGTATCAAATGACTATCATCATTACGCCCGAATCTTGTTACAAGCAGTCGAGTTTACATAAAGGTGAAAAATTATGGGGACCAAGCATTCAACTTTATACTGTTCGTACTGCGTATAACTGGGGAATAGGAGATTTTGGCGATCTCAAGCAACTAATAACAGAAGTCGCTTCCCGTGGTGGAGATTTTATTGGCCTAAACCCGATTCATGCACTTTTTCCTGCCAATCCAGAGGGAGCCAGTCCATATAGTCCTTCTTCTCGTCATTGGTTGAACATTATGTATATTGATGTGACAGCCATCCCCGAGTTTGTATTGAGTAGTGCGGCGCAGCAGAAAGTGGGTTGTATCGAATTTCAGCAACGTCTCAAAAGTGTGCGTAAAGATGAATGGGTTAACTACAGCGAAGTAGCGGCATTAAAATTAAGTGTATTGCCCCTTTTATTTAAAGAATTTGAAATTAGACATCTTGCTAAAGAAACAGAACGTGCGGAGGCTTTTAATGATTTTGTCGCGCAGGGGGGAGAAAGCTTACAGCATCAAGCGGTATTTGATGCGCTACATGCTCACTTGTATCAACAGGATCCTTCTATTTGGGGTTGCCCAGTATTTCCAAATAAATATAGTAAGTTCAATAATATCGAAGTACATCAGTTCATTACACAAAATAGATCACTGGTTGAGTCTTATTTATATTATCAATGGATTGCAGATACACAGATTAATGAAGCTCAACAGTTTGCAGAAGAATGTGGAATGTCGGTCGGCTTATACCGTGATTTGGCAGTAGGAGAAGCAAGTTCAGGTTCGGCAAGTTGGGCGGACAATGGATCGTTAGTCCTTGATGCAAGCATTGGTGCGCCACCGGATGTGTTTGGGCCATTAGGGCAAAATTGGGGGCTACCACCTCTGAATCCTCAAGTACTTAAGGATTCAGGTTATGCTCCTTTCATTGCGTTATTAAGGGCTAATATGAAACATTGTGGAGCCTTAAGAATTGATCATGTTTTGGGTTTATTACGCTTATGGTGGGTTCCTAAAAATAAAACTGCGGCAGAAGGGGCATATATTTATTATCCCGTTGAAGATTTATTAGCTATTTTAGCGCTTGAGTCGCATCGTCATCAATGTGCTGTCATTGGTGAGGATTTAGGTACAGTGCCAGACGAAATTGTCGATATACTGGCAAGCGCAGGTATCCACTCTTATAAATTGTTTTTTTTCGAATTCGCTGAAGACGGCGGTTTTTTTTCGCCTACTCATTATACAGAACAATCAATGTCAGCACTTTGCACGCACGATATGCCAACGGTTAGAGGGTTCTGGCATTGTGAAGACCTACGTATGGGTAAAGAACTTGGCTTGTATCCAGATCCTGTACAATTAAAAGCTTTATATGATGAACGACTACGGTCTAAACAAGAAATATTAAATAGTCTTGCCTGGCATGGCTTTCTACCTGAGGGTGTGGGCAGAGACGCTGCCTTTGTTCCAATGGACAGCTACTTGAGTGAAGCACTACATTTGCACCTCGCTGCCGGTTCATCTGCGTTGTTTAGTGTGCAACTTGAAGATTTGTTAGAAATGGATATGCCTGTCAATATACCTGGAACGGTCAATGAATATCCTAATTGGCGACGTAAATTATCAGTTAACATCGATGATATTTTTCAAAAACAGTCGGTAAATCGCTTAGCTAAACAAATGACCCAATTGCGCTTAAAAGCTAGCCATTAATTGTTTGTGCTGGAGAGCATATTCTCTCTAGCTGTCATCGCAGATCAATATAATCGGTAATAAAGCCTTGCTTAGCAAAGCTTTATTACCCGTTTAAAATTGCTATTCGTTTGGGATTTTCCTATCAATTTAAGCCCTTATTTAAATATTCACTTAACTATCAACTTAACTATCAACTTAACTATCAACTTAGTTATCAATTTAGCTATCAATTTAGCTATCAATTTAGCTATCAATTTAGCTATCAATTCAATTTTCAACATTAATCATTCAACACATCCAGTTCCTTAATTCACATTATCATTAAGCTGGGTCAGTATTCAGCCACTTAAATACTTAATTAATACAGCAGCTTAAGTGCAATTACTTAAGTGCAAGCCTAGATTCGTATAATAAGTGGCTTCATCAAATAATTTGATGTCGTCATTCTATCTAGTCATTTCCTACAGAATAAATAACATAAGCGTTGTAAATAGAGTCTGTTGTAATAAAGGTAATTGTTGAATTATAAGCGATATCGAGTTTCTGATTGTTTATAGAGTGTGTCGGTTATGGGTTATTGGCTTTTGTGTGCGGGAAGGGTGAAATCATCAGTTGTAAGTTATTAATATATATTGAATTGCCAATGTTGGAACAAAAGGTGTTGGAATAGTAAATGCTGCACTATTTGCTCAGTATCTGTGAGCATTTACTATTGAATTTATATTATTGTTAATCTTGTCTTTATTTTTCAGCGATCATCGCATCATAATCAACACCGCTTTCACGGTGCAGACGGCGACAGGCTATGCCATCTCTATGGAATAAATGACAGCGATGTGCAGTTAAACCAACATTGTATTTTTGGCCTACTTCCACATCCAGTGTATCTGCTGCTCTATATATGACATCGGCATCTGCACTGGCAAGGTTCATGTAAATTTGGGTTTCATTACCTAACTTTTCTACAATCTGTACTTTACCCTCGATAGTGGCATCGGCTTGTTCTGCATTGAGTAAATGTTCAGGGCGAATACCCAGTGACATTCGATCGCCTATATTCACGGTTTTACCTTCGACAGATATCCAAAAGCTTTCATTATTTGCTAGTTTGACTTTGACCCGTTCATCCTCAGTATCTTCAATCGATACGCTCATGAAGTTCATTTTAGGCGACCCAATAAAGCCGGCTACAAAACGATTGATTGGATAGTGATATAGTTCAAGAGGGCGACCCACTTGTGATACTGAACCCGCATCTAATACTACGATTTTATCGGCCATTGTCATTGCTTCTACTTGATCATGAGTCACGTAGATCATGGTGCAACCAAGTTTACGTTGCAGTTTAGTAATTTCACTGCGCATATTGACACGCAATGCGGCATCCAAATTAGACAGCGGTTCATCAAGCAAAAAGACGTTTGGCTGTGATACCAGTGTTCTGCCAATGGCAACACGTTGTCGTTGCCCACCTGAAAGTGCTTTAGGTTGACGTTCAAGTAAGTGAGTTAATTGTAAAATATCCGCCACATGATGAACACGTGTATCTATTTCAGATTTTTTGGCTTTAGCTAACTTTAAACCAAAGGACATGTTGTCGTAGAGGTTGAGATGCGGATAGAGTGCGTAGGATTGAAATACCATACCAACACCACGTTTTGATGGTTCAACATCATTCATACGTTCTTCACCGATGTATAAATCACCAGAAGTAATTTCTTCAAGGCCTGCTATACATCGTAAAAGTGTGGATTTACCACAACCCGATGGACCAACAAAGACGACCAGTTCGCCTTCTTTTATTTCAAGATCGACATTTTTAGAGATAAGTAGCTTGTCGTAAGCTTTACATACATTTTTTAAGGTGACACTGGTCATGTAGTTTGTCCTCGATTAATTTTTATGTTTACGCTCATGATTTCTGTTGTTTATTCCTGAACTCTTATTTCGGAATTTTTTATTTCTGAAATTTGAAATCATTAATTGTGTTTTATATTAATAAATAATTGCTGCCGTTGATGTATCCTTATTACAACATTTCTTTTTATTAACAACGAACTAACTAAATACACTTTATAAATACCTAGGTTGCATAATTTGTTATGTAAATGGTAGTAAAAAAGTCTAAATATTAGCGATAAATAGATTTTATTGGCTATTTATGACCGCTGTTAGGAATCGTTAAAACAAAAATGTAAATAACACGATTACAATCTATTACTAGTGGTTGATAGTTTGCTTATTTTAGACCACCTACACATCATCCTAGTGCAATAATTTATAGGAGGAGGAGGGAGGAGGGGGCTGACAAATCTTGTTCAACAAAATACAGATGTCATTCCAATAAATTGTATTAATTATGATGATTGCTATCACATAAACATGGAATTTGAGATCTTGATCGAGGTTATAGGTGGAGCTGTGTCACGAAAATAGAGTCGAACCCATGGGGCGTAGTGGATAGGAGGATGATTAAGCGTTTTAACTTCTAGATAATAAAGTTCGAAATATGGCTTACCCAACGGCTAGCCCTTCATCACAACTAAAAAGGATATTAACATGAAAAAAAATCTAAGTATCGTTGCGCTTTGCACCATGGCTGCATTGGGTTCTTTTAATGCCAACGCGGCGATTGAAGAGGGGCAGCTTACTATCTGGATCAACGGTGACAAAGGGTACAATGGACTTGCTGAAGTCGGCCAACGTTTTGAAGAAGATACTGGTATTAAAGTTACTGTTGCTCACCCTGATGCACTACAAGAAAAATTTCCACAAACGGCATCAACGGGCGATGGTCCTGATATCGTTTTTTGGGCTCATGACCGTTTTGGTGGATACGCAGAAGCAGGTTTGCTAGTTGAAGTTACCCCTTCTAAAGAAGTGAAAAACGGTATTGTCGATTTTGCATGGGATGCTGTGCAGTATAAAGGTAAATTCATTGGTTACCCTGTGGCTATTGAAGCGTTATCACTTATTTATAATAAAGATTTAATTGCTACACCTCCAGAGAATTGGGAAGACATCACCGCGCTGAATACTAAACTTCAAAAAGATGGTAAATCTGCGATTATGTGGAACTTAAAAGAACCTTACTTTACTTGGCCTTTAATGGCAGCTGATGGGGGCTATGCTTTTAAGCCAACGTCTACCGGTTATGATATTAAAAACGCTGGTATTAATAATGCGGGTGTAAAAGGAGCAATGACGTTTGTTAAAAAATTGATCGATAACAAGGTTATTTCTCCTGATATGGATTATTCCGTGTCTGAATCTGAATTTACCAAAGGCAATGTAGCAATGACCATTAACGGTCCTTGGTCTTGGGGAAATATTGAGAAAGCCGGCATTAATTATGGTGTGACTACGTTACCTAAATTTAATGGTAAAGATTCTAAACCATTTGTTGGTGTATTGACCGCGGGTATTAGTACTGCTTCACCTAATAAAGACCTTGCTGTTGAGTTTATAGAAAACTACCTACTTACTAACGAGGGTTTACGTAATATTAATAATGATAAACCGCTTGGTGCTGTTGCATTGAATTCATTTCAAAAAGAGTTAGCTACAGATGCTCGCATTGCGGCAACCATGAATAATGCAAAAAATGGTGAAATAATGCCAAATATTCCACAAATGGGTGCTTTCTGGGAAAGTGCAAAAAATGCAATTATCAATATCGTTGATGGTCGTCAAGCAGTAGATGCAGCGCTTGCAGATGCAGAAAAACGAATGGTCAAATAATGACGTTGTTAAGGAGTGAACATCAAGTTTATTCCTTAACACTGGAGAAAGCATTGCTTTCTCCTCATTTTAATTTTTTATCGACACCATCAATAATGCATCACTAATGAATAATGATGAAAAATAGTTAGTGATGGAGTTGATTTTAGTTAACAGGGTTCTATATGCAGTCAGTTCAAGGTTCTGGTGCCATTGCACCATCTCCACTTCCTATCAGTTGGGGAGTGATAATAAAATGGGCCATTCTAGTTTCAGTTGCTATCGTAAACGGTTATGCGTCGATTGTAATGTACTCTCGTGGAGAGCTTGCATTTGCATTACTTACGGTCATATTAACGTCATTGGCACTGTATATTTTTGGTAGTAAAAAAACCTATGCTCATCGCTATATATATCCTGGTATTGCGGGCATGATCCTATTTATTTTGTTTCCATTGGTTTATACCACTAGCCTCGCATTTACTAACTACAGTGCAAAAAACCAATTAACTATAGAGCGGGCACAAAGTGTCTTGTTGGATAGAACATTTCAGAGCGGTCAAAGTTATCCATTTAATCTCTATCAGACAGAGCAAGGTTTCCGTATAGCGGTCATTGTTAATGGCGAAACACTGGCGACAGATGATTTTTCAATGGATGTTGCTGCCGGACAAAATGTTGATCTTAAGGCTGTACAAAAAGTTGATGGTAAAAAACAAAAAATAAAATCGATCATCAAGAATAGGGCGAAGCTCAACAACATCAATTTAACTTTGCCAGACGGCAAAGTGGTGGGCATGAGTGGGCTACGAAAATTTGCCGCGATACAACCTCTTTATAGTATGCAATCCGATGGCGAAACATTATTAAACAATGAAACCGAGCAGCGACTTAAAGCGAATATGGAAATAGGATTCTATCAAGTCGTTAATGAAAATAATGCGTTTATAGGTGACCCTATTTCACCTGGTTTTGTAGTTAATGTCAGTACTGCAAATTTTGAGAAGGTATGGAAAGATGAAGGGATTAAAGAACCTTTTATAGGGATCTTTATTTGGACCGTTGTATTTTCAGCATTGTCAGTTTTTTTGACCTTAATTATCGGTTTGGTGTTAGCGAGTGTAGTGCAATGGGAAGCACTAAAAGGGCGTGCAGTATATCGAGTATTATTGATATTGCCTTATGCAGTTCCTGCCTTTATCTCTATTCTTATTTTTAAAGGGTTATTTAACCAAAGTTTTGGTGAAATAAATATGGTATTAGAAGCCTTATTCGGCATCAGTCCAGCTTGGTTTTCAGACCCAATAACCGCAAGAACCATGGTAGTAATTGTTAATACTTGGCTTGGTTTCCCTTATATGATGATCCTGTGTATGGGGCTTTTAAAAGCTATACCGCAAGATCTTTATGAGGCGTCTGCAATCGATGGTGCTGGACCATTAAAAAACTTTACTAAGATTACTTTCCCTCTAATGATTAAACCATTAACACCGTTATTAATTGCAAGTTTTGCTTTTAACTTTAATAACTTTGTAATGATTTACCTATTAACGGGTGGTGGACCGAATATGATTGGCACTACTGAGCCAGCAGGTTATACAGACTTATTAGTGAGCTATACCTACCGTATTGCATTTGAAGGAACTGGCGGACAAGACTTTGGTCTAGCAAGTGCCATTGCAACAATTATTTTCCTATTAGTGGGCGGCTTAGCATTGCTAAATCTTCGCTTCACAAAACTCGAACAAGATTAAGGGGACTTTCGATGGCTATAGTACAAGGCAAAAATTTAAAATACAGAGTATGGGCAACACATATAGGACTTTGGGTTTTTCTATCATTTATTATCTTCCCATTATTAATGGTAGTCGCGATCTCATTACGTGAAGGCAACTTTGCAACAGGCAGCTTGATCCCCGAAAATCCATCACTAGAGCACTGGAAGCTGGCGTTAGGTTTTTCTGTTACTAATGCCGATGGTAGTATCACGCCGCCTCCGTTTCCAGTATTAACCTGGTTGTGGAATTCAATTAAAATTGCGAGTATCTCTTCAATTTTAATTGTCGCTCTTTCAACAACTTCTGCTTATGCTTTTGCGCGTATGAAGTTTGGTGGTAAAAGTGCCATTTTGAAAGCGATGATGATTTTCCAAATGTTTCCCGCAGTATTGGCATTAGTTGCTCTGTATGCCTTATTCGATAAATTAGGACAATACATTCCATTTCTTGGATTAAATACCCATGGTGGATTGATTTTTGCTTATTTAGGCGGGATTGCTCTGCATGTTTGGACCATCAAAGGATACTTTGAGACCATCGATAACTCACTTGAAGAAGCGGCCGCTTTAGATGGTGCTACACCTTGGCAAGCGTTCCGCTTAGTGTTGTTGCCTTTATCGGTTCCGATATTAGCAGTTGTGTTTATCCTTTCGTTTATTGCTGTAGTTGGTGAGGTGCCTGTAGCTTCACTCTTATTATCCGATGTTGATAACTATACGTTAGCAGTCGGCATGCAACAGTACTTATATCCTCAAAACTATTTATGGGGTGATTTTGCAGCAGCAGCGGTACTCTCGGCATTACCTATTACTGGTGTGTTTTTACTAGCACAGCGTTGGTTAGTGGGCGGATTAACGGCTGGAGGTGTTAAAGGGTAGTATTCTTAACTTTTAGAACGATTTAATAAACGCAATTTATCCCACCTTGTAAATTGCGTTTTTTTTAACTATTTTAAGCCTACTTTAATCATCATTGATTGACTCACTTACTAATTGATTTTATAAATGGCGGTACTCCCTCTTAATTTTTAATTGTACGAGCTTATTAACCTTATAATTGCTTTTCTGCGCAGCTATAAACTAAACAGTTGTATATTTCCCTTCTTTTTTATCTATACAATTTATTTTATTGGTAGTGTGAATGAATGCTTTTTTAAGAAAAAAAACGTAAATAGCCTCGTTCAGAGTAGTTCTGAATGTATATATATCGCTGTACTAAAGGCGCTAAAAGAAAATACTATTGAAAGTGAAGATTTCTTCGTCAAGTTATGGAAAGGTTTGGTATGTTGAGATTGGTTTAGGATTGGTATTAAGGCTATTGATAGAACTAGATTCAAGGTTGGCTTTTATTAATCTCTAAATGAACTAGAACAGTTCGATTGTATTGTTACTCATTTACACACTCACACTATCTTGATGGCGTTATTGCAGTGGCTTTAGCATCATGAGGGCATTAATAGGCCTTGATTTATGACTATTAATTATAGAGGGCTCTTTGTTTATAAGCAGTTGCTTATAAACAAAGAAGTGAATTGTCTCAATATTGTCAGTCTTTTTACTTCATTGAGACAATTGATGTAATCGGTTAATGGCCGAAAAAAGCAACCACAACGGTATCGTCTTTCAAAATTCTACTAAATACGTAAGCATTGTCATGTTTGATTACGTTATGTTTTCCTGCTCCTATTGCAGAATGATCCTTTCTGAATTTAGCAATAGTTTTCCAATGAGTTAGCAAGGATTGACGGTCTTTATCTAAATCCCACACCATGTCAGAGCGTGTGCCTTGATGAAAATCATCAGCATATGGACCAATTTTTCTCGCCACTTCATCTCCATAATAAATTTGTATCGCGCCGGGAGTCAGCAGCAATGCGTTTGCAGCATTTCTTTGCATATCTAGAGAGTTAAAGCGACTGAAAAATAGCTCAGTATCATGTGACGACATATAACTGACAGGATTGAAGTCTTTGTTTTCTTGTATAGTATTAGCATAGTTTTGATAGGTAGCATTCATTTGGCTGAAACAAGCTGCGCCTTTATCCATTTTCTTTTGCAAATCGAAATTAATCAAAGCATCAAATCCATCATCAAAGTAAGGACTACGATAAGCTGTATGTCCCCACACTTCACCCATCATAAAAAAGGGTAAACCAGATTCATCATTATTGTTACGCCAAGTTTCTAGGCTGTTAATACTTTCTGATTTCAACTTTTTCCAAACACTAGGTTGAACATGCTTGAGGGTGTCGATCCTAAATCCATCGATACCAAATCGTTTCACCCAATCGGTTTGCCATTCGATTAAATAATCTGAAACAGTAAAATTAGCGCGTTTAGCAACACGCGTACCTGGGTTATTGAGTAGCCATTCAGGAGGTGTTACCGCTTTGGTGGACTCTGTTATCATATCGGGTAACCCTGCTAAAGAGGATGTGATATCACTATTCCCTGGTGACTGATAACCGGGAAATGTTGCTCTTATCCAATCTTTTCCCCACCAATGTTGCCATTGTGAACTTTTATAATTTATTTGCTGGTGAAAGCTATGCCAGTTTTGTCCTGACATGGGCTTCCAAGCAGACCATTGAGGCGGCCAATTGGGCTGAGGTGTCACAACATCGATTTTATCGAATTGAAGATCGGCTAAGGTAGCATAACCAGCATGGTTAATGACTACGTCTAGTAGTATTTTCATTCCGCGTTTATGCGCCTGTTTGACTAACTCATTTAAGTCTTCGTCATCTCCAAAATTTTGGTCAATTTTAGTAAAGTCCCGTGTCCAGTAACCATGGTATGCATAAAAGGGAAAACTGCCTTTATCTCCACCGCCTACAAACCCATGTACCTGCTCAACAATCGGAGATAGCCAAATGGCGTCAGTGCCTAAACTTTTGATGTAATCCAGTTTTTGAGTGACACCTTTAATATCGCCACCATGAAATGTACCGACTTCATCTAGGCTATCCTTATCGCGTCCATAGGATTGATCATTACTGGTATCTGCATTATTAAAGCGGTCAATCATTACAAAGTAAATATTTGCGTTTTTCCAATTTAATGGAGCTTGTTGTTGAGTCGCGCCTGCTGCGGGTAACTTTTCAAGTAAAACTAATCCACTGCTATCGGGTGAAGGTGTAAGTGTTACCTTATTATTCTTAACCTCGACAACACGGCCTGAGTAAGCATCTCGTAATTTTGTGGATTCTTTGTATAGATTGTTCAGATTAATAGTAACTTCGCCACCTGAATAGGCTTCGCATTGCACATTGGGAAGAGGGCGTTTAAACGTAGTCTTTTGAGCCGTTTTAGGTTGCCGATTAATTCTTAAAGAAGGGGGGCTTTCATTAAATGTGAATGCATAATCCCCGCTAAAACGGATCTGTAAATCAAGTTCTGTCGGTGAACCACAATTTAATGCTAAGGGTTTATTAAATTTTACTTTTTTCACGCTGTCAGGAGCACATTTACCATCAATCTCAGAGATAGTTATGGTGTAATTATCTTTAGAAAGCTGGACAATCAAGGGGCGCTCATCATCGAGTGCAAACTGTCGACTATTTGTCGTGGTAGAAATTGCAATATTGGCCGCAAAAACGTTCGGAGCACCAATTAATAATGTGAGAAAAAGAGTATTGAGTTTCATTATTTTACCTTCTTTTAATTACCTTCAGACATCATATAAAATAGTTTCCCTCGATACATCAACCGTACATCTACGCCCCTTGCTTTCAACGTAGACCTCTATTGTCAATTTTTTAAGGATGATACTTCTGTTTATGTAAACAGGTAAACTAATATCATCTTGATCATTTAGTTATACAGCTATTCAATTATTCAGCTATTAACTTATCCAACAATAAAGGACGCACGAGTCATTTATGAAAAAAAATGTTTTTACTTCGCTAATCTGTAGCCTATTTTGTTCTACGTTAATAGCTTATCCGAATGCTTTAAGCTTGCCTTGGTTATCGCCTATGTTAGATGACGATATTCCGGCATGGTCTGTTGATCTATTAAACAAAAGTCAGGAGCTATTTGATTGCGGCGAAAAAGAAGAAGGGAAAGAATTTTGCTCTGATGTTGTTAATTATTATACAACGCCTGTACAGGGCTATTTATGGTTAGCAAAGGAAAATGTAAACAAAATACAATTAAACGCGCCATTTACGGCCAGCAATTATTCCCAACTTCAACTCAATATTCGTAAGGATGGCTATGTTTTAGTTTGGGTTGAAATAGCAGGCAAGCATATTGATATCACAGAGCAACTTAAGACAAAGCCGTTTCATATCGTTGATAGAGAGGTGATGATGTTTATGAATAAGGGCAGAATCTCTTCGCCTAGGAGGTTGCTATGGTACCCTGAGACGCAACAACAACAAGCCAACCCAAGCCGATACGTTGAGTTTGTAAGTGATGGTGTAGTAATAAATGTTAACTTTTTTAAGCTTTAAGCTTGATGACAGGAGCGAACCATCAACTGAACTACCAATTGTAAGGCTGATGCGATTGCTATCAACGTCAGAAAAAATATGCGCTGACGTTGATTTTGTTCTAGAACTAGCACCTTTTTAAGTGATTAGTGAATGTATTTTAACTCTTGGCGTAGGTAAGTTGCTGCACCTAGTAAACCTGGGTTCTTGTGAGTAATAACAAAAGTAGGTATTTTAGTTAAATAGTCTTTTAAACGTCCTTTCTCTTCAAAATATTGTCTGAATTCACTCGCTTCAAAAAAATCAAGAAAACGCGGCACGATGCCACCAGCAATATAAACACCACCAGTACAGTTCAAACTCATCGCGAGATTACCGGCAAAGCTGCCCATTATTTGACAAAAGATATCTAAAGTTTGTCGTGCTATCACACATTCATTATTCAGTGCTGCTTGTGTTATTTGTTTAGGCTGAATAAATTGAGGGGCTTGTTGCGAAAAGTTGCAGAGACTTTGATATAAATTAACGATACCTTGTCCTGACATCACTTGTTCTGCAGAAACATGGCCAAACTTAGCTTGTAATTGAAATAAAATATCCGATTGTTGGCGAGTGTTTGCTGTAAAGCTAACATGACCCGCTTCACCTTCTAGGCTGATCCACTTATCAATTACTTTTATGATATGTGATACACCTAATCCGGTACCAGGTCCAAAAACAGCAGTGTTAGCATTTTCCTGAACAGTACCTGTACCGATTTGAAACTTATCTGATGCAGCTAAGAAAGGCACTGCCAAAGAGATCGCAGTATAATCATTTATTACATACAAAGTGTTTAAGTTTAATTGTTCTTTAAGTGCTTTTTGTGAAAATGACCAACTTAAGTTGGTCATGGTTACTTGATCATTTTCCACGGGGCAGGCAATACCGATACAAAGATCATTAACTGCACTGTCCAATGTTGAAAAATAAGCTAACAAAGCTTGTTCTATAGAGTCAAAGTCCGCACAAACATACTCGACCAGTTTGCTCAATTTACCCGTTTCAAGATCACAAACTGAAAATCTAATATTTGTGCCGCCAAGGTCGACTACAACAGCTGACATTTTTTCTCCTAAATAATTGTTAACTTTCAACTTTAATTTACGTTTATCTTTTCTTTATAATTTGTTATTTATAACTATTGATAGCATCAACAAAAATTGTTTGTGCGCCTTCTACTTGCAGATTTTTAGCTTCTTCCAAAAGCTTTAATGCTTTTGGGATATCTTCGTTTGCAACGGCATTTTGGATTGATTTTTTATAGAAACTTTCAAGGTCAGTTCCTGCAGGAATATTATCAGTGGTGTTAATGATGCGTGTAGTCACAACTTGATTGCTAGTAAGCGTTAAGCTGAAATTACCGTAGGCAACATGTTTAGCAAGCGGATCGTCGATAATAGGTTGTACTGTATGCTTAGCAATAGCAAAGGCTTTTGCAGGGTGTAAAATTGGTGTTGAACCAACTAAATCTTTTGCAGTGGTATATACCAATAATTTAAGGTTATCACCACTCATATCAGGCATGACATTAAACGCGATGGTAAATTTATCGTTATCTAACAATTTTGCTGGCTCGTAGGTAAAGTCACTGAAGGACTTTTGGTCAATAAGGTCACCGGCTTTATTTAGGATCACAACAGTAGGTGCATAAAAAGTATTTTTGCTATCGACAAAACTTTCAATTTCTATATCTAATGAACCTTTATTGCCGGGTAACGTGAAGCTGGCAATAGGACCTGCACTTTCTCCGTTTAGTAATAATTGGTTTGATTTATCAATAGAAAATTTAATGTTAGTAGGGATATCCAGGGCTGACCATGTGATCTCTGATATATTCATGGCAACTTGATTTTCTTGAGGAACGTCGAGAGTTACTGTTTGTGTTTTTGCACAACCTACAATTAAAGTTGATAAAATAATTGGTGCTATCCATTTTTTCATAATTGATTATCCTAATTGTGAGTATCATTTCTGCCACTTTATATCTTTACTGATTAAAAATGAGAAAAATAAGTGTTAATTATACCTGTATTTTAAAAGGTGATTTGTCTTTATTCTTGTATATTATTTTTAAACCATCCATCTACTTGGATTGAAAATTGATAGCTGGATTGCAAAATTGGTTGGTTTAAAAATAATATTGCTTTAAAAAATAATGCTCAGTCAAGCAAGTAAACAACACAGCCAGACATCGACTGTGTTGTAGATTAAGAAGTTAGTGGCTTACCACCAAGCTTCAGCTTGTACACCAAACTGCATAGTACTGTCGTCACGACCACCGTTAAAGGCATTCGCACCACTATCTGCGTCTTGGTTAATGTAGCTTGCATAAACACGGATTTCAGGACGAGCCCAGATGCTTGAACCGGCTGTCCATGCTTGCGCAATAGTTACTTTACTATTTTTGGTTTTATCACCGTCTGTGTCATCAATGTTATAACCTAGCTCTAGGATAGTTTTATGATTTTCATCCCATTTGTAGACTGGACGAATAACCGCGGACATGGTTTTTGTTTTATCATGACCTTTCCACATATCTTCACCAACGGCATAAACTAACTGATGCAACATCTCAATGTTTTCACCAAAACCAAGTACACCCCAGTTGATTATACGGTAGCCAGAAGCACCGTCTTTTGCTTCAGCACCATACCAGTTACCACTACCGTAAAAGGCTAAAGATTTACTGTAGCCTTCAGTACCATATTGGAATACTGTTTTGTTGAAGCCATTATCTAAACCTTGTGTTAACTCAAAAGTAGTCATGACTCCGTCTTGAGGATCTCCAACGATATCATCGGTGTCATTGACCATCGCATAATCAAGACCAACTTCTAAGCTCGCTTTTTCCCATAATGAAATCCCAGCATAACGAACATCAAAAGTATTAACGTTTACTGATCCACCATTATTACCACTATCGTTAAGATTATTGTCAGACTCGATATGACTACGGTCGTTACGTACCCAAGCTAAAGATAATTTACCTGGTCCTACTTGAATGTTTTCAACACCCGCACCCGCACCTGAAATATCCCAGTAGTAAAAATCCGTATGGTGCACATCATGGCGTTGGTAAAAACGCTTACCGGCCCATAACGTTGCTTCCGGAGCAGCAGAAATTAAACCTTTTGCTTGTACGTTAAACTGACGTAAGGCAAATTGAGCATCATCTTTACATTTTACTGCGTCTTCAGGAGGGGTGCCTGAAGTGACAAGCTCACAAGAAGTACCAGTACTTTCCCAATCATTTGATCCGTTAGAGGTCATCGCAACCATTGAATCGAGATAAAAAGTTTTGCCATTATCATTATAAACTTCAGACCCTAGCTGAATTTCACCATAAACATCGTCCTCATTACCTAAACGACCAATTTTATTTTTCTCGTGAGCAATTTGTTGTCCGCCATCTGCGTTCATGCCAACACCTGCACGAGCATAACCGTGAAAATCTACTGCAAATGCTGAGCTAGAAAGCAATGCGGTGGATACTGCTGCTGCGATTAAACTTATTTTTTTCATGTTATCAACTCCATTTTTAACTCGCTAATTTTAAAACGATTGGTTATTTATTATTCCTCCGTTATTCCTTTAACTTGTTAGATAGACTGTAAAAAGTTTAAGCAACAACAGGTTAGTGTTTAGGAGTTTCCTCCCTTCAAGGTGACTCAACGTTGACTATGTTAGGTGAGATAAAGATGGCTGACTTCCTCCACCTTTATTTTATTTAGGGGGGGGGAGAAAGGAGTAGAGTTACGCCATTAAAATAAAAATGCAGAAGGGGTCACGGATTTAGGGAGGAGACAGTTAAAAAATAGTGATCAAGGTAATATTAATGCGCCTCCGATTCTTAAATTTGAGCGAAATTTGTAACTAATTTATGACGATTTAGAAGACTAATAATTTGCTAATGACGATAATATTGCGTTAAATCAAAGCAGATGAAATTGCTAAAATGGACTGAGCAAACTAGATTGAAATTAATCCTAAAATAAGAGTACAAAATTGGAAAGTACTTATATGAAAATTTACGTTGCAAGCCTCTAGGTAAAGACTTCTAATGGTTAGCGGTTAGCGGTTAGCATGATAGTTAGTAGTTAGTAGTTAGTAGTTAGTAGTTAGTAGTTAGTAGTTAGTAGTTAGTAGTTAGTTAAGTTGCTAAGTAGATAACCCCTTTAGCCTTGAAAGCTAACGGGGTTATCAAGATAACCTTTGATGGTATTAAATTAACATTAAATAAGAATTTCCTTCTAAGATTAAGTGTAGTTTTTCTGATTCAATTTTAAACTGCTGCTCAGTTAATATATCTTGCATTGTTCGATGCCATTGAAAATCGATACAGGTATCAGCATCGGATTTGTTTATGGCAACGATCCCTTTATCGCCTCGTGCAAAAATCAGCAGATCTTGATTAGATAAAATAGGGATCATTTTCTCCCCATGGACATAATTATGAAATTTAATCATTTGTTGCATGCGTTTATTTTTCCAAGCGTTTACCCAACGTGGTTGATGATTTTCACCTTCGATACCGCTGGTATTTAAATCAGCATAAATCAATGGCACGCCACCATCTCTACCTAATATATAGGCATAGGCTAAGTATTCGTTTTGTTCTGATAAAATCAAATCCTTGAAGCTATCGTTATTGGGAATATCATGGGTTATTACAAAGGTAATTGCTCTAAAGTTTACTAACGCTTGCCCAAAGCAATAGGGGTCGATCAGTGATTCGATATTGCCATTTTCCTGAAACACGTCAAAAATAGTGTTAAATAATGGAAAGTCGTAGGATCCTAAGCTTGTTTTTTCAAGATAGGGTTGCAGAAATAACTCATACTCTTCTTCCGTCGCACCGCCGTCGGTTATGATTTCACCAAATACATGCATATTTTCGGTGATATCTTTACTCCAAACGCGTTGCAAGTGTTCGAGTGTCATGTGTTTTGCTGCATCGATCCTAAAGCCTTTTACGCCTAACCCTTTAAGTGCTTTTAAGTATGACTGTTGTTGTTTAATCACATAGTCACATACTTTAAGTGTGGGTAATCCTGGGTCTTCTGCGCCGCCGGTTATTCTCCCATTTTGTACTTCCCAGCAATTTTTCCAGTCTGTAATGCCAAAACCATCAACAAAGTGTGTGCTGTTAAACAAGGGTTTACTTAAATCACCAAAAAGAAGCAAAGATTGATAGTAAGATTGATTGTCAGCATAGTCTTGAAGATCTTCCTGACTTGGATACTGAAGATCATTGCGAAGATAGGCTTCATTGGCCATGTGATTAAATACAATATCAGCATAAACATGAAGGTCATATTTAGCGAGTTTTTTGATCATATTAGAAAAATCGAGGGTATTACCAAGCTGATTATCGATAATACGGTAATCCTGTGGTTGATAGCGTTGCCACCATTCTGTTCCATTTTCATGTTTAAAAGATTTTAGTGGTGGTGATACTAAGACTGAGTGATAACCCATTTGGCTGATAATTTTTGCCTGCTTAGCAACCTCTGCGTATGACCAATCAAAGGCATGTAAAATGACATTTTCATTGCCTAGCTGGTTACTTTTATTATTTACCTGTTTAGAACTGTCTGTATTGGTTGATACTTCGGGTGTTGATATATCCAGTTCAATAGTGTTCATGTTAGATTGATACATCATTTTAGTTCTCCTTGGCTATTGCAGTTAATTGCAATAAAACCTAAATAAAATTCAACTCTACCTAGACTCAATCACTTAATTTTTTTATTTTTATATAAACAAAAAATCTAATGTAGTTTGTTTTACTCCCGTTCATCATAAATAATTTTCAGAACAACAGTACAATTATTTTTAAGTACATTTTTTTATTAGAATATGTCTTATTATAAACACTGCACAACGGAAGCAATCCACCTGAGATTGATATTAGTAGGTTGAATAAGCGGGCGTAGAAGTAGAGGGAGTATGATGTTAAGTAATTTTTAGTTGATATTTTAACTATTTTTAACCAGTGAAAAAGTACTTAATATTAAATAATCATTAACTCATCGTTAAGGTGGTGAAGGCTTAATTTATTTATTATCAATACTTTATAACCTACTCGCATAGGTTATAAAATATTATTATTTACTCCTTTTAATTTAATTAATATTTTCTGATCTAAGCGGCTATTTTTTAATAAAAGCTTAAATTCGTAATTGAAATAATGCGTTTTCTACTTTTGTTTAACAGAAAGTCCCAACCCTTGAGATTCGTCCTGTGGTTTAATATATACCGCAGTCGATAAGG
This sequence comes from Vibrio sp. 2-Bac 85, assembly GCF_037546705.1. NCBI lineage: Bacteria > Pseudomonadati > Pseudomonadota > Gammaproteobacteria > Vibrionales > Vibrionaceae > Vibrio > Vibrio sp. 2-Bac 85. The sequence goes on along the minus strand of NZ_JALAAB010000002.1, from coordinate 153,600 downwards.
CCGGTACAGTAAATGTACCTTCTATAAATGATGCACTACTGTCGACTAAGTTAGGATGTAATGTAAAGCTATTCGCGTCTGAAATGGGAAATACCTGTTGTTCATTAGTCGCATTAATAATAGTCACGATAGCTTCTATATTAGGGTCTAAATCTATGCCTGCTGTTGTCCCATCATCAATACTCATTACTATTAATCCTGTTATTGAATCTGAACCTGTATTTTGGAAATCAACGCGTGCTTGTATTTCTTCTTCAGTGGTCAAGCTAAATAAAGGGGAACTAGTACGAATTTTCAAAAGTTCTTTAAATCGTGTATCGGTCCATTTTATATCAGCACTGGTAGGTTGAGCCTGTGGATCTTCAATAATTGTTTGGATTAATGGCCAGTTATCACCATCTTTATCTTGTCTTGGTAAACCCACATTCCAATTATTATTACTCATATCGAAATTGACTGTATTAAACCAGTCGCCTGAATCATAACTATCGCGTTGCATTGATTTTGAGCGCAATAATTCAGACCCCATGTGTAGAAACGGAATTCCTTGACCCAACACATTGATACTGAGTGATAATATTTGCATTTGTGCTCGTTGCTCAGAAGTTACCTGTGATGCTACTTTGTACATATTATTATCCCAAAGTGTTTGGTTATCATGCTTTGAAACATAGGATATGTTTTCTTGCGGATCTAAGGTATAACCTGCTTGCTGACCGTTGTAATCAATCTCTTTACCTTGTTTAACTGCGCCCGTTTGATCTATCAATTTAAAGTTAGCGAGGTTGCCTGCCATACCTAAACGGATCATATCTCCGTCTTTTCTAACCTTGAGTGAAGCTGCAGTAAGATCTTCTTGAAGTTCATTCCATAATCCTGCGGTGGTAAATCCCTGGTTTTTACGTAGATCATTTCCGCTATCGAAGGGGCCTCCTCCTCGAACTGCATCACGTAAGCGGTCTGAAAATGTGCCAATGCCGGTACTCGCCATATTTGACTGTGTAGCTTGTACGAATAAAGCATCATTAGCTACCTCCCCAAAGTTCCAACCTTCACCATAAAAGTAATTATCTTGATCAACGGCTTGAACAGCATTAAGTGAATCAATCATTAACTGTTTTGGTTGATGTCCCATTAAGTCGAAACGGAAACCATCAATTTTGTATTGCGTTGCCCAAGTAACTAATGAGTCAGTCATTAGCTTGCCCATCATGATATGTTCTGTGGCTGTATTCGAACAACAGGTTGAGGTTTCAATTGCGCCAGCTGCATTAAGGCGTTGATAATAGCCAGGCACTATTTTATCCAATACTGATTTATCATTAGTGCCTGCTGAGTTGGTATGATTGTAAACAACATCCATCACTACTCGATAACCCATTTCATGTAGTTGCATAATCAACGTGCGATATTCTTTGACCCTTGTGATGCCGTTTGCATTTGTTGCATAACTGCCTTCAGGTGTTGTGTAATGAAAAGGATCATACCCCCAGTTAAAACTGTCATAAGCCCTTAAGTCGTTGAGTAAAGCTTGCGCATCTCCTGTCGAAGGATCATATCCTGCAAGCACATCACGTATTGTTGAACCGCTTATTCCTTGATTACAAATCGCTGCAGAGTCATTTATTTCACATAATTTAGCGACTGTGTCATCTAATTGAACTTGCTGTGCCGGATCTTCATTGACCGTGGCGATATCGAACATATTCATCAAGTGAATAACATTCATTCCATTATCAGCCAGTGATACTAATTGTTTATAACTCGCTCTATCTTGCTCTGTGATGGCAAGGTATTTACCGTCTAATGCATCAGTGCCGCCATCATCAACTGCTGAGGTTAAATCACGAAGGTGTGTTTCATAAATGAGTAACTGCTCTGGCTCTGCAACAGATGTAATAGATTGAGCATCCCAACCGCTAGGTTTAGCTTGGTTTTCTAAATCAACTATCTGTGAATAGTGGCTGTTAGCCGATAAACTCAGTGAATACGGGTCCGTCACTTGTAATGTTTCAACGTTATTTAACGCAGCATGATAAACACTGACTTGATAACGATAATAAAGGCCAAGGGTATTGGAGATGTCATCTGTATTCCATGTGCCATTGGCTTTTCGTGTCATTGATATAGCTTGACCGACTTGAACGAAATTTTGATCATAGAGGTAGAGTGATACTTCTTTTGCTGTTGGAGCCCATAGTTTAAATGTTGTACTATCACCATTGACGATGGCACCTAATTGTTCGGTTTGTGCACCAGTATCGCCCGTGGCATAAATTCCATCTAATGCAGGTGCAAGTTGTACGCCTGTAACTTCAAGGATTGTGCCTTTGGTATTTTTAGCAACGAGCACTAATTGACCTGACACTAATGTGTCAATGGGCAAAGTTATCTCATCTGGAATAGTAAATTCAAATGCACGGTAATTGTTATAGCGTTTACTTGCATTAGCAGGTAGCTGCGCATTTTCTGTTAATGTCATGGCGATGGTTGATGACTTTATTTCACCACTCGCATTGTCGATGCTAAAGCCACCATCGGCGAGGTAATGCAATTCATAAGAAGCGGCTTCACCGACTTCCCATGCGATAGTGTTAGCATTAATCAATGCACCTTTTAGATCTTCTAATTTTGCGGTAATAGTATCGTTGGGATCATCTAAAATTGTGGTTAAATCTGCGCTTACAAAACCTTGACGATCTGCAATATTGGCAAAAGATAATGTTAAGTCAGCTGATTGGCTACCATTCGCTCTGACAATAAAATTAACGCAATCTTGTGCGGTTTGTTTTGATAATGGCAAAACCCAATAGACACCGTTTTCATCTTCACCGGTTGCAGCAACACCTTGATCCCAAATTTCAAATCCTTTAATTTTCTCACCATCAAGGGCACTACAAGCCTCATTATTCCAGACGTGTAGCGTGGTCTCTAAGCGATTTACTGCGTCCGACATGACATAGATTACCGCCTCATTTTCCTTTGCTTTAATTGCATCTATAGACGTTTGATCAATTGGATCTTTTTCAATAGGTATTTTATCCGTGGAGTTACTACTCTCGATACATGCTGTCAGTGTTGAAGCTATTAATAAAGGCATGGTATAGCGTGCTAACGTACTGAGTTTAAATTTCATATAGATGTCCCATTGGCATAAATAAATATTGAATGAAGTAAAGATAACGACTTTTTTTGATCGTAAAGAAAGCGCTGATTAGCTCCCTTAGTGAAGTGGATCAAGTCATAAGTACTGTTACTTCATCTTCCTTGTATCAGGCATTATGTTATTGGGATTTTAATTGGTGGACCTCCTCCATTGTTAGCTAATATTGAGGAGGTGTAGAAGGGGGGATATATGATGCAAAAAATTGAAAATGTTGTTTGTATCACTTATTGAAGGCTTAGGAACAAGTAAATATGTGAGCTTTACTATTTTTTAAACATGTAAGTCATCTCCCATCGATAAACATTTATATGGTAGGTGGAATGACGAATAAAAGGCCGAAGGTGGTTTGTACTAATAATAGATCGCTATCTACAATAGATTATTACTTGAAATAGGTGATTGCTATTTATAATTGATTATTGCTTTTAATGAATTTATTGGAGTTAGACGCTGTGGAAAGGGCGCTATCAATTCAGGAGTATCCAGATATAAATCAATTGAATTTGTACTCTGCAATGTTTACTCAGACACTTAATAGAAGATTTAATAGAATGAGTAACGGAAATGACTTTCCGTTACTCATCTAATGACTTATCAACCTAAAGCCATTACTCAGTTAGAGCATGATTTAGTACCTTAAATAGTAATTGCTATAGCTGATACTTTACTGCGCTTTTTTACTCAGTTGGATATTGTAGACCGCAAAACCTAGTTCGTCTTGCTTTGCTCTTTTAGTGAGTGAACGTTGAGCATAGGTTTTGATGAAGTGATCCGCCGTTTCACTGTCTTGAGTTTCAAAGCGAATATCAAGTTTTGTAGGCGTTATAATATCTACAAAATCCCAGTTATTGTCAGCTGAAGGATTAACCGCACCCTGAGTATTGGTTTGTGAAGTGATATAAGCGGCAAGCACATCGCGGTTGGTATCGGGTTGTTCCATTACAACATAGTTAGCACCTGTACCAGCAAATTTCCCACCAAAGGCTCTGTAGTTATTGGTACCGACAATAAACTGTTGTTTTTCTAATTGCTCACCCGTTATCTTTTTGCCTTGCTGATCCGTGTAAGTCAGCCCAACAATTCTTTCTGCCGTAGGGTCAATCACTGTACAATTACTGTCAAACTTACTGGCTTGGGTGACATCTATTTTGTAGGTGACACCATCGATCACGTCGAAGTTATAGGTACGGTGATCTTTCCAGTTAATTAAATATTGCGGCGAGCTACTGTGTTTGTCGATTTGATTAAATTGATTGGCGCTGCATTCTAACCAATCTTTTAATTGAGCCCCTGTAATTTTAAGTGCTACCACGGTATTAGGATACAGATATAAATCCGCTGCATTTTTATAGGTCAATGCTCCCTTTGGCACTTGTACAAAAGCATCACCATCTGAAGCAGCACTATGACGGCCACCGGCTTTAAATGGTGCCGCCGCAGATAATATAGGCAATCCTTTAAGCGAACTGTTATCTGATGCAGCGACTTGATCCTTAACATATTGTAGTTGCGCATTTGATACAATTTGCACTGTTGGATCATCTTGCACCAAGGTTAGAAAGCTATACATATCACTGGTGGCTTTACCAATGGGTGCATTTACAAAGGCTAAAGTACCTTTATGTTCATCAGCAACAGCATCATGGATAGCTTTATCAGCCTCTACAACTGCTACTTTACTCCCCGCTTCATTACGTTGATAGATTTGGCGTGATTCTGATTTAGCACTTTTAATTGACCAAGTTTGATTACTGTATTGTAGATCAAAATCAATCACCCCTAGGTTATCACCCCATCGACCAGGCATTACCGCAGGTACACCATTAATGAGGCCTTTAGCAATGTCTACGTTAGGTAAATCAGCAAATTGTTGACTTGGAAAAACAGAGTGACTATGCCCAAACATAATTGCATCAATGCCTTTTACGGTGGTTAATGCGTAGGTTGCATTTTCAGCATGAATATCACTTGGATTTTCGCTGGAACCAATACCTGAGTGAGGAATAGCGATAATAATGTCAGCACCTTGTGCTTTCATTTCGGGAATGAACTTTTCAGCCGATTCTACGATCCCTTTTACTGTTACTTTACCTTCAAGATTTTGTTTATCCCATTGTAATATTTGAGGTGGAACAAAGCCGATGTAACCGATGTTAATAGTTCTTTCAATATCTTGATCATCGATAATAGGAGTCTTTTTGATTATGAAAGGAGTAAAAAGGTTATCACCTGTTTTTTTACCCTCCCAACAATCGGATTCACAATAAACGTTAGCGTTAATGTAAGGGAAATTTGCTTTGTTAATTGCTTTGTTTAGAAAGTTGAGACCGTAGTTAAACTCATGGTTACCAATATTACCGACCTCGTAATTCAATAAATTCATAGCTTTGTGAGTAGGGTGGGTGGAGAACTCATTACCTTTTTTAAATTCACTGGCAATATAATCCCCCATCGGGCTGCCTTGTAAAAGGTCTCCATTATCCACAAGCAAGGTATTTTCAGACTCTGCACGTGCGACTTTGATTAGGCTTGCTGTGCGAGCTAAACCAATGGTGATATCTTGTTTGGTTTGATAGTAATCATAATCCATGACATTGGCATGAATATCGGAGGTTTCAAGTACACGTAATTGTGCAGAATAGGTATTATCTAAAGACTGACATCCTGACATTGCAAATGCTGATGAAATCATTACGGCGAGAAGTGTTTTGTTCAAAGTATATTCCTTTTTATTGAAAGATAAGGGCCTGTTACTAAACGGTTATTAGTTCGTAGAAAGTCGAAGAATGATACGTTTCTTTTTATTACCGATTCATTATTAAATTGTGATTGTTAATCGGTTACTTTTGATCGTTTATCGCTGCAGGTGATTGTTCACTAGCAATACAAGATAAAACGTGAGGAAGTTTATATTAATGAATTTTGCTATCTTTTTAATTACAAAGCATAACAAAATATGTGGGTAAATTTTTCAACTCAATGTTCCTTGGTAGGTAAAGTCAGGGCATATATTTAATAATAATGTAATTCTCAATAGCCGTTAATGTACAACCAACCTCGTTTAATAACTTTATTACTTACCCTCATTAGTTAACCTTAGTACTTAACTTTAATACTTACCTTCAATAATTAATTACAAACAAAAAACCTTATTAGTACTACAAATAAGGGTTTTTTGATTCGCATTAGATGACAGTTGTATCAACTAAAGTATCATTTTATGGATTATCATATTAATTATTACTCCTTATTGAATGATAGATATTATCTATTTTAAATTCATAAATTGTTTATAATTAATGTAATTTTAATGATCACTTTTCAAGTGATAATATTTGAAAATTTGTTTTTATCTTATGTGGAATGCTGTATTTATTGAGTTTTTGTGAGGTGCTAGTCTAACTTCTTTACCCTTTGAATCTCTAAATTGAGATCTAGTTAAGACTTTCTAACAAACAACAATGCTGTGTATAAAATCTTGCGGTACGCTAGTTGTTGAAAAATAAAATCCAATAGATTGATCAACTTTAAGTATGGCAGAGTAAATACATAATCTAATTTAAAAGTATTATTTAATTATTAAAAGATAAGAAAATGAGGGATACAATGAAAAACGGAAAATTGAGTTTTGTACTAAGTACTTCTATTGCTATCGCATTGTCTGGTTGTGCGACAACGGATAATGCACTAACAGGTCCAATTAACCTTGCTGGTACACAGGCACCGCTATCTGTGGTAGCAACTGAATCAAGTGTGCATGATGGCAACGGCCCAGATCGTTTAATTGATGGTGATATTTCAACGCGTTGGTCTGCTAGTGGTGATAATTCTTGGGCTGTGCTTGATTATGGTCAAGTGGCAGAATTTGATGCAGTGCGTATTGCTTTTTCTAAAGGCCATCAGCGTTCTAGTAACTTCGATATTTTGGTCAGTGAAGATGGGAGTACATGGAAAACGGTGCTAGAAGGTGTTAAATCATCGGGTAAAGTTACTTCGATAGAGCGTTTTCCATTTACAGCAGTAAAAGCCCGTTATGTTAAGTATGTTGGCCATGGTAATACTAAAAACATGTGGAACAGCGTTACTGAATTTTATGCGGTAAATTGTGCTGTGAATACATGTCTTGCTAATGAGTTTATTACACCTGATGTAATTGCTGCTAATGAAGCTGAAAACAAAATTTTAGATAAGGCTGCAAAAGCCAAAAAAGCGAAAGAAAAAGCAAAAATGAAAGCATTACGATTGGGAGATTTTGGTACGCACGTGCCATTAAAATGTGATTCAGCCATCTCTGATTGTAGTAAAAAAGTATGGTGGGATGTACCGTTAAAATCACCGACTATTCCAGCCGTGCCATTAGCGGGTAACAAACCTGGAGAAAACTTCGATTTAACCACTTGGTATTTATCACAACCCTTTGACCATGATAAAAATGGAAAACCTGACGACGTTAATGAGTGGTATTTAAACCAAGGTTATGAACAACCTGAACTTTTTTATACTGCGGATGATGGCGGTTTAGTGATTAAAACTTTTGTTAAAGGTACTCGTACGTCTAAAAATACTAAATACACTCGTACAGAGTTGCGCGAAATGTTACGCCGAGGAGATAAATCTATTTCTACCAAAGGTGTTAACAAAAACAACTGGGTATTTGGCAGTGCACCAGAAGCTGATCTTAAAGCCGCTGGCGGTGTAGACGGTGTGTTAGATGTCACAATGAAAGTTGATAGTACCACTTCAACAGGTGAATTAGGCCAAGTAGGTCGTTTTATTATCGGTCAAATCCATGATCAAGATGATGAACCTATTCGTCTTTACTACCGTAAATTACCAAACAGAGATACTGGTTCTGTTTACTTTGCACATGAAAATACCTTGGAAGGTTCAGATAATTACTTTAGTTTAGTAGGTGATTTAAGTGGTGAAGTTGACGATGGTATTGCGTTAGGTGAAGTATTCTCGTACCAAATCAAAGTTGAAGGTAATACCATGACGGTGACAGTAAAACGTGATGGAAAAGAAGATGCAGTTCAAGTTGTTGATATGAGCAAAAGTGGTTATGACCAAGGTGGTCGTTACATGTACTTTAAAGTAGGGGCATATAACCAAAATAATAGTGGTGACCCAGAAGATTATGTTCAAGCAACATTCTACAAAATTAAAGCATCACATGATCAATATAAATAGTAACAATCGACTTTGTAAATAATGAATCTGTAAATAAGACCCTATTAATCATTACAGGGTCTTAATTTTTGATAACGTTTAACTATTGATTATTTAACTATTGATTATTTAACTAATATTGAATATTTTACTAATAATGAACATAAAGCCAGTACCTTTACTGGCTTTATATTTTAAATTGCTTTGGACTAGCTACGATAATTTCTCATTCTTCATTTCACTCTTTATAGATGATTTAGATACTTGTTACTTATTATTTGAATCTAAGATTCTGAATAAAAGTGTACTTATAAGTTATATCAAATCCGTTAAAGATCTTATCAATTTTGTTGCTTAAATTTATCACTTCTGCATTAATGTTTTTATATAAAAAATAAAGATCCTACACTATTTATGCGTTAAATAAATTCAGTTTTTTATGTCCAGTATTTGCTCTAATATTTAATTAAATTGCGATAATTACCGTCTTTGTCTTCTATGCTCAGCATTTTAATTGTTATCTATTCATTCAAATACAACATTAAAAGTGCTGTAATAGCATTTCTTCAAATTGTTTTATTAAATTCATTCTTAAATGGTAGTGCGCAAATGGTAAAAGGTAAGTTTGTTACAGGTAATATTTTTAACCATATTATTGTTATGTCATCGACTAATGCAATTGGATTAACAGCATTATTTTTGGTCGATTTAGCGGACCTTTTCTTTATCAGTTTGTTAGGTGAAACCGAACTAGCTGCAGCGGTTGGTTATGCCGGCACAATTGCATTTTTCACAACTTCTATCAGTATTGGTTTATCAATTGCAATGTCGGCTTTGGTATCAAAAGCTATCGGGCAGCAAGATCGAGAAAAGGCACGACGATTAGTCATTAACATACTCGGTACAGGGTTCATTATCAGTGCATTAGTGGCAGCAGTAACTTGGTACTTCACGCCTGAATTAGTCAGTTTAATTGGCGCAAAGGGAGAAACACATCAACTAGCGGTTGAATATTTACGCATATTATTACCGTCACTGCCTATTTTATGTTTGGGCATGAATGCTGGTGCTGCTTTACGTTCGGTAGGAGATGCAAAACTTGCAATGTATACAACGTTAGCTGGTGGGGGTGTTAATGCACTGTTAGATCCGTTATTTATATTTACCTTTGATCTTGGCTTACACGGTGCGGCAATTGCTTCAGTTATCGCTCGCTTTGCTGTTGCTTTTGTTGCCATTTATGGGGTGACTAAAGTACATAAACTAATGGGCACATTTAATGTTAAACATTGGTTAGCGGATCAAAAAGAAATTTTCAATGTCGCCATTCCTGCAATGAGTACCAATATTGCCACGCCTATTGGTAATGCTTATGTCACTATGATGATTGCTGGATTCGGAGATGGATTTGTTGCTGGATGGGCAGTAATAGGGCGTTTATTACCGGTTGCATTTGGAATGATCTTTTCCATTTCCGGTGCTGTTGGCCCGATTATCGGACAAAATTTTGGTGCCTTGTTATATGATAGAGTTCGCCTAACTAGCAAACGAGCTATCGAGTTTACAGCTGCATACGTAATTATTGTCGCCTTGATTATTTTTCTGATACAAAATCAAATAATCTCTATTTTTGGTGCGCAGGGCGATGCCGAAGAGATGATTCGTTTCTATTGTACATGGCTATCTATTGTGTTTGTTTTTAACGGCCTAATCTTTATTGCTAATGCAACATTTAATAATTTAGGCTTTCCTAGTACATCGACAATGATGAATATAGGCAAGGCAACAATAGGTACTATTCCATTTGTTTATTTTGGAGGACAATGGTTTGGTGCGTTAGGTGTTGTTGCTGGGCAGGCCGTTGGGTCTATATTGTTCGGTTTAATTGCATGGTGTTGGTCATTACGTATATTAAATAAATTAGGTGATGATCCGAAAATGCAATGTGAGCAAGAGGATGATATAAGTCTTAATTCTGTACTCCCTTTAACCCCATTTTCTTCTAGCCGTATCTATCTGTGTTCCGATACTGATGAATGCCTAACTGAACAGCAATTAAAGGATATCGAAGTTATTGAGGGAAAAGAAACAACTAAAAGCTGATTAAGATTAATTTGCTATTTGAAAAATAAAATCCGTTAAAAATAATATTCATCGCAAGGATCTACGATGAATATTAATGATCAATACCTTTTTATAAGGTGTCATCAAAAATGACCCCAATCTTCTAAATTAATTTAAAAGGCTGCTACTTTAAAAGACTACTAAGGTTGATTGTCTGATCATAAGATTTAGTAAACAATGGCGAGCTAATTTCAAAGTGTAACGGTAAATCTGGATTCGTCAGCATAGAAAATACATTGCTAAACATATCACTTGGTTTGATACTTAGTGGTAGTTGTAAGCTGCTTTTACCAGTACTAATTTTTTGACTCGTTAGTGCGCCTTTAAAAAGATCATTACCCTTTGAAGACACTGAATATGTTAGGTCATCAAGTGGTAAATTGAAATCATTTTGGTTGTCTACATCAACACTTAAAACAATGTCTAATTGTGAAAAGCTAGCGTTAACCACTTTCATATCTGCGATAGTTAATTCTGGTATATATAAAGTCGCAGATTTTTCAAATGGAATTGGTAGACCGAGAGTATTTACATTACCCTTCACTTGATAATCTAATTTTCTATTTTTAAATAATAACTGCTGTAAGGATGTTAGCGTTTCTTGAGTAAGTGCAATCGAAAGACTGACATCTTTATCTCCATTTGCAGGTAAAGTGCCTATGGCATCGGTTTCACCATTCAACATTTTTTCATTATTCAGTGAAAGTTCATAGCTAATTGAATTCACAGGAATAGGATAACCATTCTCGTTGGTAATAGTAAATGTAGGGTTCAGTTCAATACGATCCATTGATACTTCACCTAGTGCAATTGATTTGTAACCTACTTGTGGTTGTTTAAAAAGACCTTCTGTTAATGTTGAACATCCTGATACCAAAGTTATCATGGCAACAACTATTAAATTTTTAATCATAATTTTTCCTGTTAATTTAAGTTCTAGTAAAGCAGTATTTACAACTCGTTGTTGAATAGCGCAATGTTGATACCCCATATCATGAGTTACAACTTATTATTTATAGTTTTCAACATTTATTATAACAGAATCAATAGTTAGTTCTTTGAATTGAAATAAGAACAAGATAAAAATATTGCATGAATTAAACAAGTCAAAAGCTCAACCTAGTTATAAACAATTGTTATGAAAAATAATAATTTCTTCATTACTTATATAGAATCTTTGTCCACTTAAGTGATTGACTTGCGATATAAGGTCAACTTTATATGCTCACTTGTGTCCGGGAAACCTATCGTTCTTTACAAATAAACCTGATGGTCAATAGAGCCTAACCAAGTATAAAAATAAAACTTCATTTATCTTATTACTTGAGTTCAGATCCTGTATTGACCATAAGTTTGTTTTTAATCAATGATACGTTACTTAGTCAATTGATTAAAAAGCAGTTTTTGTTATTGTTGCCTAAATAAAAACGATTATAACTTACAGCTTTTAGGAGATCGTCATGGAGTACAATAATTTTATCATTGCAAGAGCATTGCATATTGTTGCAATTGTAATGTGGATTGGTGGTGTTGCATTTGTTACTACGGTTTTGATTCCATCTATCCGTAGTGCAAAGTCTATCGATAATAAATTGCATCTATTTGAAATGCTTGAGGGTAAGTTTGGCTTTCAGGCTAAATTAACAACGGTTATAACAGGTATTTCCGGTTTTTACATGCTAGATGTGATGAATGCATGGTCAACAATGAACTGGTGGATTCATATTATGATTTTTGTCTGGTTTATTTTTACCTTAGTATTGTTTCTCTTGGAGCCGCTTATTTTACATCGGTGGTTTCATCAACAAGCTGAAAAGAATACTGAAAAAGCATTTTTCTATTTACAGTTGATGCATACTATATTGCTTTCAGTTAGTTTAATTGCTGTTTTTTGTGGTGTAGCTGGCGCACATGGTTTATTTTTTTAATTTATTGAATTCAAGTAATAACAACACATTTATTATTTAATAAAAGCAAATATTACAGTGCGTGCATTCCTAGTACTGTGGATATTCAGTATAAGGAAAAATGTAAGGTTTATATTGAGTCAATGCGATTTAAAGCATGCATTACGTTGACATGACCGCTATTTTTAGCAAACTAATAACCGTTAAGGAACCGTGTTTAACGCGTTCCTATCTATATTAGACATAGTGGAAATAGTAGGCGGACTATTAAGTTATGTACTAACGACCTAGTAGTTTTTTAAACATGCTTGAAATGATGGAGGCAAAACTAATTGTTTCAGCATTTGAGGCGCTATCTGCACTTTCAGCTTTAATGGCGGCTTTATTGTCTGGAATAGATTTTATCAATTTTGATAAACTGTCTTCGTCAAAAATGAACCCATTACTATCATTCTCTTGCTGATCATATTTATCGATTAATAAATCCAGTATATTGATGATAGTACTGGTTTTATTGAGTGAACCTATATTATCAAACACTGCACCATTACCTAATTCCACAATCCGCCTACGGGCACGGAAATCTTTTCTTTGCTGGCTGAGTTCTTTCCAACTTAATTGATTAACGGTGGTAAGTATTTTATGGTCATTGCGCCAATATATTGCATCTTTACCAATGATTAACCCCCTATGAAACTGAGTAAATGAGGTACGCATTGCGGCTAAGATATATTCTTGGTCAGGAATATCTAAAACAGCGCGTGCATAATGCTCGATTTCTTGTGGCACAAGAGGATTCATATTAAAATTATTTTCACCATGGTAATAAGTCAAAATATTTATTACTTCATCCAACATGTTCATTTGTAACTCCTTGATAAAATTAAGGTACCTATCTTACCTAGGTTTAACAGGTATATACAGGCTAAAAATATACTTCACTTCTCGTTTTTACTATATTTTGTATGACAAATGTAAGTAGCAGTTTTGATCGTGGTATTTTACTTATTAAAATCGATAACAATTTAATCTCATGGTTACAATTGCTTTTGGGAATCAAGGAACAGCAGATACTATCTGCGCAGGGTTAATAAAAAGATTTCAACCTATTTTTATGAGCGAGTTTAGTGTAGAATCCCGCCTTTATTTTTGAATAACTTGCAATAAAAATATCAGAATTTAAAGCGTTATTATTTGATGCTTTCTTATCCTTTTTCTTCTATAACAAATAATGAAAACAACTATGAAAAATATAACGATAGCAACGCACAATGGTAACTTTCATGCGGACGATGTGTTCAGTATCGCAGCCCTTAAATATATCTTTCCAACTTTTGAACTAGTAAGAACACGTAACTTAGATGTTATTCAAGAGGCTGATTTAGTGATTGATGTGGGTGACGAATATGACCCAGAAGAAGGGCGCTTTGACCATCATCAACGCGGTGGAGCCGGGGAGCGTGAAAATGGTATTCCATATTCATCATTTGGCCTAATTTGGAAAAAGTATGGGCTAACGATTTGTAATAATGATCAAGATGTTGCAAATTCAGTGGATGCCGGTTTAGTTTCTACCATTGATGCAATAGATTGTGGACATGTAGAAGGGGTTGCTCAAGGCATTAGTTTAAGCCAAACTATTTCGATGTTTAACCCTACCTGGCAAGAAGATGGTGATTTTGATAGCTGTTTTGACCAAGCGGTAGAGTTTGCTCACGTCGTTCTATCTCGTTTTATTGCCTCTGCTAATGGTGGAATAAGCGCTAAAGCTATTGTTGCGAAAGCTATTACCGAAGCAGCAGATCCCCGCCTTATTGTACTGCAACAATATACGCCATGGAAAAGAACGGTGCTTAATTTGTCTAAAGAAGCATTGTTTATGGTTTATCCATCTCAATCGGGACATTGGAGAATTCAAACTGTTCCTGTTGAACTTGGTTCTTTTGAAGATAGGAAGTCGCTACCTAAGTCATGGGCTGGTTTATCGGATGAAGCATTACAACAAGAAACAGGCCTGACAGACGCTATGTTTTGCCATAATGGTTTATTCATTGCTGGTTGTGAATCTTTTGAAAACACCATGAAAATGGCATCAATGGCACTTTCTGAATAGTTTTTTAGCCATAAGTTAACAAGCTGAGTATTTGTCTCGCTTGTTAACTGCTTAAGATTTCAATTTAGCCCTTCAACACCTTCTTTAATTGTTCTATTCAACTCCATTCTTTGATCGAAGTTCCTTAAATGAAGCAAATATATATGCGCATCACGAAAAACGAATTGGTTGCTCCAAGGCGGTAAATTGATTTGTATCATTTTATTTACTACATATTTGATTAGTTGATTTTTAATCCAAAAATAAATTAAATGTTAACATATTGATTTTGCGATAAATAAAATAAAAGTTGAAAATATTTGTCTATTCCTTTGGTATTATTTTTTTTCTGTTCTATATTTTCTGGGCGGTAAAGATTTACCGAATACTTATAAACTTTTCTCATTTAGATGTTTACATATTGTAGCTAGAAAAAGGCAAACTAAGGGAAACTTTAGGACGCAAAACCACCGGCCTGTGGACAATTAATTGTCTATGGCAGCGGGGTTACCGAGGCGGTAAATATTATCCCTCCACTTTTTTAAACATATAATACAATGTCACTGGACGCTGAATGATCACTTTTGTGGAGGCAAAAATGAATCAGCACCTTTTTAGCGTAAAAAAATCATCTCTTGTTTTATTTTCACTTTTAGCAGGTAGCTCAATGGCTTCTGCTGAAAACCTAAAAATAAATTGGACCGATAACTCTACTAATGAAGATGGCTTCATTATTGAAAAAAGAATTCAAGAAAGTGACCTATTTGAGATTGTTTCTACTCTTCCAGCTAACGCTAGCAATTTTACAGATTCTAACGTTATTGTTAATCAAACTTACTGCTACCGCATTGCTGCATTTAATCAAGCAGGACAAAGTACTTCTGATGAATCATGTTTAGAAGTCTATGAAGTTGCAAGCTCAGAAACGCCAGTAGAACCAACTACACCAGCAGATACTACAACTCCAATTGAAACAGATACTCCAGCAGATACAGGTATCATTTACACAGCGACTGACATCGCCATCTCACATGAGTTTACAAGTAAACCAAGTATCATTGAAGTGGGTGAAAAAGAGTTATATTCATTTAGAAGTGAAGCTGCTTATAACGAAGGATATAGCGACGATAGTATTGCAAATAGTCAATTTTCAGTTAATGCAGGTAACGTCGGTTATAAGGACCGTAACTACTTTAGTTTTCAGGAGAATGGAACTGAGTTGACTAATGGTTATGCGTCAATGAAATTTAATACAGGTAATAAATTATCATTTGATTTAGTAGGAAATGGCCAAGAACAAAATGCAACTTTGTATATGCAAGCAGGTGCATGGAGCCACAATGCATCAAGCGTTATTGTCACTGTAGGTAATGAAGTAGAGACTATTACGTTACCAAGAGGTTACGCTTGGACCTACTTTTCTGTTTCTATTGCATATGACGGTTCAACACCCGTTTCTATTAGCACCGATAGCGACGTAGGTGGTTATAGTTCAGTAATGTTTGCTGGTATTGTATTAAACAATGCAATAACAGCTGTAGAAGAAGTTGAAGCTGTAGAGGCTGTAAAATATGCGGCGCTTCTTTCTGTTGATGCCAAAGCCGGCTATACAATTGATGTTGCAGACGCAGAGTTTATGACACACGATATGCAATCAGGAAATCATGATCTTACAGATGCACAAGTTGAATCAATCTCATTTTCTGGCAAAACTTATGATGTTACGAAACGTTACACCTTCACTGACCAGAATGGTAATGACTTCGTCGGCTATAAAGGTATGAGCTGGAAGGAAGAGAATGGTGTTGCACTTAAACTTAAAAGTGGTGAGTCTCAAGTTAATGTAGCTTCTCTATACTTTTCAGCGGGTGCTTGGACTAGAGAAACTGCTGCTGTTGAAGTTGTGATTAACGGGGTAAGCGAGATTATCGAGTTAAGTTCAGGTTATTCTTGGAAATATATGCAGGTAGACGTTGAATTTGAAGGTGAGTTAGATATTGATATTCATCCAGTAGGTACGATAGGTGGTTACAGCGCCTTCAACTTTGCTGGTGTTACATTGAACTAATCAAAGTTTAAAACCCAACATTAAAAACCGAAGCTTAATAGCTTCGGTTTTTTTGTTTTATGAACTCATCAAGTATTCGAGAATTGATACAGCTCCTTAATTGCCCTGTAATAAAAAGAGACTGTAATAAAAATGTGTGGCAGTGTTAAACCCTCACTAGCAATATCTACTCTTGATTGGTTAATTTACCTTTAACGTTATAAAACTAATTTCACAATATTTATTCCGAACCATATAAACATCTGAACAATATTGCTGGTCAAAATCAATAAAAACTCCTTGTTCTCAATCCCAATTACTAACTATTATTCAATCAAACGCCTTGCCCTCATTATTTTTTACTTCGCAATTTTTGACCATGTAATTAAGCGGAATGGAATTGCTCAAAAAAACTAGTTATTCGTAGTGATAAAAAAATTAAACATATCCATATTTAATGTTGTACATCCTACTAACCATTCTAAAGATTAAAAATTTATGATAATTCAGCCCTTCAATGTCAAATAAACCCTTTTTTATAGCGGTAGAATTTTTGTTGTTACTCACTAACCGCATTATGATAGTGTTTAACTAGTTTTGATTGCTTATATAGATGACACAGTTAACTAATAGGGGGATAGAACATGAAAAAAACGCGCACAGAATCTGACAGTATGGGAGAGCTTGAAGTTGACATTAATGCTTTATATGGAGCGCAAACACAACGAGCAATTAATAACTTCCCTGTAAGTGGCCTTAAATTACCGGAATCATTTATTAGTGCTTTGTTATTAATTAAGTCAGCGGCCGCGACTGCAAATATGACGTTAGCACATTTATCTAAAGAGAAAGGGAAAGCGATTAATCTCGCTATTGATAAGTTATTAGCAGATGCAAATCTAATGGACCATTTTCCCGTTGATATTTATCAAACAGGGTCTGGTACTAGTACTAATATGAATGCTAATGAAGTCATTGCAAATGTAGCGAGTCAAATTTGTGGCGAAAAAATACATGCAAATGACCATGTTAATTTTGGCCAAAGTAGTAATGATGTGATACCAACAGCTATCCATGTTAGTGCATCAATTGCATTGCATAATAACCTTATTCCTGCGTTAAAATCATTATCTAGTACTATTCATATTAAAGCGCAAGAACTTGATGCTTACACTAAGAATGGACGCACGCATTTAATGGATGCAATGCCGATACGTTTTAGCCAAAGCTTAAATAGCTGGGCAACGCAAATAGAGCAAAACATTAAGCACTTAGAGTTGTTACAACCGAGTATTCAACGTTTAGCTCAAGGTGGAACGGCCGTCGGAACGGGTATCAATGCTGATCCTGCTTTTGCTAAAGTATTTAATACCGCTCTGTCAGATATAACTGGAATTACATTTAAACCTAGCAATGATTTTTTTGCTGCAATCGGTACTCAGGATACTGCCGTCGCATTATCAGGACAACTTAAAACAACCGCGGTATCTATTATTAAAATTTCCAATGATTTGCGCTGGATGAATTCGGGACCTTTAGCTGGATTGGGTGAAATTAAACTCGAAGCATTACAGCCTGGTTCTTCTATTATGCCCGGTAAAGTTAACCCTGTGATCCCTGAATCTGCATGTATGGTCGGTGCGCAAGTGATCGGCCATGATGCAGCTATAACCATTGCTGGGCAATCGGGGAATTTTGAATTAAATGTAATGTTACCCCTAATTGCTCATAATCTAATGTCGAGTATCGACCTTTTATCCAATGTCAGTGTGTTATTAGCAGATAAAGCGATTAAAACCTTCACGGTTAATACACAAAAAATAAACGACACATTAGCTCGAAACCCAATATTGGTAACTGCGTTAAACTCGCTAATTGGTTACGAAAAAGCTGCTGTGATTGCAAAAATAGCCTATCAAGAAGGGCGGCCAATTATTGATGTAGCAGAACAACACACCGATCTTACCAGAGATAAATTGGAGGTTTTACTTAATCCTATCAAGTTAACCGAAGGTGGTATCCCTCATTAAGCAATGATAAAAATTAATTGTTAATTGTTAATTGTTAATTGTTAATTGTTAAATAAAACCAAATCATATTTGAAGTGTATTTGTAATAACTCAACGTAAATATGCTAACCTAATTTTGGTTATGGCCGCATAAACGTATCGAGTAATGTCCTTTATACGTCATTTTTATGCCTAGAACCTGTTTACCTCATGATTTGCTGTTTTTTGCACCTTGGGTTACAACGGGTATATGTAGCATTTTTTTATAATTTTTAGAGGAACGAATGAACAGTTCAATTACATCTTTTATGAGAAACTTTTTCTCAAGAGCGTTAACCATCATCTTTTTTGGTTTAGCTATTATTCTTGTTATTTCACTATTTACGAACGCAGTACAAGGTTTGATAGCACAATCTGATTTAACTGAAATCCTGCTCAAAAGTATTAACACTGGGATCATTGCTTTGGCCGTATTTGAACTTGCGCTCATTATTAATAAAGAGTACTCAGAGCCTGGTGAAGATGATAATAAAAATGCAATTGAAACTTTACGTGGTACCTTACCAAGGTTCATTGGTACTGTATGCGTGGCATTATCTTTAGAAGGTTTGATCATGGTTATTAAATATAGCCAACTAGATTTAGCTGGTAACTTGTATTATCCCGTAGCGATCATTACCAGCACTGCATTGCTTTTATCATCACTGGCCCTTTTCTTGTATTTAACTGATAAACAAAAATAAATATTTAATTAGTTATTACAGCTTAAAAAAATAAATCTAGAAATTATTCAACGACATAGTAAAAAAGCCTTCAAAATTTAATAGGTCTGAAGTGACCCCATTAAGTTTTGAAGGCTTTTTGTTATCTACTGAAAATATAAAATACGCAGTAAATTGTAAGTGACTTATAGGTAAATACCACTATCAATGAACTGCGAGTTAAGTACTATTGACCTCTGTTTATAATCTAGTACGTTTACGATTTAAAACGTTTTACTAAATCATCTAAACTTGACGCCATACATTTTAATGAGTCCGTTGATGATTCAATATTCTGAGAGGCTTGCGCACTTTGTTCTGTACTGTCACTGATATTCACCACATGGATATTAATTTCATTGATCACGGCAGATTGCTCTTCAGTAGCGGTCGCAATTTGCATATTAAGATCTGAAATATGTTGAACATTTATAACAATTTCACCCAAGACTTCATTTGTTTTATGTGTCGCTTTTAGTCCAAGAATTGCTTGCTCTCTACTTTTATGCACTGAATCCACTGCCATTTTCGAACCATCTTGTAATTCAGATATCATTTTATGAATTTCATCGGTTGATTCGTTCGTTTTCTTAGCAAGATTTCTGACTTCATCGGCTACTACAGAGAAACCTCGACCGTGTTCTCCTGCTCGTGCTGCTTCAATTGCGGCATTTAGTGCTAGTAGATTAGTTTGATCTGATAGACCACGTATCACATCAAGAATACCGCTGATCGAATCACTGCGTTTAGCTAAATTTTCAATACTAGAGGTTACACTTTCCATATCGTCAGCCATATGGCTTATGGTAGCTGTCGATTCATTAACAACTATCTGTGCTTGGGCTGTCATGTTAGTAGCTTCATTGGTTGTTTGCGCCGCTACACCTGCATTATTAGCTATCTCCGCGATAGTACTGCCCATTTCGTTAATAGCAACGGACACCTGATGTGCTTCATCACGTTGTTTGTCTAATGATACTTTAGAGGCGTTAGCATCTTGATAAACATTCTCAGAAGCATTCTTTATGTCAGTTGATGTTGACTTAACATCTTGAACAACAGTGCGGATATTAGCTACAAATGCATTAAAGCCTTTTGCCAACTCGGATATCTCATAAGCACCATTTTCGTTAATTTTATAGGTGAGATCTCCTTCTCCTTCACCTAATTCACGAAAGGTAACAGCCATTTCTTTAATTGGCAGTACTAAACGGTTGCCTATAACAATACTTATTAACACAAATAATATGGTCACGATAACAAACATCATTAGCATATAGTTTCGAGACTCATCCAAGCCTGCATACAGTTCAGATTTAGGTACTTCGGCTATTACATACCAACCTAAACTGTTTATATAACTGGTCGAAATAACAAAATCACCTACTTCTTGGAAAGCAAAATTTTGCTTGTTAAATAGTTTATCCTTGTCAATATTTGCATATATATCCTGGATATTTTTATTCTCAGCATAGTCTCTGTTTCTATGAACTTTAACTAAGCCATCTTGATCCGCTAAGTAGACAAAACCACTTTGTTCAATCTTGAAGTTTGTTAAGAATTTAGCGATTTCATCAAAGGATTTAGAAACACCTGAAGATCCACGGCCATTAACCTGCTGATAGTTAACAAAGATATCGATAGAACCGTCAGAGTTAGTATAACTACTTGCAGACTCTTCTATACCACTTTGCTTAAATTTGAAAAACCAACTGTCATGATCGTTATTTTGTAATTGACGTAAAAAACCTTCTTGATTCCAATATTTAGCTGTATTGAGGTCGATGTATGAGGCATTACTTAATCCATTAGCTTTGGCTACGTCTCCTAAATACTTAACCAACATTTTTTCACCTGCCGCATCTTCACCGTTATCTACCCAAGAGGCAATAAAAGCATTACTGGCAATTGCTTTGGTTAACGCTTTCATTTGGGATATTTCACCATTAACGGCTTCCTCAACTCGTTGTACTAAGTTAGGAAGTTCAGAGTTTTCCAAACGATTAAGCAATTGGTCTCGTGATTTCATTTGAGCAACAAATGCAATCACACTGGTCGATACAATGACGGCAAGTAAAATCGTCAATATTAATCTATTTTTGATAGAAAGTGAGCGCATAAAAACCTTAATTTATATAGATATTAGGACTTAAAAAGAGCAGGTAAAGTAACATTCGTAGCATTAAAATTACTATAAATATCAATAGAATTGCTCAATAGAGGTAGAAGTGTAGCACTTAGTAAATAGTTAACCATTAATTGAAGATATTTTTATTAATATTTTTTTTAAGAAAATTATAGGTATTTTATCCTGTATTATTTACATTAACTTAACTGATTATCAGCTCGGTTAAGTACATCTGAAAGTAAGATAAATTGACAATTTATAGCGTGTCTTTATCTCTAAATCTCACAAAATTGAGTATTAAAGATGAAGTAAATAAAGGTGAATAAAGAAGAACACATTAAATAATGGATCAATGTTACCCATTTTAAAAAGGTTAATTGAGCGCGGAATGCTGCACTTGAGCTTGGCCTTAAATGTCGCTGCTTAGTCGCGCCACTAAGAGTTAAATTTTAGTGGTGCCACTAAATGGCGCTATTAAATAATAACTGGTAACTTTTCCTGAAGGGTATTACATCTAACTTATTGTATCAAAGAAAGAAATAATTTTTGAGTAAACTGAGGCCCATTATAAATTTAGAATAACAGAAAGCTTTTCGTTTGGAATTTAGTCATCGACACAATACAGCTTATTAGGTCGATGATTGAATGAAAGCGATCATAAATATTGGCAACTTATAAGCGTTAATAAATATGATCCTGTTGTCATTAATATAAATTCAAATTAATTAAACGTTACCTAACCATATATCTGCATTAATCTGTGGTTCTTTTTTGTGTTTTTTCTTACCGGTGCCTGCGGGTTTAGCCTTCGGTTTTTCAGCGCTGCCAAATACATTGTTGATAAATTCAGTTGTTTCAAAACCTGCAACTTGCTCTCTATCCAAACGCAATTTGTTCTTTTTCTCGATGACATTAAAATGGTGGTAATCGTCATGGTCAATAATTGATAATGCTAATCCAATTTCTCCTGCTCGACCACTTCGACCAATACGATGCATATAATCAGATGGACTTCTTGGTAAGTCAAAATTAATCACTACTGGCAATTTTTCAATATCTAAGCCACGCGCGGCGATGTCAGTTGCAATTAACACTTGGATTTCACCGTCTTTAAAAGCTTTTAGTACTCGTGTTCGTGCACCTTGACCTTTGTCCCCGTGAAACACCTCTGCCTTGATACCTCGCTTAGCAAGTTTGTCTGCTAGGTGGTTACATGCATTCTTAGCATTAACAAAAATTAAAGATTGCTGCCATTGATGTTGTTTAATTAAATGTGCTAATAATGCTGTTTTTTGTCCCTTATCAACGGTAAATACACGTTGCACCAATGTACTGGCATCGGCACTTTGTAACTGTATTTCAGCGGGGTTGTTTAACAAGGTTTTAGTCAATGAGGTGACTTGATCTGGGAAGGTTGCTGAAAACAATAAGGTTTGTTTAGTTTTTGGAAGAAGAGCTAATATCTTTTCTAGTTCTTCAGTAAAACCTAAACTTAACATGCGGTCTGCTTCATCAAGAATTAAACATTGTACATTATCAAGTTTGAGCGCATTGCTTGAAATTAGGTCTAGTAGTCTACCTGGTGTAGCAACAAGAATGTCTGCACCACCTCTTAATGCAAGCATTTGTGTGTTAGCAGAGACGCCACCAAATACAGCAACAGTTTTAATTGCTCCGTTAAAATGCACTGCATAAGATTTAATACTATCTGCAACTTGTTTTGCAAGTTCACGTGTTGGCACTAAAATGAGCCCAGTAACATCATTACTTCGTACTTGGTTCGTATTTTTTGATACTTTTTTGTAAGCAGGTAATTGTTGTTGAAGTTGTAACTTATGAATCTTTTGTAGTAATGGCAATGCAAAAGCTGCCGTTTTACCGGATCCGGTATTGGCTCCTGCAATTAAATCCTGGCCATCTAATATGCTTGGAATGACTTGCGCTTGGATAGGTGTAGGATGCTCATAATTCAACTCTGTTAAGCGCCCTAACAAAGGTGAAATAAGACCAAGTTCAAGAAAGTTGGTTGCAGTATTGATCGTTATCACTGGGTTTGTATCATTGCTCATTAATATAAAAGACTCGTTGCTAAATAATAACCATCCATTTTAACGTATTTAGTACGTTAGAAGTGAATTAAATAGAATAAAAATAATCACACTACAATTTACATTAAACTTGTAGTTAATAGATCACCAACTAGCGAGTAGTCGGTGCACTGATTTTTTTGGGGTTCTACAAAGCAGCTGTATTTGTTGAAAACTTAAATCAAATAAATTGTATCTTTCACCTATATTATCAAGCATTGCTAACCAGAGGTGGCTAGTCATTTGAGCATCGTATAATGCGCGATGAAAGTCGCCAGTATTGGCTATATTAGCAAAGCGGATTAACTCGCCAAGTTTATGGCTAGGCGCTTCTTGAAAAATACGACGAGATAACAGTAGTGAACAGCCTATATCACCTAAATGTTGTCGGTTTATTTGCGCCAATTCTGATGATAAAAAACGTTTATCAAAAGAAGCGTTATGTGCAATCAAATTATCATTTCCAATATAATCAGAAAACTCTGTCATAACTTGGCGGCATGACGCTGCTTGAGATAACATATTATTAGTGATGCCTGTGTATTGCTCAATAAATGAATTAACTGCAAAACCTGGATTCATCAATGATTGGAATTGATCTTTTACTTCGCCGTTCACGAGGCGGACTGCTCCAATCTCAATGGCTCTATCGCCTTCATTTGGCGATAACCCTGTTGTTTCAAAGTCAAAGATAACCACAGTATCTGCTCGCATATCTAAAAATCTTCCTTTTGCTGTATAAATAGAAATTGTGGATCGCCTTATTGAGATATGGCACTTTCCTTAATTATAAAGGGAGTTAAATTAACATAAAACACATACTTAGTATAAATCCATAACAATTAGCAGCCGATAGTTTGAGTCTTGAATAAAGGATATATAGTTTTTGTGCGGTTATAACAGATGAACAATCAGCTATGACAAAGAATATTGGGAATGTTTCTGTGAGCCTTTGGTCTTTTAACCCGGAGTGAACAAAAGTAAATAAGCTATTTAACCTGGTTTTATGCATTTCAGGGTGGGCAAGTGATATTTCATTCTGTATGATTTAGATGACTTTCATGGTGATGACTGATTTGTTTTTTTGTGGTGAAATTATTTGATCATAAATTGCCATGGAAGTAGATCTCCCCACATTCATTATTTCTTAATATTCGAGGGGATTCCTCAGGTTTTATTCTCTAAGGTTAAAGTTGTCATTTCATGCAATTACTGAAATTAATCAGAACTTGTTGACTCCTGCATATGCTTGGCTCAGTAGATATTCAGACTAAACGCAATGACAGCAATCATAAAAGGAATATCCTATTCCCTCATCTTGACTTGTATCTGATACATTAGTTTTAGTCCAACTATGAATCATTTGATATAGGTTATGTGTAATGATTGGGATAATAACACTTATCATTCACATATTAATTTATTAAAAAATGGATTTTAAAAGTAGATTAACTCTAAACAATCATCTTAAATATACAGTTAAGGTTTAGCTAAGATGTTTTTAATTGAGTTTATTCAACTCACATATTTATCGCTTGCTTGAATGATTAAGTAATATCTAACAAGGAATGTTTTAATATGACCCGAATAAGTAATAGTGATGACAATTCTGATTCAGATAAATCTGACAGCAAAGGCTCAGATAATGATGATTCAAGTAAACGCTTTGAAGAATCCTTACACGATATTGAGGGGTATCTTGATGCTGTTTTTAATAACATGGGCGATCCCATTTTTGTTAAAGACGAATCATGCCGATTATTATTAGTTAATGATGCTTTTTGTAACATGTTTAACTTACCCCGAGATCAAATTATTGGGAAAACATTAGCAGAAAGGGTTCCCACCAATGAGCGTGAGCATTTTTTATCGATAGACAAACAAGTATTGGAAAGTGGTCAAGAGGTATTAAGTGAAGAAACATTAACCATTGGCGGCTGTCTAACCAAAACCGTTCTTACTAAAAAAAATCGATTTGTAGATTCCAAAGGTAATTACTTTTTAGTAGGAATGACCCACGACATCAGCGAACGTAAAAAAATCGAAGAACATCTCAAACTTGCAGCCAGTGTTTTTTCTCATTCAGGTGAAGAAATATGCATAACCGATCACAATGCCAGAATAATAGAAGTTAATAATGCTTTTACACGGGTGACTGGGTTTAGCCGAAAAGAAGTGTTTGGCCAGCATTTAAGTTTTTTACAGTCAAAAAGACATTCGTCAGAATCTAACAAAGAAATGTGGGATCTATTGCACGAAGAAGGCGCCTGGCATGGTGAAGTGTGGCACCGACGTAAAAATGGCGAAACCTATGTGCTAATGAAAACAATTAGTGCAATTTATGACGATAACGGAGTAACCACACATTATGTTTCTTTAGGTAATGATATTACGCCGATCAAAACCCAACAAGACCAGCTAGAGCATATTGCACATTACGATATGTTGACGAACTTGCCTAATCGTTCACTGTTAGCTGATCGATTAACGCAAGCCATGTTGCAATGCCATCGCCATAAACAATCATTGGCCGTCACCTTTATTGATTTAGATGGTTTCAAAGCTGTTAATGATGCCTACGGACATGATGTTGGTGATCAATTGTTGATCGCGCTGTCGATGAGAATGAAGCAAGCATTACGCGAGGGAGATAGTTTAGCCCGTATCGGTGGTGATGAATTTGTTGCAGTATTAGCGGATTTGGTAAAACCGGAAGATTGTAAGGTCATTCTAGATCGATTACTTTTAGCTTCATCTGAAGCCGTTACTATTAATGATGTTATTTTCAAAGTATCGGCAAGTATTGGCGTGACTATCTACCCGCAAGATAATGTAGATGCCGATCAATTAATGCGTCATGCAGATCAAGCGATGTATGTAGCAAAAGGATCGGGTAAAAATTGTTATCACTTATTTGATACAACGCAAGATGATGCAGTAAAAGTGCAAAGGGAAAGCTTAGAAGCAATTAGGATTGCCTTAGATGAGCAACAATTTGTCCTATATTATCAGCCTAAAGTTAACATGCGTAGTGGCAAGGTTATGGGAGTAGAAGCACTGATCCGTTGGCAACATCCTACTCGTGGTTTACTCAATCCAATGGAATTTTTACCTGTTATTGAAAATAACCCCATGAGCATAGAAATGGGTGAGTGGGTTATTGACACTGCATTATCACAAATCAGTGAATGGCAAAAAATGGGGTTGAACTTACCGATTAGCACCAGTGTTAATATTGCAGCAGTGCAATTACAGCAATCAATGTTTACTACAAGATTATCTGAGTTATTAGCGCGACACTCCGATGTTGATCCTAGTTATTTAGAACTTGAAGTATTAGAAACAAGCGCTATAGATGATGTGATGCATGTTTCGAAAATAATGAATGCCTGCATTAAGCTAGGTGTTAATTTTGCTTTAGATGATTTTGGTACGGGTTATTCTTCGTTAACCTATTTGAGACGATTACCCGTTAATTTAATCAAAATAGATCAAAGTTTTATTCGAGATATGCTTGATGATCCAGATGATTTGGCGATCGTAGAAGGTGTGATAGCTTTAGCAAAATCTTTTAAACGAGAAGTGATTGCCGAAGGCGTTGAATCTATTGAACATGGTACTGCATTGCTAAAATTAGGTTGTGAACTTGCACAAGGTTATGGCATAGCGAAACCGATGCCTGAGAGCGAAATACCTAAATGGGTAAATGAATGGAAACCTGACATTGCTTGGAAGCTTAAGTGAGGTTTATGTGATTTAGTGGTATCACTAGATTTTGTTTGTAGAGGTAATAGATAGTTGTAATGTGTTGCTCATTCCAGCAGCACTTGTTAGTGGCTTCCTCATCATTTCTGAGTGATTTTCATCACGACGGAGTACATTACTTAAATGCCTTTATCTTCATTCAGATAAGTGGGAATAGAGCATAGTAAAAGATAGATTCAACAACCTATTTTCATAATAGAATCAATTACTCTCATAATAAAATCAATAAAGCTTTTCTCAATCCCAGCCAGCAATTATCAATGGGTAAATAGCAATGTTTTTACTACTCTTTATTTTAACCAAGATCTTTACATACAAAAAAGCCAGGCTTAAAAAACCTGGCTTTGACAAATAGATACACCACAAAAATTAATCTTTGTGTAGGTGAACATCCATTTGTGGGAAAGGAATATTTAATCCTTGTTTAGGGAATGTTTTGTATATATTTTCATTCATATCAAAGAATACTCCCCAATAATCTGCAGCATTAACCCATGCGCGAACCGTGAAGTTAACTGAGCTGTCTGCTAACTCTGCAACAGCAATAACGACAGGTGTATCTTGTAAGATACGAGTATCTGCATCGCAAAGTGCTTTAATTGCAGCACGAGCAACATCAAGGTCATCACCATAAGCAACACCAACAGTCCAATCTACGCGACGTTTTGCTTCAGTTGAAAAGTTAACCATTGAACCAGAAGACAATGCAGCATTAGGTAAAATGATTGTTTTGTTATCAGGTGTTTTTAAAATAGTATTAAAAATTTGGATTTCATTTACCGTACCAACATGACCTTGTGCATCAATGACTTGGCCAACTTTAAATGGTTTGAAGATTAATAACATTACACCACCAGCAAAGTTTTGTAATGTACCTGAAAGTGCCATACCAACAGCTAAGCCAGCAGCAGCTAAAATAGCAACAAACGATGTCATTTCAATGCTAAGCATACCTAATACAGATATAACTAACATAACCTTAAGTAATGTGCCCACTATACTGCATAGGAAAGGTTTGAGTGACACATCCATATTGCTTTTGTCTAAGATTTTACCGAAAGTCTTGACCAAAATTTTGATCAACCAGCTACCGATAATCCATACAACAATTGCACCGATTAATTTAGGGCCATATTCAAGCGCCATTGTTTGCGCCATCGTAATTACTTCTTCTGCCGTCATAATTTTATTCCTTTAGTTTTAAAATAGTATTAATTACTCGGTTTAACTAAACAAAGTTTAAATTTGTAAATAGTTATACCCGTACCAGTCCTTTGATTAATATTTGACCATTAAACAAGCTTCGATATTTTACATTAAATTTGTAACGGATTAATACTGAAAATTTGTATTTAATTAAGAAATGAGAAAAATAACACTTTTATAAGAAGTAGAAGTGCTTAGGAAAGCAACATAACAAAGACAGTTAGGGGAGATAATATAATCTATTACTTGGATTCAAGGATAGATAAGATTGGTTCAGTTCAATATCGTTATCAAAGGTTTAGATGAGATGACTAATGGCTTATATACAAAATGATGGTGTTTATTACAGTCTCTTTAACTATATTATTTGACAATAAAATGAGAAGCGGTTTATTTTTAAAGTTTATATTTTTAGTTTACTGCCGTTTTTAGATAGCAGTGCATTTAGATAACGGTTTATTCAGAGAGCTATTTTTTAATATTTCGTATCTATTAACTTCTGTTTACTTTAATCATCTTAGTTTTGTTCTGTGACTGTAAAAAAAGACAGGTAATAACTAGCACTATTCCAAACCATCCAACCAAAGAAATCGACTCTCCAACAATCAGAACAGCTAACAGAGCGGCCACAACGGGTTCAAACAATGTTAATAACGTTGCCTTACTGGCGTGAACGTAACGTAAACCAAAACCAAAGGCTAGATACCCTATAAACATTGGTATAACGGCCATATAACAAACCACCATAATATTGGTCATATTTGAAAATAAATGTTCCCCGGTAAATAATAAAGAAGGGAGTAATATTAAGGCACTAAGAGCAATTAAACTGCCCATTGCAGATTCAGACTGAATCCCTTTTTCAATCATAGATCTGGCTACCCAAGAATATACAGCATAGGTAACCCCAGCGAGCATCCCAAGTAAAACACCTATGATTTTAACTGAATTAGATCCATCTTGTAGAGAGCCAGCATCCTCGGAGTAGGTTAGTAAAATGATGCCTATTAAACCAATGACAACACTTAAAAACCAACGTTTATCAAGCGTGGAGTTTTTGCTAAAAAGACGTTCAAGTAGCGCTGTTGCAAAGGGTGCTGAACCAATCGATACAACGGTTCCGATCGCCACACCAGCAAATTGCATCGAACTATAAAATGCAAGCGGATAAGTTGCTACAGCTAGCGCGCCAATTATTAATTCTTTTTTCAGGAAAGTTAATTTCCCCGCATCACTGAGCAGTTTCTTTCTCGCCATCGTCGCAAGTAACACTCCACCTATACCCATAGCAAAAGCACCTATTGCTAAAGCACTTAATTGCGATGCAAAACTTGCGACGGTACCTGTTGTTCCCCAGAGCACCGCTGCGAATAAAATAGCTGTTTGGCCTTTGGCTGCATTATTGTTTGATAATCGAAATCTTGAGATTGTATTCACTGGCATTTTATAACTCGTTCGTTAATAGCGTAGATAGGATAGCTTATATAAATAAAACAAAATACTTACGTTGCACAAAAGACACATAACTTGTTTAAGAGAGCGCACTTAGAATACTAGCCTGACGCTGAGAGAAGGCTAAAATATTAGCGTAGTAATAACAAGGAGAATTCGTCTTGAACTACGCAAAACTAACGATACTTTATAGCCAAAAAATTAATTAAAAAATAACTGTTTCGATAATTGCTATAAGCAAAAATACTTAAGTTATTTTTCATAGGAAACCCAACTGTTGTTTATTAATTGAGCCAGTTGAGTAATGAAATCAACTTAAATAGATGCTATATATTGCCCTTGTTTTTTATTGTAATGTCAATTTTTGATACATGTGTATTAATATTTAGGTTCAAAATGAGACATAACAGCATGCATTATAGGCGGTATTTTTGTTATGTTATTGTAATACAAAAAGCACTTTATTAATTAAACTGTAAATACAATATTAAATTATTAGCCCATGGTTAATTTAATCAATGCGTTTTTGTTGACTTCAACAATATATTACCCTTTAAGTTTTAGATGCTCGGCATATTTATACATGGAAGTATATTTGAAGTGTTTTACCTAGTTCCAATAACAATGTTCAAGGAGAATGTTTTTCATTTAATAAACATTCAAAACAAGAAAACTTAAGCCAAAACAGTTAATCATTTGTTCAGTCGTGCAACGCAAATTAATAGATAACCTAGAGACATACTTTTTATATGAAAAGGGGTCTGACTTGGTCATTTATTTTAAGCCGTACAATTGAATGCCTGATAATTGAAATGGATTTTTATAATATATTAGGAGTTAACTATGCGTTCTAGTTTTAAAAAGAAGTTAGTATCAGCTTTGTGTCTTGTTTGGGCATCTTCAGCGTATTCAGCTGTAGAGTTCAAGCTTGGCCACTTCGGTTCTGAAAATCATCCTTCACACATTGCCGCGATGCAATTTGCTAAGCAAGTTGAGGATCGAACAAAAGGCGAAGTAACCGTTGAGCTTTATCCTAATAATGCATTAGGCAGCCCACCAGAAGTATTAGAGCAAGTAGTCATGGGAGTTGTTGATATGAGCCTGTCTGGGCAAGATCAATTAGCTAAACATGTACCATTGTTCGACACCGTAAGTATTCCTTTTTCTCTTAGTAACTCTGCTCATGCAGACCGTGTTTTAGATGGGCCATTTAAAGAGTGGGCGGCACCAGAACTTGAAAAAGTAGGGCTTGTTTACTTATCTAGTTGGGATTGGGGCTTCCGCCAGTTGACTAACTCTGTTCGTCCTATTTTGACTCCTGCAGATGTTAAAGGGCTAAAAATTCGTACTCCACCTGCAATGACTTATCAAGCTGCAATGCAAGCAATTGGCGCAAATGTTCAAACTATTTCGTTTAGTGAACTTGTGATGGCAATGCGTCAAGGTGTTGTTGATGGACAAGAAAATCCCATTGGTGTTATTTACAATTTGAAACTGTATGAATCACAAAAATTTATTTCAATTATTAATTACTTGTACAGTTCAATGGTTCACGTTGTTTCTCAAGACGCTTGGGACCGTTTAACTGAGGAGCAGCAAGTTATTGTTCGTGAAGAGTCAGATTCAGCTCGTTTGTTAATGCGTAAATTAATGCGCGCTGAAGAGTTGAAACAAATTGAAGATATGCGTGCTAAAGGCATTGTAATTGACGAGCCTGATCTTGCACCTTTCCAAGCAATGATGGGACCTGCCTATGAGCAAATTAAAAAGAAAGTGGGTGCAGCTAATTTTGATAAATGGATTGAAATGACGAAGTCTGTTAAATAGCTCAGTTAGTTTAAAATCAGTCTGTTAAATAATCCAATGTTTAGATGTACTAACCTCTTTGATTTCGTCTTTTAAAGGCGAAATCTTTCTTTTTACAACAATTGAATTAATAATGCGGCCGAAGATAGAGTAGAATTTTGATTCGCTAAGAATCTGTCATATTCGCGGATTATTAGGATTTGAGAAAATTTATTACTCGGCTCTTAATTACAATGTGTTGAGTACAATACATTGTCATGGGCTTTGACCTAAAAGCATTAACTTTTATTCAGTTGTTTTATTGATAGGTAATGACAGGTATGTTGACCTTAGCGATATTCGGCGTTCTTATTTTCCTCCTCTTAATTAATGTGCCAGTTGTTGTTGCAATTGGCCTAACATCAGTAGCTTTTTTTGTTGGCCTTGGTGATGCACGTTTACTCGCGATGCTTCCACATCGTATGTATTACGGAACAACTGGTTTTACACTACTGGCTATTCCATTTTTCATTTTAGCGGGGAATTTAATGAATACGGGCGGGATCACCGATCGTATATTCCGTTTTGCGCAATCAATGGTGGGGCATATTGCAGGAGGTATTGGTCAAGTTAATATCGTTGCGAGTGTTATTTTTTCAGGTATGTCTGGTTCTGCAGTTGCAGATGCGGCTGGGCTTGGACAGATAGAACACAAAGCGATGGTTGACCAAGGTTATGATCCTGCTGACTCAGCAACTCTGGTTGCAGCTTCTTCCGTTATAGGGCCTGTTATACCTCCTAGTATTCCTTTTGTTTTATATGGATCCATTACTAGCGTATCTGTAGCTCGTTTATTCTTGGCGGGTTTTATTCCAGGCCTGTTGATGGCGATCGGCATGATGATTGCGTTGGGTATTTTAGCTAAACGCAGAAATTATCCTCGCGCCGAACATAAGGCTCCTTTTAAAGAACGCCTTGCTTCATTCAATGGTGCCTTTTGGCCTTTGATGGCACCTGTCATCATTGTTGGTGGGATTATGAGTGGTTTTTTTACGCCGACAGAAGCTTCAGTTGTTGTATGTGTTTATGCTGCTTTACTTGGTTTTTATTATAAAGATTTAAAACTAAAAGCAATACCAGGGATCGTTTATAAATCAATTACTCAATCGGTTAGCCTGTTATTTATTATTTCATCGGCAAATTTTTTCGGATGGTTAATTATCCATCAAAAAATTCCAGATAGTGTCATAGAAACACTAGTTGGTTACGGTGCAACGCAGTCAATTGTAATGTGGATTGTTATCGGTGTTGTATTAACCATGGGGCTATTTTTGGAAGGAAATGCGATCTTCTTGATCACGCTTCCATTGTTTATGCCGATAGCAACAATGTTTGATATAGACCTAGTTAACTTCGGTGTTGTAATGGTCTTATTGATCATGATTGGGAATTTAACGCCACCTGTGGGAATGTGTTTATTTGCCGTGGATAGCTTCGCAAAAGTAGGGATGCCTGCGTTAGCTAAACGGGTGTGGCCATATTTATTAATGATATTTTTAATTACAGTATTAATTGCATTTGTACCAAGTATTTCGCTGTTTTTACCTAATCTTATCATGGGAGAAATGTAATGATTAACTTAATAAAAACAGTTGATATCTGGGTTCAACGCATTCTTCGCTATATTGCGATGACTATGTTTACGGTACTCGCTGTTTTGTTGATTGCTAATATAGGGTTACGTTTGATCAACGATTTTGTTCAGTTTTTAATTGAGCATGGGATGGAAGGAGTCGCCAACGTAATTCAAAGTATAGTGACGATTAACTCTTTTTATTGGTTTGATGAAGTGATCGAGTTAAGTTTTGCTGCACTGGTATTTTATGGTGCTGCCGCACTGTGGTGTGCAAAACTGCACTTTTCTGTGGGTGATTGGATAAGTCCTAGAATCAAAAATGTTCGCTTGAAACACTTCTATACCTTATTGATCTTGTTAATTTCTGCCACTTTTATGGCAATATTGTTTTGGTATTCCCTGAAATTAACTTTAAAAACAAATCAAGTAACCACAGCATTTCAGATAAAGCAGTGGATACTTTATTCGTGTATACCAATTTCTTCAGCAATTATGCTCACTTACTCAATCGCTGACGTTATTATTGCCGCTAAAAGGTGGGTAAAAGGAACGGTTGAAGAAGCATAACTGTTTGTATCGCTATTTATGAATTAGTTCTGTATATGTAGAAAATGGCCTCGATTGTGTTTGAGCTATGCCAATTGTAACGAGAATTTAAGTAACAATTTAAGCAATAATTTAAACAGCAATTGAAGCCATTTTTCATAAAAGCATCTTATAAACAACAAATTAGTCTATAGCTA
Source organism: Vibrio sp. 2-Bac 85 (assembly GCF_037546705.1). NCBI lineage: Bacteria > Pseudomonadati > Pseudomonadota > Gammaproteobacteria > Vibrionales > Vibrionaceae > Vibrio > Vibrio sp. 2-Bac 85. The sequence goes on along the minus strand of NZ_JALAAB010000002.1, from coordinate 119,523 downwards.
GCACTTTTGGGTGTCCTAATAGATCACTCTAAATACAACAACTACTTGTTCCACATTCACTTTCCATCACCGTTTATCTTGTTTATTTCTCGTTAACAATTACATCAACTTTATCACGGTAGTTTTCTTCATTAAGTGGGTACTTATTACCAAAATAGAGAGTTGTTTGTCCTTGCTTATGTGCCGTGAGCTTACAAACTTCACCACCAAATATAATCCCTGGTTCCCGAAATGGAACTAAACTTCTAGATGCTTCACAACTTATACTGGCAACGTCTGGAGAAGACGACATTATCCAAGGGTAATATCCCCACCTGCCTGGAAATCCATCACCAATTGCTAGTACTTCTCTAACATCGCCCTGGTGTAACTTTATAACCAAAATGCCATTATCATTTTCAACTAACTCTGTATAACTGTGTCTTTCTCCTGCGCAGCCTTGAAGCAAAAAGGAGATAACAAATACGAAAATTAACTGTTTCATAAACTATCCTTGTTATGTTTTGATTATGTTAATAATGATTTAATAAAAAAAGCTTAGGCTGATATTACATACTGCCAAGCAGTAAGTGTGTTACATGGCTCTAATCTAAACAGATTGAATCGATATTTACCAGATGGAATAAGTTGGGCCTAACTGAATTCAATTTTATAGTTAACCACACACATTATTAACTACAAACAGTATCAACTCTAAATGTCACTCAGTTAAAGTATTATTTATCACTTTTAATATTCGCGTCATTTTTCAAATATCAGTCTAAAATGACAATCTTCATATTCTCTACAAATTTTCTGCACATTTTATCTTTATAGTTTAGTTATTCAAACCAAGTGGCATTCAAAGCAGAGTCAGTATATGGACTACATGAACAACACATAAAGGTAATACCACAACAATTCAAATTGTTAGAGTTTTTGTGCTTTATAAGCTAGGAGAACAATATGAAAAATAAAATAATGGGATTACTAAGTGCATTATTTGCTTTTAACTTTGCAGTAGCAGCGCCTGCTGTCGCAAACGAACAACGCAATGATATTAAAAATCATAAAGGACACAATATTCAAAGAATTGAACATAAACGGGAACAGGTTAAGAATGTAATTCATCGTGGCGGTCACCAAAACATTAACCACCATCTCAACAACAGTAATTATAAAAAACCGCATCACAACAATAACCAGCAGCATGCAAAACTAAAGACGAAACATAAACCAGTCGTCAGCTTTATTGAAATTAATACAAGCTATATACCATTGTTGTCTATTATTGTTTCAAAGAATAATATTATTAAACGTCAAAATCATAGTGTTCAGCACCATAAAAACAGACATAAACAACAAAAAATTAACCAACATAAGAGAAAACAGGATGCCCATTACGGATCTGTCAATTATTTAGCATTTGACCTGCGCAGATAGTTGGTTATTATCAAGTTTTAATTACCTTTATGCTCAATGAGCATTAAAAGTTATTGATCATTAAAGCGCATTACAAATGTGGATAGAAAATCTATAAAGTTTACTGTCTGGTTAGTTTTTCACAACGGAGGCTGGTTTATGGAAGAACCTAATAAGTACAATAGGGCAGTTATATTAAGTATTTTATTATTAGTGATTGGTGAAGCTTTATTTTATATAGGCGTAAATTTCACATTACCTGATAGTACTGCACGTTACGCGTACGTGGCTTCCGGAATATTAACTGTACCCTTATCTTTATTCTGGGCTGTTTTTGCTTTTATCAATGCGAAAACGAAAAACACTAAGCGCTTATCATTGATCGCAATGGCTTTGTCTGGAACGATTCTATTGATTGGTTTATTGAAAATAATTTAATCTTATTAGAAAAACAATTAAAATATTTTGTCATCAAAGCTAGTAAATTGTGCTTGATATATTTATTAACTACTCTTGATATTGAAGTAAACATCGCTTTATTTAAGACCTGTGTTGATGCTTATTTTACAAACTACCCTGTGAGTCATCAACTCGAAAATCCTGTAAGAAATTTAACCTCAATTGTTAAAGAATATTAGGGCAACGTTTGCTGACTATTTCTACTGCGTTTTCGCTTATTTATGGGAATAACCACACATCATAAGCTTAGCCTTGTATATAAAGCCAGCAAAACTCGTTGCAAAAAAAACTTGAAACATGAACAGCCCCTAATAAAAATGAACAAATCTTAGTTATATTTGTCACAGGGTTAACATAAATCAATGATGGTTATTTATCAGGTTCTAAATACTTCTGCACTTGTCATTGGTGTTACAATGAAAGATCAAAATCCAATTTTATCCATGACCAATACTATAAAACTCTAATATCAATAATAACTAAATAGAGTCATTTATGATGTTAATTACTTAAACAGAAATAGGTATAAAAATGAAAATATCGATAATAGCTTCGCTGCAACATTAATTTTATTAACAGGATGTACATTAAGAGGCCCTTCAATAACAGTATCTGGCCCAGAAGTTATTGTTGATGATAGCTCAAAGGGGAAAGTTTCCGAGAAGAATAAAGGTTCTTTTTGTCCTCCAGGACAAGCCAAAAAAGGTAATTGCTAATAGATAATCGATTTAAGGATTAAATTCGAAAACGGGGGAGAAAATCTAACCTGTTTTTCTTATTTTCTTATTTCCTTATGCCTATCCTTACATTGGTATTAAGTCGCGTCTTACACTTAGTCGTTTATTCAATTATAGAAAATATTTATGCCAAGTATTAAAGTATCAAAACTTATGGCGCAAATGTTAGCTGAGTCTGTGAATGTTTTTATATTAAAGTTATTTGAAGTGAAAACCTATTAACTTAGATAATAGTAGAGCAAACTATTGCTAATAGTATGTTTAATAGCTATTTATGCCTCATTAATTAACTGAAAAATCTACTTTTTCACTACTTGATCGCAAAGGCTATACAACAAACAGGTGCAATCTAAACTAAACGGCACTGTCAAATCCCTAACGTGTCGCTTAGTGTTGGAGTTATTTTACCAATGATGTAACAAAGCTTGGTAAATCTTCTGTTTTATAACAAGCATCGTGTTTATCAACATCGCTTCTGTTAACTAAAATAGTGCGCATACCTAAGGATTTTGCAGTAGTAATATTTGCAACTTGATCATCGTAAAAGGCTGCTTCATTGGCTTTGAAACCAAAGTGTTTACAAATAGTATTAAATGCATGCGGATCAGGTTTCATTTTATAACCTGTTAGCTCCACACTAAAAATTCCATCGAAACAGTCATACAAATCAATATGTTTTAAAACTCTTGTTGCATAAGATAATGGGGAGTTAGTAAATACATAGCGTGATTTTTTAAAGGCATGTAACGCATCTTTGAGCTTTGTTGCCTTTGCTACTTTATCCAAGTTTACTTGATGAGAGAACTCAGAAAATTTGTTCAGGTCGACATTAGGGTAATGTAATTGAATTCCACGTATTGTCCCGCCATATTGTTGATAATAAAGATCACATAACGTATTAGACTCTTCAAGAGAAATACCTAACGCATCACTGATAAAATGACGCATTCTAGGTGCGATTTGCTCCAAAATGCCGTTTTCAGGAGCATACAAGGTATTATCAAGGTCAAACAGATGGACATCTCGCTCTAATAATGGGGTCAAATTGATACCTTTTTATTTATCTATAAATGGGGATACTATCACTATTTTTTAAAAGCAAAATGTAGTGCGATTAGCATTGTCGTTATGTGAAATAACCACTGTTGCTTGAGTATGAAATGCTACAGTAACAAGCTATTTTCTTATTTAGATGCTTTTAAATGTATTTTTTGATTGTCATGCTTAGGTTTTCATATGGGTGATAACTAAGTAGATATATACGCAACTTATTAGCGAGTATTTAAATAATGCTGCTCTTATGGGTCATTAAGAGCAACTCAACTTATTTAGGTAGTAGCTAGGTAGCTATGGTCGTACGTATTTATGTAGCTGTTTAGCTATGTTTAAGATTTAGCTGTTCATGTTACTGAGTTAAAGAATGCTATCAGATAAGAGCGAATGAGTTAATGTAAAAACTCGCAAATTAAGCCGCTATTTGATAACACTCTTTACCAGTATGTTTACCTTTACGGCTAAATGAACCTTTTCCCTTTTTCGCTTTTTCTACTCGCATGCTAAATACTTTACTTGTTACTAACGCACCCATTGCAGAATGATTGATAGTGCCTCGACCTAAGTCTGTTGATTTTTGAGCTGTCACTTTTTCTACAACAACTTTAGTCATTTTATTCTTTTTACCCATGATTTTGTCTCCTATGTAGGTGATCGCAGTCTATCATTGAAAATAAAATTTAATAGCTATTATTAACATTTTTTTAAAGATTGTTTATCTTATTAATTGCCTCTATTTCTTTAATCATTCATGGCGTCCATTAAGTCCTATTTGCTTTCTTGAAGAATAAAACAGCAACACCGTATCACCAAAACCATGCTTAAGTTCATACCTAAGATCATAGTTAAAATGATAGGTTCATCGAGTAAATACAAGGCTAATATAATCGTAAAAATAGGGCATAGTGCACCTATGATAAGGTTTCGCGTCGTGTCAATCCGGTTAATTATTTCTGACATCATAACGCTCGGGGTGGATTAAACAGACTATCTAGTTTGGCTAGTAACTTAAATAGCTTCAATAACCGCAACAAGTTAAAAAACATAAGTTAAAATATTTATGTTTTTTAACTTGTTTTGTTACATTCCAATAAAGTGTTCACTTAATGCTTTAACGTTGTACCGAGCTTAAAATATGGCTTTTAAACAGGCCGATTTTGGTTTAAGTTTAGGGCTATTGAATACTAGAACATAAGTACTTTATTTTTCATCGTATGCTTTTCAGCTCAATGTAATGGTGAGTTTAAATTCACTATCGTTGCAATACTGCGTCATGTAATAAATAGGAAGCGAATCAGACTATGTCAAACTACGACCAACTTACCGCTCATTATCAAACAATCAATCACTTCAATCATGCACAATCTATGTTGGGTTGGGATGCAGCCGCTAATATGCCATCGGGTGGCAATGATGCGCGCTCTAAAGCCATGGCTGAATTATCTGTGCATGTGCATCGTTTATCGACACAAGCTCAACTTGGAGAGTGGTTTGACAAAGCACAACAAGAATCCTTAAGCACCGAGCAACAATCAAGTTTACGTGAAATGAAGCGTCAATGGCAGCAAGCGACCATCGTGCCAGAAGGCTTAGTACAAGCACAATCTATTGCGGGTTCTAAATGTGAACATGCGTGGCGTTCACAACGACAAGAAAATGACTGGATAGGCTTTGAAAAAAATTGGAAAGAGGTCGTTAAGCTGTCTCGTGAAGAAGCACAAATCCGCGGTGAAGCGTTGGGGTTAACGCCCTACGATGCGATGCTAGATAAGTTCGAACCTGGTACAACAACTGCGTCTCTTGATACTTTATTTTCAGATGTAAAAACATGGTTACCAGCGTTAATTGAAAAAGCCTTACATAAGCAACAATCAGAAACGATTATTATGCCATCAGGCACTTTTTCAGTCGCCAATCAAAAAGCGCTTGGTTTAGAAACCATGAAGTTGTTGAAATTCGATTTCGACCATGGTCGCTTAGATCAAAGTGTGCACCCGTTTTGTGGTGGTGTACCGTCGGATGTTCGTATTACTACGCGCTATGACGAAAAAGACTTTGTGCAAGCTTTGATGGGAATAGTTCACGAAACAGGGCATGCACGTTACGAACAAGGTTTACCTGCTGCATTTTCTGGATTACCTGTTGGCGAAGCTCGCTCGATGGGCGTTCATGAATCTCAATCATTGTTCTTTGAAATGCAGATTGGACGTAGCAAACCCTTTATTTCTCATCTATCTCGCTTATCAGCAGATGCATTTAATGTACATAATGATCCGGTATTTGATGAACAAAACCTTTACAACATTTATACGCAAGTTAAAAAAGGTTACATTCGCGTAGATGCAGATGAACTTACGTATCCAGCGCATGTGATCATGCGTTATGAAATTGAGCGTGACTTAATCAATGGCGTTATCGAACACACAGATGTACCTGCACTGTGGGATCAAAAAATGAAAGCTAGCCTTGGTTTATCAACTGAAGGTAATTATAAAAATGGCTGTATGCAAGATATTCACTGGACCGATGGCGCATTTGGTTATTTTCCTTCCTACACATTAGGTGCAATGTACGCGGCACAATACAAAGCGACCATGCAACAAACAGTCGGTATAGATGCGGCTATCCAAAGTGGTGACCTAAGTCCAATCTTCAAATGGTTAAGTGATAACATCTGGTCACAAGCCTCCCTTCACACTACCGATCAGTTGATTAAACGTGCAACAGGCGAAACACTCAACGCCGCACACTTTAGAAAACACTTGGAAACTCGCTACCTATAATCTTAGGTAGATTTTGATCTTAAGTAGATAAGCAGATAAATCAAGGCTAGGCAGACTTCTGTCTAGCTTTTCATACTTACCTATAAAAAATATCTATTTAGAGCTAAAAGCTTGTTATTTAAAGTTAATGCAAGAATGATAGTCAAAGCTTTAAACGCGCATAATAACGATAAATATGTGTAATAATAACTTCACATATAGTTAGCAATCTTGTTGTATTATCTAAAACTTCTGTTATCTTAAATTTATCTAATAAACATCATTTTAAAAGGTAATTATATGGTATCTATGATGTTATCTCGTACTATATTAACTTTTTCTTTATTTTCTCTATTTTGTTTTTCAACGTTAGCCAACACTACTTTTATTGGCACAGTAAAAACAGTGCAAGGAAAAGTAATCATTCAAGAAAGCTCAACAAAATTTGATGCTAAATTAAATGATAAAATTTACGAAGGGTATGTAATAGAGACTGAAAAGAACGGTAATATTGGACTTGTGTTCATTGATGGAACTCAACTGTCAATTGGCCCTAGTTCTCAGGTGATTATCAATCGTTATCTCTTTTCACCTAAAGAAAAAAGTTACGCTTTTGATGTCATGCTCAATAATGGTTCGGCTATTTATACATCAGGCAAACTAGGCGCGTTATCTCCAGAGTCAATTAAAGTACAAACACCTGAAGCTACTATTGGTGTCCGCGGAACAAAATTCTTAGTGGAGGTAGATTAACATCATGGAACTATTTCTAATAATTTCAGTTGTATTTGTAGTGTTGTTGAATATCCCAACAACCACTAAAGTCACTTTATTGCCCGATGAAAAAGAAAACAGCCAAATTACCGTCTTTAATGAGTCAGGTACCCAGGTTGTAGATAAACCCGGGGATGCTGTAGCGGTAGCTTCACAATCGGCTCGTCCTACAGCACCTAAAGCTGTTGACCTTGAAAAAATAACATTACAGCATGCCTCTTTATTTGCAATACAACCCCAAAAATCTGAGACCTTCTTGCTTTATTTTGAAAACAATGGCGCTGATTTACTCAGTGAATCGAAGTTATTAATCGACAAAATTATAGCAACGGCTAATGACCGAAGCTCGCCGATTATCAATATTATTGGTCATTCTGATGCTGCTGGTAGTAGTGAATATAATTTAGCGCTTTCCTTGAAAAGAGCCACTGCTGTAGCAAACTTATTACAATCAGAGAATATCAAAGATGTTGAATACAGAATTGATTCCCATGGAGAAAACGACCCGCTAGTTAAATCAGGAAAAGAGATAGAGCCTAAAAATAGATGCGTTGAAGTAGAAATATGGTAATGGAACTTAAACAATGAAGATATTCTCTTTGTCTTATTTTAAAGAGTTATCAAAATTCTTACCATTATTAATGGGCTTTCTGATTTCTTTTTCATTTGCTTACTATGCAATCACAACCTCCCTCAATGAAAGAACAATCGATTGGAAAGTTTACGATTTATACAATCGTTATTACCCTCAAACAACCGCCGTAAAAAACATTATTATTATTGATGTTGATGATCAAAGTTTAGAAGCTCTAGGGCAGTGGCCATGGCCCCGGTACCGACTAGCTGAAGCATTACGTTTGATCCTTGATGGAAGACCATCTGCTGTCTTAGTTGATATATTACTTGCAGAAAAAGATCGTTCATCATTAGTTAATATCGAGGATTTATTTGCCACTGAGTTTGGCATACAACTCAATTTAAAAGAGATTCCGGAAGCGTTAAAAGATAACGATGTGTACTTTGCAAAGGTTATTAAAAATACTCCTGTAATCCTTCCATCAGTGTTAACACAACATAAAGTTTACAAAGAAGCGTTTTGTTATGACCGTTTCTTTAAACAAGAAAATCATAATCAGCACAACTATTACAAAAAGCTTAATGGCGACAAAAAACTTAACCTGGACAAAGCACAATACCAAGGGATTATTTGTCCATTAAATTCCTTTTCTGAAAATAGTGCTGGGATAGGTTTCATCAATGCAACGATAGACGCAGATGGCTTATTGAGACGTACATCAATTATAAAACAATACAAAGATAAACTATTACCGAGTTTATCTTTGGCGGGGTTAATGGTGCTTTTGGGGGCTGACTTTGAAATTGATCATGATAGCCTAGGCAATGTGGTTAAATTAAATAACTATCAAATTCCCGTTGATAACGAGGGTAATGCGCTGATCAACTTTAGGGGAAAAGGGCGACACTATCAGACTATTCCAATTTTAAAGTTACTCAGCGGGACAATCCCTTCACAATACTTCATGGGCAAAGTTGTTTTATTAGGTGCAACAGCATCAGCCTTGAATGATATTGTTAACACTCATTTAGACCCTGTTTTTCCTAATATCGAATCGCATGCAACGTTAATAGATAATGTGTTAAATAATGATGTTTTGAGAATACCAATTTGGTTTGAACTACTTGAAATGATGATCATCTTTGTATTTGGCACTTTACTTTCCATATTGATTTTTAAAAAAGGTGCCTCATTTTATAACTTTTTCATTATTTCATTACTTAGCTTTTTAATCATTTCACCAGCGATTTTACTGTATAACTTTCAGATATATTTTTCTCCATTCCTATCCGTTGTTAGCTTACTAACCGTTTATATTGTGGTTAGTGCTTTAAAATATTATACAACTGAAAAACATTTAGTATCTGTGCTTAATTCAATTTCTAAAGCAAATCTATCGATTATAGATAGCATGGCAACGGTCGCTGAATTACGAGATTCTGAAACTGGCGGGCATATAATTAGAACAAGATTATATGTTAAAGCCCTTATCGAGCACCTACAAACAAAACAACAATACAAAGATCAAATTAACGATGACTACATTAAATTTTTATGTGCAGCAGCGCCTCTGCATGATATTGGAAAAGTTGGAATTCCAGATCATATTCTACTTAAACCAGGAAAATTAACAGAAGATGAGTTTGTTATTATGCGCACTCACGCTGCATTGGGTGGTGATATCCTAAGGCAAACAATACAAAAAGTGGGTCCTAATCCATACCTAAAAATAGCAATTGAAATTGCAAATTATCATCATGAAAAGTGGGATGGTAAAGGTTACCCGTTAGGGTTGAAAGGTGAAGCGATACCTCTTTCAGCAAGAGTGATGGCAATAGCAGATGTTTTTGATGCGTTAATTAATAAGCGAATATATAAAAAGGCGGTAAGTCTTGATGATACATTTGACTATATTAAACAGGGGGCTGGTACCCACTTTGATCCTAATGTTGTCGAAGCATTTTTTGAAATAAAAAAAGATTTACTTTATATCGCAAAAACTATCGATGATTAATTCAACGTATTTATTGTTCTCGTAGCTTCCATTCACTCTACTCCCATTAACTTAGCTTTTAACTGTCTAAACGTTAGTCAAAAGTTAATACAATTATGTTCAGTTTTTGACCTTTTTCTACATCGCTAATAAAATAAAAAAACTTGATTGCATATTTTTATCTGCTTCAACTTCCCATTTTCCAAACTTCCTGAAACTATTTTTATCACCATATATGCACACGGATTATTGTTAATGATTCTTATTCATTTATTGAGCTTAAAACTAGATTTAAATTATTCAATGACTTACAATGCGATTGATTATCATTAAGTTTACTTTGAATGTAAAAATATAGGGAAGGTATTATCAGTATGGACAAAAGATTAAAGCACGTTTTTATATTGGGTACAGCGGTTGCACTAACCACGGCTTGTGACGATAACTCTATTGAAAAAGTCGAAGTGCTAGCCCCTATTTCCTTAGGGCAGTTAGAAGTGCCTGTTTCAGGTCTAAAATATGAAACTGAAACTATATCAGGAACAACCGATGAAACCGGCTCATTTGAATATCGAAATGGAGAGACGATCACCTTTAGCTTAGGGCAATATAGCCTTAATGAAGTTGAGACAAGTGCCAATATTAAACTAGCTTCACTCGTCGGTGAGCAAAGATACCAAGAAACACAAAGTGTTAAATTATTAAAAGCAATGATCGCACTTGATGAAGACAACGATGTATACAATGGATTGGCTTTAGATATCTCGGATCTCAACGAAACAAGCACAACGTTTGCAGATATTACTGACGGTGAATATTCAGATATTATCGATACGCTAGGCGATGCTAAAGTTTATGCATATCTAAAATGGATGAATTTTGATCGTAATATCATCTTATCAGCCGGTAACCATCACACACTCGGTTTATCTCCAGCAGGCAAACCTTTCAGCTTTGGTGAAAACTATGCTGGGATTGTTTATGCCGAATCTCCAAGTCGATATTGCGGTAGTGAATTACGTCTCAAGTTAGGTCGTGAATCTGATATGGATTTAGAGCCAGGTACTGAACTAAATGAAGAGGGTAAAGACACCTTAACCGACGCTGAGAATGAATGTTATATCGAAGGCAATATTACGCGCCAATACGGGCTCTATAATGCCGACTCAGGTTGGATGTCATTAAGTGATCAATCATTAGATTTTAAAAGTGTTTCAACAGACCAAGTAGATGGTGCGCTAGTAACAGCCGAGGGTAGATTGTTTGTTTTCGGCCCCAATTTTAGTGGTGAACTAGGAACAGGCAACGAAAACCCTGTCACTACTCCTGTTGAAGTAACATTACCAAATGGAGAACTAGCTGTTTATGCAACATCGGGAAGTAATAGTAGCTTTGTGGTAACACGTTCTGGCAAGCTCTATTCCGCGGGAGATAATGGCAATTTGCAACTAGGACGACTTGATGACTCTTCTGATGATCAAAGTACTTTTGGTTTAGTGCTTATACCGGAAGATGAAGTGGTAGTTGATGTAGCAATACGTGATATCCATGTTTATGCGTTGACAGATAAAGGCGATGTATACTCTTGGGGTAATAACTCTAGTGGTGGTGAACTGGGAGACGGGTCTACTAGTGTTGACCGATCTACTCCTTTAAAAATTCTTGAAGGGAAAGATATTGTTGCTATTGAAGCAGGTGCTGACTTTGGCCTTGCCGTTAATAATGTGGGTATCGTTTATGGTTGGGGCAATAATAGCTATGGTGCTTTAGCGCAAGGTACGCCGACAAGTACAGGCTTTGTCTATAAAGTCTCGGATATTGCAAATATTTTGATACCCGAAGTCATCACTAATTTATCTACAGGATCAGCAACAATGGGTGATGATCGACTGATCAGTTTTCAAGGTGGCAGTCGTAATGCACAGGCTTTAAGTTTGAACGGTGACATTTATTCTTGGGGTGATATGGGAACGGGTTATATGGCGAATGGCTACGAAACTGATGTTAGTGGTATTGAACGCCAACTTGCAATTGAACCGGTTAAAGTAGCTGCTTTAGACGAGCTCTTTATTACCTCTTTTAGTGCCAATACTTCAAGTCACTTTGCTGTCACAGATCAGAATGTTGTTTATGCTTGGGGGTCGACCAGCGATGGCAGATTATCAGCTTCGCAGGATGTATGTGCGGCAACTAACGCGACATTATATGGTGAAGAAGCTTCTGCTTCGGTTTGTTACACTCCCGTTGAAGTTACAGTGACACCAAGTGTAAATTGATTCTTATTTTGTAGTATTAGTTTGTAGTATTAGATTATGTTGTTGTTTTCTAATATTGTTTTCTAATATTGTTTTCTAATATTACTTTGTATCTATATTTCATAGCTACATTTCAATAAGTTCCCACGGATCTTTCTTGGATCACCGTGGGAACTTGTGTTTAGTTTTTACTGAGTTGATAAATATTTCTGCGCGCAAATCAAGTTGTTCTACAGGAAAGCGCATCAACAATAATTAACAAGCAACAAACATTATTCTGCAGTTTCTTTTGCTAATTCAATGTAGATTTGACGTAACTTATTGGCAACTTGGCCAGGAGCACCTGTCCCAATTGTTCTTCCATCAATTTCAACAACAGGCCAAACAAAAGTCGTCGCCGAACTCACAAAGGCTTCACTTGCTTGATACGCCTCTGCAACGGTGAAAAGACGTTCTTCAATAGTAATTTTCTCTTTCTCTGCAAGCTCTAATAAAGCTTTACGCGTTATGCCGTGCAAAATATCATTACTTAATGGACGAGTTACCAATACACCTTCTTGAGTAACGATATAGGCATTGTTTGAACTACCTTCGGTTATATAACCATCTTCAACAAGCCATGCGTCGTCAACTTTTGCATCGATAGCTGCTTGTTTTGCCATACACGGTGCAAGTAGACTAACGGTTTTAATATCACGACGTTTCCAACGAATATCTTCGATGGTGATCACTTTCATGCCTTTAACCGCTTTTGGCGTATCAAGTAATGAGCGCGCTTGCGTGAATAAAACCAATGTTGGTTTAATACCCGAAGGGTAACCAAAGTCGCGGTCACCTGCAGAGCCTCGGCTTACTTGCAGATAAATACCACCTTCATTGAGATTGTTTTTTTCAATTAAACTTTTTTGAATTGTCGTTATTTCTTCAGTCGTAACGGGTAATGAAATTTGTAACTCGTTACATGAACGTTGTAAACGAAGCATGTGCCCCTCGTTTTCAACTAACTTACCATCAAGGACGGCAGTCACTTCATAAACCGCATCGCCAAATAAAAAACCACGATCGAAAATAGAAACTTTTGCTTCACTTTCGTTAATAAATTGACCATCTAAGTAGACGATACGTTCCATAATTTATACCTCGTTAGGTAACAACAGTTTTATTATTACTCTTGTTATAAAATAGTTACTGTTGCCACAAAATAATGACTCTTTTTATAAAGCTATTACTATTGTCATAAAAAAGTGGGCGTTTACCCCCACAGATCAGCATCACAAACGTGCATTAAACTTTCGGTGAAAGTAAAAGGCGACTCCCTATCTTCAGCTAGTAGCAAAGGCCCATCTAAATCGACAACATCAACACCTTGTGCAATAACAAATGCAGGTGCCATCGCTAAAGAAGTGGCAAGCATACAACCAACCATTATCTGTAGATTTGCTTGTTGCGCTGCTTTTTTAAGTTCGAGTGCTTCAGTTAAACCACCGGTTTTATCCAGTTTTATATTAATCATGTCATAACGACCGATTATTTTTGGCAAGCTGGTTCTGTCGTGGCAAGATTCATCGGCGCATAGCGTGATGGGTCTTGGTAGATGTTCCAATGCAGTATCATTATCAGCAGGGAAAGGTTGCTCAATCATTTCAACACCGAGTTTGACCAATTCTGGAACGATTTCTATATACAAAGCTTCATCCCAACCTTCATTTGCATCTACAATAATACGTGCCTTTGGAGAACCTTCGCGAACTGCCGTTACTCGTGCAATATCACCTTCGCCCGCCAATTTAAGTTTCAATAGTGGACGATGCGCATTGTCGATTGCAGCTTTTTTCATGCGCTCTGGTGTATCAAGAGAAAGAGTAAAAGCAGTGGTCAATGATATTGGTTGCGCAACGGGTATACGCTCCCAAATACGTTGCCCTTGTTGTTTACAGGCTAGATCCCAATAAGCACAATCTAAAGCATTACGAGCAGCACCTGCTGGTAATAAAGATTGCATCTGCTCGCGGGTTAAACCAGATTCAATCTTAGCGACCAAGGTTTCAAGTTCAGCGAGTACCGATTCAATAGACTCACCATAGCGCGCGTAGGGAACACATTCCCCACGACCGATATATTCACCTTGCTGTAATTCAACGACAACTACGTTGGCATGGGTTCGACTGCCTCGTGATATCGTAAAAGTACCGCGAATAAGGAAGCTCTCGCTAACAAGTTTAACCTTCATATTAAAACCCCTAAATAGCTTTCAGTTTTTCTACAATACGTGAAACACCTTCACGGAAAGGATCAACTGCTGGTAAATCAAATTTGGCTTCAATGTCTGTTAAGTATTTTTCCGCTTCAGCTTCTGATAAATTGGATGTGTTAACAGAGATACCAACAAATTTCACATTCGGATTGGTAAGTCGAGCAAAAGACAAATTAAGGTCCATGCAGGTTTTTAAGTCAGGTAATGGATACGTCGGTAAACCGCGCATATGTTCACGCGTAGGTTCGTGACATAAAATCAATGCATCAGCTTGTGAACCGTGGATCAAACCTGCTGTAACACCTGAGAATGAAGCATGAAATAAAGAACCTTGACCTTCAATAACATCCCAATGATCCTCCGTATTATCTGGTGCAATAGTTTCTACCGCGCCAGAAATAAAGTCAGCAACTACTGCATCAATACTCACGCCAGAGCCACTAATAAGAATACCCGTTTGGCCAGTTGCTCTAAAACTTGCATTCATATTTTGTGCAAGCATCTCTTTTTCAAGTGCTAAAGCGGTATACATTTTACCCACTGAACAGTCAGTGCCAACTTGAAGAACGCGTTTACCAGTGCGTTTTAAACCACTTGCCACAGGGAATGTTTGTGTAGGAAAGCGCACATCAAACAATTCACGTCCTAAGCTGTCTGCTAATGTTTTAAGTACAGGAATATCATTCAATTTATTGTGCAGGCCTGCTGCAAGGTCAAAACCCGCTTCAAGTGCTTGCGTTAGAATAGATATCCATTGATCAGAGATAATACCGCCACGGTTAGCAACGCCAATCACTAATGTTTTAACGCTCGCTGCTTTTGCCTGTGCAATATCCATATCTGTTAAACCACAATCAGCAACACATGATTCCATGCGAAATTGACCAGCACAATACTCTGGATGCCATTGGCTAATACCCTGAGCAACTTTTGCTGCAAGAGGATCTTGTGCATCACCTAAAAATAATAAATAAGGTTTTTTAATTTCCATTTTTCTAATTCCTATTAGTAGTAAAACTAACCTCATTGGTTAACGTTTAGTTGCTCATTGAAATGACTAAATACGGAACTTATCATCAGTCAGTTAAATTTAATACAGCACCTTTTGTGCCAAAAATAAATATTAGTTAACTTATCCTCTATAAAAATAAATGTGAATTTTTTGTAGATAAATCAACTGAATAAATACAACAGAACAAAAAACTGTTATGCATAAATATAATTACTTCGGTAGTTTTTAATTTCGTTTTGTTCGACATTTTTAGTGTTTTATACTGAAGCGTATTTTTACTATCTGTAGCTTCAAAAAGGTAAGATGGTTTATTACTTGAATCTAAGTTATTGTTTATTAATTTGAATAATTTTTAAAAAAGTGATGACGCGCACCATTTTGGATCTTAAATTTAATTTTAGTGCTGTTTTGGTGCGTTAGTGCAGTGTGTAATGTTTTGACATATTGATACTTTAAAGACGACTTTACTTACGGAGTTAAGTGCTGCGTTTAGTATTCTCATCTAAAGCATCCATCTAGTTTATAAAGCATATGTGATAATGTTTACCGCAATAGCCCTCGTCGTTAAAAAATATCCAGATTCTTTAGTCGAAACATAACGACTCCAAATCATTGGAAGTAGGGGATAACAGAAAACAGGATTTATAAATGTTACAAAATTATGCTTACCGAGTTAATGCCGTTTTATCGAGTGTAACGGCATTACGCTGGCTTTTAATGGTGGCGACTTTGTTCTTTTTACTCGGTTTGTTTCTCCCGATGATCACTATTTCTAAGTTTATGGTGATAAACAACTCCATTTCCATTATCTCTGGTTTGGCCGAGCTTATTAATGAGGGACAAATATTAATTTTCATGATCGTTGGAATTTTCAGTGTGGTATTGCCCATCTTTAAAATTGGATTTCTGTTTTTGTTATTACAATCAACCATAACCACCACCAAACAATACAAAAAATTACTTTATCTGATGCACGAGTATGGAAGGTGGACGATGTTGGATGTGATGGTGGTTGCCATGCTGATCGTCACTGTAAAACTAGGTGTTATTGCCAGTATTCAAGTACATGTAGGCCTTTATTTATTCGGTCTTGCTGTATTATTGTTAATGTTTATCACCAGTAAAGTATCTAAATTAACCACAGAAACAAACGGATGTGAAAAACGTAACAAAGCGTGATGACATATATTATTGAAGAATAAATAATCATAAAAGGTAGCTGAATTTAAAATAGTCGAATTAAAAATACCTGAATTAAAGAACGCTGACATTAAACACAGCTTAAATAGAAACAAAGCAAGTAAAAATAACTTATTAAAAGATAACTTATACAAAGGATAAGGATAAAAATGAAAATAATTAATGGTGAAGAAGTGCAACAAGTCTTATCTTTTGAGCGCCTTATTCCCGCTCTCAAAGATGCCTTTAGTGCCGATTTTGGAATGCCTCAGCGACAAATTTACCCATTGCCCGGTGGTAGCGAAGCAAAGCACGATACTTTTGCAGTATTACCCGCATGGACACAGGATGTGCTTGGTGTTAAATCTTTTACTCACTATCCACAAAATCCAGAAAAAGGGCGCTTAACGGTAGCCGCACAGGTATTACTCTTTTCTAGAGAAACCGGATCTCCATTAGCCCTTGTTGATGGCACTAGCTTAACCTATTGGCGTACTGCTGCAATTTCTGGTTTGGCAAGTAGTATGATGGCACGTGAGGATGCTAGTTCATTATTATTGTTTGGTACTGGCGAATTAGCACCTTATATGGCATTAGCCCATGCAACAGTGCGTCCTTTAAAAAACATTTATATACAAGGGCGTAGTGAGCAGAAGGTACAAAAAACCATTGATAAAATTAAAGCTGCTCGCCCAGACTTAACGGTATTAGCTTGCGATAAATATGAAGAAGTGATCGGCCATGTTGATATCGTAAGTTGTGCGACAGGTAGCCCAACTCCATTATTTGATAGCGCTTTAATAGCGGCGGGTACGCATATTGATTTAGTGGGCAATCACCATCAAACCTGTCGTGAATGTGATACTGAAACGGTAAAAATGTCTTATGTTATTGCAGATAGTTGCCTTAATGTTTTTCATGAAGCAGGGGAAGTATTAATCCCATTATCTGAAGGTCACATAGAAAAGACACATGTCAAAGGCGAACTTGCACAGCTTTGCACAGGTGATGTTAATGGCAGGTTTAATAATAACCAAATAACCTTATTTAAGTCAGTAGGCACAGCACTTGCTGATGTTGCTAGTGCTTATCATGTTTACCAGTTATTACAAAAGTAAGTTTGCCTTAGCAATATTAACAAATTGATCTGATGTTCGTTTAATTTAATATATTATAGGGGCTTATTGGCCCCTTAGCAGTCCCGGTCAAGCTGAGATGTAAATTTATATTTTAATTCGTTAAGGATAATCAGATTTTTGTTTAGTTTTTGAATGTTCGTTGAACTTATTTGGGATTAAATAAACTAGGGAGCATGCCTAATAGATACTATTTTAAGTATTATCATCCATTATGGAATAAAGACTTTGCATGTCGCCAACTGAAGTATGATTAGCATAAAATAATCTGCTTTTATTTTTAGCTCTTCCATCTGCTGACCATTGTTTTTGTTGTATTAAATTTAGTTTTAACATAATACCTATTTTTCCTGGTTCTAATGTAAGTTCTTTGTCTTCCACTGGATCTTTCCACAAAGCTACATTGGAGCTGGGTGGGTGTTTTCCTTCATTTGTTGATCTTTGCGTCATTCCGTATGGTGAAATGGATAAAACACTTGAACCAGGATCATCTATTAAAGCAGATGAATATCTATTAGGCCAACGTGTTACAATCTGTGGTCCATCTAATAAAAGGGCAACAACAAGGTCTGGACCTAATGATCTTATTACTGGCGCTATAGGATCTTGTCTTGCCAAGTCTTCACAGATTAATGGGCATATATGAATATTTTCATCTCTATATGAAATCAGTTTTCGATCGCCGATTAAGCAATTTTCCCACCATTTAACTTTATCGGTACTCAATACTTTATCTAGTCCATAAGTTTTTAATTGGGTAGAATCTAGAGCCCAACGATGATGTTTTGCCTGATTTTCTCCAATATAATCGTTAATAAATCTGTTTAGATAAAGTAACTCTAAGCTATTCTCTCCGTAAGTTGTAGTTGCATTACTTTCTCCGAAAACACCAAAAATAATAACAGGAGGTTGGATATTAATATTTGTAAAATACTCTCTGATACCATTAAGTAAAAGGTATTTGTGTTCAGATTTCACTACACACTCGGGAATTACTACAAGGTCAGGTATTTTTTCCGCTGATTCGATTGCATATACAATCATTTGATAAGTAATATTCTGCTTATTGACATATTCAAAAAAACCAAATTCTTCCCCCATTTGTAATGAAGCTTTATTGTCTTGTTTGAAAAAATCATCCTTAACCTCTAAAGGCCAAGGTAGAATTAAAATATCATAATATTTTGGTTCATGTGGTTGAAATGATTTTCCAACTAAAGCTGGTATTTCAATACCTGGTTTAATGTATGCTAAGTCATGACTTAAGCTATTGAGTGATATTCCTGCTTGTGGAGTTTGACTTTTAAATTGAATCACTCCATTACTTTGATCACATTGAGATAAGCTATATATAATTGAAGTATCTTTTTCTTTAATTAGTGATTTTACATATGTGCGGATTAACTTATTATCTGTTTTATACATCTCTTTTTGGATTCTGTATGCGCATTCGTCGGAAGCTATATACAATTCAAAAAGTAACTTTAAGTAATTAGTATTTTGAATTAACTCCTCAACTTGAGTCTTTACCTTGGCGGGACCAAACAACTCGTACAATAGCTCATAAAATCTGGAGCTTATAGTGATTTTATCAGATCTTGATGTATTCAGTAGAGACTCTGACCAGTTTATCGCGTGGTTTCCTGTTTTAAGCTGTACCAAATAATCAGTTTCATTTTCTATGGATACAATCTTTTGGTATACATCATGTGTATCGAGAATTTTCGCGATAATATGGAACGTATTCATTGGCCATATCAAATGTCGTAATAATTGATTATCACCATCAGTTAGATCTAAAGAGAAAAAACTTGCCTTAGGACATTTACTTATTTTCGCAAAGTCTATTGCACGGCCTGAATGGTCTTCACCTAGTAGCATATTTCTTAATAGTGTTGCTAGCTGCATATTTCGTAGATTACCTATAAATTAAGAGTATTTGATAGCTATAGAATATGGTTTTCATAGCTTTGAGTTAATCTTTAAATTTTAATTAGAGCATATATTACATCTTCATCTCAATGTATGACTCTATCATCATAGTTAAGCATAATTCCTCTGATATCATTTTAAGTTTACAATTTCAATATAGTAGGAACGATTTGTAAAAGTATTAAGAGTGTTATGACGATTGCTCATTTAGATATTAGATTGAAGTAAGTGATAAAGACTAAAGTCGAAATCATCTACGTTGTTGGGCTTTAAAATCCAAATGAGTATTTAGTTAATTTAATAGACGAAGATACACCTTTTATTATTGCTGAGCATAAAATGATGGTAGTGGAGGGTAAAGTTTTTTAACAGTGCAGTGTTTAATAAGTTAATCACGTTTGTGATAAAGCGCGTCGTCTTAACAGCGTTTTATTAGCTGTAGTGGAAGATATAAAAAAGCGAACCACTTTTATATAAAGGGTTCGCTTTTTTAGTTTATTTAACGATGATTACTAAGTTTGCCTAAGACTTGAACCTAGACAAACCCCAAGTAAAACCATTAAACACTAATCTTCCATATAGCTTTCAATACTTGGGCATGAACAGATTAAGTTTCTGTCACCAAACACGTTATCTACACGGTTTACCGTTGGCCAGTATTTAGCGCCTTTGCTAAATTCAGTTGGGAAACAGGCAACTTCACGTGAGTAAACGTGAGCCCATTCTGTATCCATTAGGTCAACCTGTGTATGCGGTGCATTCACTAGAGGGTTATCCTCTAACGTGAATTCGCCTGACTCTACTTGGCTAATTTCATGACGGATTGCGATCATTGCATCACAGAATCTATCTAACTCAGTTAGGTTTTCAGATTCCGTTGGTTCAATCATTAGCGTACCAGCTACAGGGAATGACATAGTCGGCGCGTGGAAACCGTAATCCATTAAACGCTTAGCAATATCTTCACCTGAAATGCCCGATGTCGCTTCAATTGGACGAATGTCGATAATACATTCGTGCGCAACACGGCCTTCTTTACCAAGGAATAAGACAGGGTAGTGTGGGCGAAGACGTTCCATTACATAGTTAGCATTTAAGATAGCCAA
This sequence comes from Vibrio sp. 2-Bac 85, assembly GCF_037546705.1. Lineage (NCBI taxonomy): Bacteria > Pseudomonadati > Pseudomonadota > Gammaproteobacteria > Vibrionales > Vibrionaceae > Vibrio > Vibrio sp. 2-Bac 85. The sequence continues at coordinate 98,893 of NZ_JALAAB010000002.1, read as the reverse complement.
CTTAGTTGCTTCTGTTAAACCTTGTTCACCCATCATCGCAATGTAAGCATATGAGATTGGTAAAATAGATGCTGAACCTAGCTCTGCTGCAGAAACCGCGTAATGTTTGTTATCTGCAGATTCTGTTACTTCGATGTGTCCCGGTAGGAAAGGGATCAAATGCGCTTTAACGCCGATTGGTCCCATACCTGGACCGCCGCCACCGTGTGGAATACAGAATGTTTTGTGTAGATTAAGGTGTGATACATCGGAGCCGATAAAGCCCGGTGTCGTTAAACCTACCTGTGCATTCATGTTTGCCCCATCAAGGTAAACTTGACCACCAGCTTCATGCACCCATTCACAAACTTCTTGAATAGATTCTTCATAAACACCGTGTGTAGAAGGGTAAGTGATCATGATGCAAGATAAGTTATCACGATGTTTGTCGATTTTTTCTTTTAAATCGGCATGGTCGATATTACCTAACTTGTCACAACCCACCACGATGACTTTCATTGATACCATTGCCGCAGAGGCAGGGTTTGTGCCGTGTGCTGAACTTGGAATTAAACAAACGTTACGGTGTGCATCACCGTTATGTTGGTGATAACGTTGAATGGCGATCAAGCCTGCGTATTCACCTTGTGCGCCTGAGTTAGGTTGTAATGACATACCATCGTAACCAGTGATCTCACATAACATGGTTGATAGTTTTTCTGCTAACTCTTGGTAACCAAAGCTTTGCTCTGTTGGTGCAAAAGGGTGCATTTGGCCAAACTCAGGCCAAGTCACTGGTAACATTTCAGCGGCAGCATTTAACTTCATGGTACAGCTACCAAGCGGGATCATACCGTGAGTTAGTGAGTAATCTTTGTTTTCTAGTTTTTTCATGTAACGCATCATTTGCGTTTCACTTTGGTGTGCAGTAAATACTGGATGTGTTAAGTATTTGCTAGTACGACGACAAGATTCTGGTATCGCTGCGAATTCATCTTTTGCGATGTTGTCACTGAACTCGCTTACTTCAAGTGCTTTACCTGTGATCGCCAATAATAGATCTTCTACGTCTTTTGCTTTTGTAGTTTCATCTAAACTGATACCCAACTGCACTGGCATATTGTCTGGTGCTGTTTTATCGGGATTAGGGATTTTACGAAGGTTCATGCCTTCAGCAAGAGCACGATGGTAAATTGCTTTACTGTGTTCATTAGTATTAAGCGTTAAGGTATCAAAGAAAGTTTGGTTGGCTAATTCAATGCCTTCACTCTGTAAACCGGCTGCTAAAATAGCGGTGTAATGATGTACACGGCGACCGATTTTTAGTAGACCTTCTGGACCATGATATAACGCATAGAATGCAGCCATATTGGCTAATAGTGCCTGTGCAGTACAAATGTTGGAAGTGGCTTTTTCACGACGAATATGTTGTTCACGTGTTTGCATAGCCATGCGTAATGCAGGTTTGCCTTTGCTGTCTTTTGATACACCAATAACACGACCTGGCATAGTACGTTTGAATTTATCACGTGTTGCCATGAATCCTGCGTGCGGACCACCAAAACCCATTGGTACACCAAAACGTTGTGCACTACCAATAACAACATCTGCGCCCATTTCACCCGGCGCTTTTAATAGCGTTAATGCTAGTAGGTCTGATGCAACAGCGACTAAGGTCTTTTTAGAATGTGCCTGTTCAATGATGTCTGTTAGGTCAATGACATGACCAGTGGTGTTTGGATATTGTAAAATACCGCCAAATACATCGTGGTTATCTAATTCTTGGGCCGTACCGGTAATGATATCAATGCCGATATATTCTGCACGTGTACGAATCACATCAACTGTTTGTGGGTGTAGTTCATTACACACAAAGAAGGCGTTACTTTTGCTTTTACTCGCACGCTTACACAATGTCATTGATTCTGCAGCTGCAGTTGCTTCATCTAATAACGACGCATTGGCTAAATCCATCGCCGTTAAATCCATCACCGCTTGCTGATAGTTTAATAAAGACTCTAAACGACCCTGTGAGATTTCTGGCTGATAAGGCGTATAAGCAGTGTACCAACCTGGATTTTCTAAGACGTTACGTAGAATAACGTTTGGCGTGAATGTGTTGTAATAACCTTGGCCAATAAAGCTACGGTTAACTACGTTCTTTTCAGCAATAGTTTTTAACGACGCCAACATATCAGACTCACTTTGTGGTTCAGCGAGATTTAACTTTTCTGGAAGGCGAATAGCAGCGGGTACAGTCTGGTTAATTAATTGATCTAAGTTGGTTGCACCAATGGTATCTAACATGATTTGTTGTTGTGCAGGGTTAGGGCCGTTGTGACGCGTTGCAAATTCTTGTTGGTCACTTAATAAATCGAGTAATGTATGAGCAGTCATATTCATCCTAAACAGTCGCAGTTACAGAAAAGTGTGTGTCGTATGTTTTTGTCTTGATAAGTCAGTCAGCTCAGAACGAGCTTGAAGAACTTATAAAAGAAAGGCGATTTCCTATGAAGTCGCCCCAGATATTATTGAACCTTTGTTCTAACTTCATATAAAAGCTAAGTTAAATTAACTAAGTAAATAAATTAACTAAACAAAGTTATACAAAAGTAAATTGCTTATTCTTCGTTTGCTGCGTGATAATCTTCACTAGACATCAAGTTATCAAGCTCACTTGCGTCATCTAGTTTAATTTTAACTATCCAACCCGCAGAATAAGGTGATTCGTTAATTAATTCTGGGCTACCTTCTAGTTCTTCATTGATTTCAACAACTTCACCAGTAACAGGTGCATAAAGGTCAGAAGCGGCTTTAACTGATTCAACTAAAGAGAAAGCTTCTCCTGCTTCAGTTGCATCGCCTACATCAGGTAAATCAACAAATACCACATCACCTAATAATTGTTGTGCTTGGTTTGAAATCCCCATAGTAACGGTACCGTCACCGTTGTCTAATACCCATTCGTGTGACTCTGTGAACTTTAATGCACTTTCCATAGTTAAATCCTTCGCTAGTAAATGATATCGAGACTGAGTGTTACGCTCACTCAGCATAACACTCATAAAATCTATTTCTATTACCTTATTAACATTCTATTTAGCCAAAATTCGCGTTAATCACCTTTAAAGTTTCCGATAAGGGAATTGTTTCACTGTGTGTGAACACAATTAATTAACATCAAACTGCACTGAATCTATAGGCTTTATAGTGCGTAGTGTTAACAAAGCAATAACAAGTGGAGATTATTATAAGGAATTATTCTCTCAAAGTTGAGCAAAAGTTTCCAAAAGGAAACATTATTTCAGGAGTGTGATGTAGATCTTTATTTTATGGTGCGCTTTTATTTTGGTTCGTTAATATAGTGTTTATTAATAGGAGAGTAGTAATGACTGATCAGCAACAACAAGATATTTATCCATCAATGACCATTACCAGCGATCAGCATGAACAGAAGATTGCACCGATTAAATTGGGTGAACGCTTAAAACAGATCCGCCGAACTTTAGGTTTAACGTTGGAAGAAGCAAGTCAAAAAACCGGCTTAGCGCGTTCGACGTTATCCAAAATTGAGAATGAACAAATATCACCGACGTTTCAAGCGATGCAAAAACTGACTAGTGGTTTACAAATTGATATTCCACAACTGTTTGCTGCGCCGAAACAAGTCAGTACAACTGGTCGACGTGATATTACGCGTAACGAGTTAGGAAAACCTCATCCTACTTCTACCTATGAACATGAGTTATTAGCAACACAATTAACCAATAAAAAAATGATGCCTTTTAAATCGCTGATCCGCGCACGTAGCTTTGATGCTTATGCCGATTGGATACGCCACGATGGAGAAGAGTTTTTATTAGTATTAAGCGGAGAAATTACTTTTTTCTCTGAATACTATGAACCGGTTAATTTAAGTGAAGGCGATTCTGTTTATTACGATGCCAATATGGGACACATGTTGATCTCGGTGAGTGAAGAGGATGCAAGCATTCTATGGGTTACGGCTTCTTAACGTATTTCACAGAGAGCATACGAGTCTATGACTCTTAATTTGAAAAGCTACACCTTAAAGTGAAAGCCTTAAATTTAAAACCTTAAAAGCAGAATCACAAAAGTACTACCTTAAAAGTACGACCTTGTAATCACTATTATTTACTAGCTAAACGTAAATGACGTTTAATAAATCACAGCCTTTGGAGTACAAACAATGTCAGAACAATTATTAGTTACACCTCTTCATGCTTTACATATTGAAATGGGGGCAAAAATGGTGCCTTTTGCTGGTTATGATATGCCAGTGCAATACGCATTAGGTGTAAAAAAAGAGCATTTACATTGTCGCCAAGCGGCGGGTTTATTTGATGTTTCCCATATGGGCCAATTACGTTTAAAAGGTGCTAACGCGGCCGCAGCGATAGAAGCTTTGGTACCCGTTGATATTATAGATTTACCCGCGGGTAAACAGCGTTATGCTTTTTTTACCAATGAACAAGGTGGAATTAGCGACGATTTAATGGTCACTAATTTTGACGACCATTTATTTGTTGTAGTTAATGCCGCTTGTAAAACACAAGATATTGCGCATTTGAAAGCAAATTTACCTGCTGATGTTGAGTTAGAAATTATCGAAGATAGAGCCTTACTCGCACTTCAAGGACCAAAGGCAGTAGAAGTTTTAGCTGTTTTAAACCCAAGTGTTAATGACATGGTGTTTATGGATGCAGAGAAAGTACAGCTAGTTGGCGTTGAATGTTATGTGAGCCGATCTGGTTACACAGGCGAAGATGGATTTGAAATATCGGTACCTGCAGCACAAGCCGAACAGTTAGCGCGTGAGTTGTTATCAGATGAAGCCGTGGAATGGATCGGTTTAGGTGCTCGTGATTCATTACGTTTAGAGTGTGGTTTATGTTTGTACGGTCATGATTTAGACGAAACAACAACGCCTGTGGAAGCGAGTTTATTATGGGGAGTGAGTAAAGCGCGCCGTGCAGATGGTATTCGTGCGGGCGGATTTATTGGTAGTGATATCATTCTTGAACAAATCGCCACTAAGAATGTTTCACGTAAACGTATTGGTTTAATTGGCATTTCTAAAGCGCCTGTTCGTGAAGGTGCTCAACTATTCGATGCTGATAATAACGAAATTGGTGTAGTAACGAGTGGCACCTTTGGTCCGTCGAAAGGGATGCCTGTGGCGATGGGGTATGTAGCTATTGAATATGCTGCTATAGGCACCGAAGTCTTTGCTGAGGTTCGTGGCAAAAAATTAGCCATGAAAGTAGAAAAAATGCCGTTTATTGCACAGAGTTACTATCGCGGATAAAGCTAAGCACTTATCATTAGAGTGTTAATATCAATTCCGTTAAATAGCTGTTCAAATTCTTGATAGAGTTGGTTTAACAACTGAGTTAGTGATCATTGTTATAAGAAAATTTATTAACAATGATCACTTAACTTTCATGTTCTGATTTAAATATGAACCAAAGTAACGTTACTTTAATTATGAATGTTACTTTAATTATGAATGATGCTTAATTTAATGATTGGGCATTTTTACCTTTCAATTCAGCATGCTTTCATTTTTGTAAAAAATACTGTCAAAAAATGTAGTTAATGGATGCGCATAAAAGGGGAATAAATGGAATTGTCTATATTTGTGGTAGATGCCTTTACGGATACTCAGTTTAGAGGTAATTCCGCTGCGGTTGTTCCTTTGCATTCTTGGATCTCAGATGAATTAATGCAAAATATTGCCTATGAAAATAACCTTTCAGAAACCGCTTTTATCAAAAAAATTACCCTTAATAAATTTGCAATACGTTGGTTTTCTCCACTTACTGAAATTGACTTCTGCGGGCATGCAACCTTAGCTTCTTCATTCGTTCTTTATAACCATTATGATGTGAAAGGTGAGATTGAATTTACAACCTTAGAAGTTGGCTCATTAACCGTTAATCAATTAAATGATAATCGTATTGAAATGGATTTTCCTAATCAAAATCCAGAACAAGTTAATGAGGTACCACCTGCGTTACTTGATGGTTTATCTATCAAACCGCTGCAAGTGTTGAAAAATAGACAAGCCTATTTTGCTATTTTTAATAGTGTGCAAGATGTACTTAATGTTACTTACCAAGCACATTTATTAAAAACACTCGCCCCCTATGACTTAGTGGTGACAGCAAGTGATGCGTCAAGGCTCTCTGATGTTGATATTAATAATGTTATTGAAGGTAAAAGTAAAAATCACACCGAAAACATTGCTGTATCTATTGCTCAAGCGAGTGTTCAAGGCGTAGATATTGATTTAAATACTCATGTCACTGACAATCCAGCTTACCTTGCAACGCATTATGATTTTGTATCTCGATATTTTTGGCCTGCTAATGGAGGGGATGAAGATCCTGTAACGGGTTCTATACATGCAGGGTTAGCCCCTTACTGGGCTAAAGTATTAAATAAAAATAAGCTTCATGCATTCCAAGCATCTGCACGCGGAGGTGTATTAATCTGTGAACTAAAAAATCAACGTGTATGCGTATCTGGCCATGCTGTACTATACCTTCAAGGTAAAATATCTGTTTAATTCTGCGTTCACTGAATGTTAGAGTTTGCTAGCACTCATGCGTTAAGCTAGATATTTTCCAAGCTAGGTTTATGTATTTAAATATTTAGCTGATCATTCTGTCTTCATAAACCTTCATGCCTAACTATTTAATTCGGTAACGTAATGCGTTTAGATAAATTTATTTGTAAAAGTACACGATTAACAAAACTCCAAGCTTTAGCATTCATCGAATCCGGCGATATCACAGTAAATGATGTAGTGATAAAGAAAGTTGCAACACAAGTACATGAGAACAATACTATTAAATTTCACGGCGAAGTCTTAACACTGCGTCCTTTTCGCTATTTATTAATGCACAAACCCGCCAAGACTATTTGTTCTAATGTCGATGAATGCTATCCCTCTGCGCTTAATTTATTACTTAAAAATGTTACTGACCCTAACAATATTACCGGCTTTGATAATGTCTCAGGTTCAGGTATTTATAATGATGCTCAGGTTGAACAACTATCGGAATTACATATTGCTGGGCGTTTAGATGCAGATACAACGGGATTAATATTGATCACCGATGATGGACGGTGGACTTTTAATATCACCTTGCCAAATAATGGTTGTAAAAAAGTCTATCGCGTCGAGTTGTCCCGACCAATCACGCAGCAAGCAATCGTTCAATTTGAACAGGGAATTCAGCTACAAGGCGAAAAGCAACTAACGTTACCTGCTTCATTACAGATCATTAGCGAACGTGAAGTTTTACTGACCCTTACCGAAGGTAAGTTTCATCAAGTTAAACGAATGTTTGCTGTGATTGGTAATCGTGTTCAATCATTACATCGTGAACAAATTGGTGGTGTGACATTGGATGTTGCAGTGGGTAAGTGGCGTAATTTAACTGATTTCGAAATACAGTCATTTAATAAATCACAGTACTATAATTTAAAAACAGCAGACGTTCAAAATAATGGAAGCTTAAAACAATAAAAGTACAAATAATTGTTAAACCATCTCGGACTTGTCATACTTCACTCTACTTTTAACACTTAAGTTTTTTTGATACTTCTAGAATGGAAGATAATTTCAGTTATCCTCAGTTATTATAACTTTCAGCCTCGATGCTTGTATTCTTAACTGCGTTTTTGTGTCTTAGGTACGTTATAAATCAGATAAAATAGTCGTATCATGGGTTATTTGTGCTGTTAAATGGTTGTTTTATGAGTCAATTAACTCATTGTTTTAGTCATTTATGAGTTAGTTAACTTGATGATAAAGCTTTTTTAGAGTTAGTGTTCTCGTTGGGCGTCACATTGATATTTACATAGTTTATTAAAGGATCATCATTAAATGAATGATTTATATACACAAGCAATCACGGTATTTTTAGGATTTTTTGCCATCATGAACCCCATCGCTAATACTGCTGCTTTTGCAGGTTTGGCGGGCGATAAGCCAAAAGCTGAACAAATCAAAATTGCAGCTAAGGCACTTATTATCACTTTTATTGTGATTTTATCTTTTGCTTTACTTGGAAAAGCAATTTTTCACTTATTCGGTATTACTATTTCTGCATTGAGAATAACAGGGGGTATTTTAGTCTTTCTTGTCGGGTATCATATGCTTAATGGACATGGTTCCAAACTGCATTCAGCCGAAAACAATGATGAAGCTGATATAGCTGTATCACCTTTAGCGGTTCCTCTACTCGCTGGACCTGGCACTATTGCAACCGCAATGAATTACTCTTCATCAGGTGGATTAACTGGCATATTATTGACTATGTCCGTCTTTGCCGTGTTATGTATAATTACTTTTTTGTGCTTTATTTTCAGCTCTCGTATTTTAAGCGTTATTGGGAAAAGCGGGCTTAGCATTGTCACTCGATTAATGGGATTAATTCTTGCTGTGATAGGTATGCAAATGTTGATTGTTGGAATAACGGAAGTTATTACTACTATTAATTAGATATTCACCCATATGAATATGGCTCGAGTAATTATCTGCTCAAGTGCTTTGTCTGTTTAACTGGAGAGGGCGCTTGCCATTATTTTATAAGTCGTCGGGTTGTTATTAGTCATACGGTTTTTTATTAGTCATACGGGGATACGTCACTTAAATATTCTTGGGTCAAATGAAAAGTCTAATTGTTCGTAATCTTCTAGCACTTCTTGTATTTTAGGGTGATTCGGATTGATAACGTAGTTCTTATCCCTTGGGGATATAGTTGAGGGAACTTGTAATGCGGCATATTCAGGTTCGGGATCATTTAGAAACTGATCGCCAATTTCCTGCGTACTTTCACTGGCAGGTATGGCTCGCCATGTTGTAGGTAAATCTTCATGGTCTAATTTGGCTATCAACTCATCTGGCATGTCAATAAGGTATAAATTATATTGCTCTATCATGCTGGGTTCGTTATTAACATGAACAAATACTTCAAGGGAACATAGTGATTCTGATTCAGAAAAATACAGCGCCTCTGTTCCTTTTGAATTCCACCTGCCTCCAAATAACTTTGCGCCGGTTGGGTTAAAAGGTGTCTCGGCGTGTCTTTTTTGAGTAAGCCGGTACATTTTCATTAAGAGAATACGCCGTGTTCAACTCGACCAATAAGATCTTTTACTATTTCAAAATCAACGGTTGTTGATACCATATCTAAGGGTCTTTTTCCTCCTAGCCCATAAACACTTTCTCGCATCCATTGCAGTGCGCGATCTTCATCATTGAACAAGTCGGTTGCTAACTTTATTAGCATCGCCAGTCTATACATCGCATCACTTTCTTGTGTGTTGAAACGCTCGTCATTTTTTAATCTACGTTTTATGGTGCTAAGTGGAATATGCGTGACGTGATGGAACTCGTTTTGAGATAAATTAGTTCGCTTGATAATGTTTCTATAAACTTTGGGTTTAAAGCCTTTATGCACTGCGTCAGTACGCACTGTATTCGCATCTTCAATACCAAGCGTAAACCAAAAATTTTTCTTATAGGTTTGTTTGGGTTTGAAACTTTTCAATTCAGCCATTGCCATAAAAACCTCCTTTAGACCATATGGTCCTATCATTATGGTTCAAATGAGCCATACTTTCAACTGTTCAATAATTAAACTTTATTCGCTGTAAGCAAACTAGGTAAACACTAAATTTTGTATGGCTGTTTGCGTTAAAATATTGAACCAATAACCCATCATAGGTTCAATATTATCTTCAGCCTGCTCTGCTATTTTCTATCAGCATTTAATTTAAGTATTGTTAACAGATGTAAGTACAAAGTCTAAAGCAGCTTTTATTGCGGCTACTTGAGCGTTATTACAATCTTGAGCAGTTGCTTTCTCACTGTCAGGGTAAACTTCAGTGGTGGTTGTATATCGGGCATTCGTGATACCACCACATAATCCTAATTGTTTAACAGGATAATAGATAACACCTTCAGCTTCGGCTTTAGAACCTATGATCTCACCTTGCTCGTCGGCAGGTGCAATATGTGTTACTTGTTTAACAGCTTCAATAATGGCCGCTTGAAAATCAATTTGTTTGTTAGCTGAATCGCCGACTAAATAAAAACCATCGGGAATGGTACCGGCTATATAATCTTCACCATCTCGCGCTGCTAAAGCGGGTCTAAATTCACTTTCATCTGAATCTGTTGTTTCATGCAAATCAATGTGGAGCAGTATTTCACCCTGTAACTGTGCAATATATTGCATGGCATTACTGGCTTCTTCACTTGGGCTATTGCTTACAAACGAACGATTAGGATCGATTGCGTAGGGGTTCCAGCGAACAATGTGTTCGTAACCCCATGGGCTGACACAGGGTAACACCACGATATTAAAATGGTCGGTATAGTCGCTCGCAATGCTTTGTAAAAATTGTATCGCACCATGAACACCACTGGTTTCATAACCATGTACTCCTCCCGTCACTAAAATAATTGGCTTGTTGTTATGCCATTGTTTATTAGTGAGTGCATACAAAGGATAACTGTCAGGATCAATTGTTAATGCACCGTATTGCACAAGTTCAAAGTCAGTGGAGAATTGCTTTAATAAAGTGACAACTTGTTGTTGATAAGAACGAGATTTTACACAACTATTTGCCCATTGCTGTTTTTCATTAACAGACCAAGCAACTCCTGCTTGTCCGATCGGGTAGAATGTATTTGGTGACATGTATTTTCCTCTTAGATGCTTAAAAACAGAGTAAACTGAATTTGCTAGCAATATATTTGTCTGTTCTCTTGATAGTACAACTGATAATACAAACAATAGTACAGCAATCTTGAATTCAATGAGTAAGTTCAGAGATTATACCCTTATTATTGAGAGACTTAACTGTTGTTGCTGTTGTTATTATTGAAATTTTATTCAGCAAGGAACCGTATTTATGTACTATGGAGAAAAGTTAAACAGTATCACTCACCTTGTTGGGGCTATATTAGCATTAGTCGGTTTCGGGTCCTTGTTAACCATCGCTTTTGAACAAGCGCATTGGCGCATAGTGGTGAGTTATGTTGTATTTGGGTTAACCTTAATTATGCTTTATACCATGTCTACTCTGTACCATAGTTTACAAAGCGTTAAGCTAAAAAAAATATTCCAAGAGTTAGACCATGTTTCAATTTATCTGCTAATTGCAGGTACCTACACACCTTATATGTTGCTCTCTTTAGAAGGTGATGGAGGCATGTTGATGTTAGGGTTAGTCTGGGGACTTGCTGTCATTGGTTTGGTCATTGATGTATTGATTGTGAAACGTATAGAGTGGTTGCAAATCATTATCTATTTAGCCATGGGATGGATATGTGTTTTTAAATACAGTAGTTTGCAAAATGCTATTCCAGGGCCTGGCATTACTTGGTTAACGGTAGGGGGGATAGCTTATACAGTGGGTATTGTGTTTTATGTATTGGATGACTTTGATAAGTTAAAACACGCGCATGGTATCTGGCACTTGTTTGTTTTAATGGGCTCATTCAGCCATTTCATATCTATTGCTTTGTACGTCAGGTAGTTGTATTCACCTTAAGTCCGTTTAGATCGTCTTAAGAAAAAGTAGATCGCCTTTGAAATCCGCACGTAAAGGAAACTGACATGCAAAGTGATCTACGGGTATCGGAAGCTTAATCTGTGCTTAAATAACCATCAAGCAGTCATTGATTGATTGCTTGTATTAATGACTTTGTGACGTACAGAGTTTAGCTTGTATTTTTTCTGATATAAGAAATCTAACAACTCAGACTTAAGGCGTTTAAAGTGTACATTTTCAGATAAACTCATTCGTTCGCGAGGGCGTGGTAAGTCCACTATCACTGATTCACCAATGGATGCACTTTGTTCGTCCGAGATGACTATGATTTTATCAGATAATAATAATGCTTGATCAATATCCTGAGTAATCAATATCATCGAGTTATTAACTGTTTTATGTATATCCATTAAAGCATTCTGCATATCGGCTTTGGTTATCGCATCTAAACATGAAAAAGGCTCATTCATTATTAAGACTTTAGGTTGCATAGACAATGCATGTGCAATTGCAACGCGTTGTTTCATCTCCTCAGACAGTTCATTTGGACGTTTATGCATGGCATGCTGCATTCTCACCACAGTAAAGTTGTATTTTATCCATTGTTTTTTCTCTGATTTTTTCATGGAATTGGCAAATACTTGTTCAACGGCTAATTCAACATTCTGATAAGCGGTTAACCAAGGTAATAAAGATTGTTGATCAAGTATTACCGGAAGCTTTGTACTAGGAACAAAAGCTGTTTCAAATGTCATATCGTAATCAGGGTTGTAAGTTTTGTTATCTATTAATAATGGGTTGTAACTCGTTATCGAGCCATGTTTAATTAGGGTGTTTAATATCGATGAATCACAATCTGAGTGGCCTATTAGTGATATAAATTCACCTTTTTTTATTGTAAGGTTTGCTAATTTGGTAGATGAATAACTCGGACTGCTGAAGGTTGTATCAGTGTTGTTGATAGCGTTATTGTTATTATTATGGTTTGTGACGTTATCGATATTATTTAAAATGCTCATGAATTCCTCCTTAATTTGACCAAACAACGCGTATTAATATACTTTAATGCTCAAGGCTTTATAAACGTCGTTATTATTTAATATGTAAATGTCATTGTATGGATGTTGCTTAATGTCTTACCATTGAGCCCTTACAATTTATTCACTATCTTCATTAATCGGTATGCAGTCGCTAAGGTGATTAGCTGTCTAACCAAGTATAAATATCCATTTGTATTTTTTTAATATTCATTGTTATTTTTTTAATACCAACGGGTAATTTAGACTTGATTATTAATGTCCGTATTATCTACATTCGTTATTGGCTATTTAACGCATTATGTTATTTCGTTATAGCAGATTGGATATAGCAGGATAGGTGCCAAGAGTAGAAATGTAATTATTATCAATTACTTGCTGTTTTTTATAAGCATCATTACTGGTTTTATTACCGAGTAATTGCACCAAAAAAGAAAAACATTGATTAATCGCACTGAGAAGGTGCTAGTAAAGTTGAATTAGTCGTCGCGGTGATGAGTAAATACCATCAAAAACAGAGTGAAGGCTATTAAAACTACTTTGAAAACGATTAAAGCTACTGTGAAGACAATTAAAACTATTGTGAGGACAATTCAAACTCAGCTTTTCATTAGAAGTGATTTAGTGTTCTGTTATGAGGTGAGTAAACATGAGCTTGAGAATACAAAAATTGAAGAGAATAGAGTGAGATAAAACCAGCTAAACACATATTGACAACATTATGCTTAGCAGATTTTTAATAAGAAAATAACGCTAAAAATGATAGTAGTTATTCTTTATCTTGCTTTTCTTGTTGTTCTTCTTGTTTCTTTTTATCTTCTTCATGACCCGAACCGCCACATCCACCACAACAACTCATATTTTATCTCCAGTTTGTTTAAATTTTATTTAGTTGAAACAACTTAAGGTGTGCTTCTTACCTTATAAGTCCTGATCTAACGTGCTTTAGGGCGCAATAGAATAGGTGTGTAAATGACAACAAAACAGCCAAAACCAACTATCCATAAAGCCACGGTAAGTGATAGCACGTGGCTATAGTTGGCAATAAAGTACAGTCCAAATACGCGTACTACAAAGGCTAATATGATCGCGATAAATGCGATACTCATGGTTTTTCCAACTGCGATTATTCGTCCCGTATGACCTAGCGAAACGCGAGAGATCATGCTCAAAATCATTGTTGCCATTGCGCCGATAGTAAGCGTATGGATAGCTTGAGAATGACTAACTAGGTAGGTGATTTGTGATAAACCAAACATTAAGAGTCCAATCACGATACACCAATAACTAATATGGAGTGACCATACTAAGGGAGTTGATAAGGTCACTGAAAACTTCCAACGGAATACACGTATTGCATGTATGACGCTGGTGGTAATAAATAACACTGCAACCAATAGACCAGGGACATCAATCAATGTTGATGTTGCTAATGCAGCAACGAAAATGGTAATTAGTATGCTAATCAGTGATAATTTTTCCAATAAGGGCAGTGCATCTACACGCGGGGTTTTTGTTCCATTGGCAGTGAACATAGGGAAGACTCTACCGCCCATAATACACATCACTAAGGTAATTAATAACACCATAAAGGTAGCAGCCTGTCCCATCAGTATTGGATTGTTAGTGATGGCACTGTAATGTGTGATCAGGTTAGTAATGGCCATGATCAGTAAAATAGGAATAAACATTAAATTCCGCCACAATTTCGTTTTAACGATAGGTATCGCTAAAGCTAAGGCAGATAATGGTAAAAATAAGGCATCTAGGGTAATAATTAATGTGTGCGGTAATTGATCTGGGAAAAAGAATGCAATACGCGCTAATAACCATAAAATGACTAGAGCACCTAACCCTTTACCATGCAAACTGCGTACACCACTCCAATTTTGCACTGCGGTTAACAGGAACCCAACAATAACCGTGGTCGCGAAGGCAAATAACATTTCATGCATATGCCACCAAAGACTACCTCCAAATAACCTAATGTTTAGATTACCGGTTAATATTCCATTCCAAACAAGTAAGCTGATCATGCTAAATATGGCTGCAAATAAAAATAAAGGACGAAATGCAAATTCCAGAAAAGCAATGGGTTGATTAGCCGCACGGCTATTATCATTTGGATCTGTTATTTTAATCATGGTATATCACCGTTAGTATTTTCTTGTTAATTGTAATTTATTGATTGAGAGTTAATAACTTTTCAAACTCGCTAGACAGCTTTAAATAGTCTTAGATAACTTTAATTGCTAACAGATCAGCTAACTTTCCTTGTTGTTTTGGTCCTACAAGGTCACTCAATGTATAAGCATCTAAGGTAGAAAAAAAGTTCTCTTGTGCTTCTGCAAAAATATTTTTCAATTGGCAACTTGGTGTTATCACACATTGGTTGTCAGTCCCAAAACACTCCACTAGTTTATTTTTGTCTTCTATTTCACGTACTAATTGCCCAATGTTGATTTGCTCAGCAGGGCGATTTAATTTTATGCCGCCATTTTTTCCACGCGTTGCTAATAAATAACCCTGTTGATTAAGTTGTTGCACAATTTTCATCAAATGGTTTTTTGAAATACCGTAGCTGTTGGCTATTTCGCTAATGGTCGCTAATTGCTCTTGATGGATTGCTAGATAAATCAAGACACGTAATGAATAGTCGGTATAACGCGTAATATGCATATAAAAACCTATAAGACTTAAAGATGTATTTATTTTACATCTTTAAGTCTTACTGTAAATATTTATTTTCATGAAACGTTTTAAAAGAAAAATTTTAGGGAGTCATTTTTAATTAGATAGGTGTAAACAAGTACTATTAAATTAACTCATTTGATATTTGAATATTAATTTGTTGCTAATCAAGATGAAAAAATAAGCAAGTAGGAGTGTGCTGCTTTTATTGACCTGAATATGAACAGATAACGGGTATAAATTTATAATTGCCTACTGTAGAATCGCGTCTTTTCATTTTTTGCATGACTAGGAAATATAATGCCATCTGATTTTATTGGAATTGATTTTGGGACAAGTAATTGTGCCGTAGCCGCACTTGTTAACGATCAACCTACCTTGATCGTTGTCGATGAAAACAGTGACAATCCTTACAAAATACGTTCTGCTATTTATCTTGCACATGATGAGTCTGGCGCTGATAGCCATGATGCTAAAGCAAATGAACAAACACTCAACGAAATGTTAGCTGCGGGCGAAATTTTATTTGGGGAGCAGGGCTTTAATGCTTTTTTACAAACTCCGCATGAAGGGCGTTATGTGAATAGCCCGAAGAACTTCTTAGGGGCTAAGATACCGAAACGTTTACTAGATAGCTTTGAAACTTTAGTGGTACGATTTCTTTCCTATTTAAAAAAATGCGCAGAGAAACAACTCGATATAAGTATTAATAAAGTTGTCATTGCGCGTCCTGTGAATTATCACTCCACCATGGGCGAGTTAGGCAATAAGCAAGCCGAAGCTTTAATGTTGCGTGCCGCAAATAAAGTCGGATTTGTAGAAGTTGAATTTATTCATGAACCTTTGGCTGCTGCTTATCACTTTGAACAGAAAATACAGAAGCCTACACAAGCGATGGTGGTGGATCTCGGCGGCGGTACATCCGATGTTACCTTCTGTTTATTAAGTCAGGAAAATGCTGAAAAACTAGATCGTGACGAAGATATTCATTCAACACAAGGTATTCGCCAAGGTGGAATTGTTTGCGATAAATTATTAGCTAGTGGCATTGTTTCGCCTCTATTTGGACGAGGTGGACGCACTGATAATGGAAAAGCGATCCCTAATATGTTGTTCTCTGGGGTTTATGACATTGATAATATTCCATTGATGAGTGACTTTTACTCACCAACACGAAGCAAATCAATCGCTGAATATATTTATCAAAGCCAAGACCCATTGCCTTTAATGCGCTTGCAACGAGTACAAAAACAACGACTGACGCATCAATTAATGCATGCAATAGAGTTGTCTAAAATAAAACTGAGTGATAAACAACAAACACAATTATCATTATCGTTTATTGAGAGTACATTGCATTTAGATATAGAGCGCGAACAAGTTGCTGAAACTATGGATAATTGGCTTGATAAAATGTTTGTGATGATTGATGACACAATAAAACAAGCACAAAAAACACCTGAAATAATCTATTTAACGGGTGGCATGGGGTTATCTCCTTTAGTTCAACAAGCACTCACACAGCGTTTCCCTGATGTGGATATTTCTGTCGCTGATGCATTTAGCTCAGTTGTATTTGGTGCACTATTAAAAGCAAAACGTTTATTTTCTGGAACTAGTCAGAGCGTTGCTATTTAAGCCTATTTGTTCGTTGAAAAATGCTCATTTAAACGACTAAATCCCGCTTTTCCTATTGAGCTAAGCATAAATAGCTTAACTCTGAGCATTTACTATTTATTTGCTAAACTTCACCCGATTTTAATACGGTGCAGTTTAGTTACTATTTTATTAAGTGATACTTTTTCTTTGAATGATCAACGTCAATATTAAATACATTGTCTTAATGTATACCTTTTAGGTAGTTTTCTTATACTTAATTAGTATATTTATATTATTTACATTAATTAATGACTGTTAATTTTTGTTACTATCCAATAGTAAAAATTCGAATTGAAAATCAAATATTATATAAGGTTGATTGCTTGTTAACGAATTCATTAATGTAATTAGTGAAGCAGTAAATAAAGCAATAAGTATTGTTATAAATTTGTAACTACAGTTCAACGAAAATAAATACTTAAAGAAATAAGTAAATAAATAATTTAAAAGTTAAGGAATAACTATGAAATTAACGCACTGGATTGCACTAACCCTTTCTGCTGCCATGATGCCACTTGCATCGGCAACGACGATTACATTTGATGATTTAAGCAACGGAGACATTGTTAATAGTCAGTATAGCGCCCAATATGGCGTGACTTTTAACGGTACTAACGTCGCCAGAAATACAGATAATGTAGCTGTAGCGTTTGATACATCACTACTTAATACGCTAGATCCTGATTTACAATCTCCATTTATTAATGTTAATCAAATTAACCAACTTAATTTGGGCATCGCTAACCCGGGAAATGTATTAATCATTCATGAAAATGAAGCGTCTTGTAATGCAACTTCTTGTGCTAATCCAGATGATGAAGGAAAGCGTCCAAGTGGTTTTTTTAGTATTGATTTTGAAAATAGTGTGACACTAAACAGCTTAGATTTTTTTGATACTGAAAAAGAAGAAGCGACACAAAATAATGCTATCCACTTATATGGTTTAAATGGTGTTGAAATTAACCCTGGTCAATTTAATACACTCGGAACGGGTGGAGATAATACTTGGGACCGTTTAATCTTTGATATTGCTGACGTTTACTCTGTTGAGATACATCTTAACGGTTCAGGAGCGATTAGTAACCTTGATTTTACGGCGACTGCTATCCCTGAACCCTCTACTTTTGCTGTTTTAGGTTTGGCGTTATTAGGATTTGCTGGTGTGTCGCGCCGTAAAACTAAATAAGCTAAATAAACTTAAAACTAATTAAAAACTAAGCTAAATCAGACATTAGAATCTTGTATCTACAAACTATGAAGTACAAGGTATAATATTAATAACAAAAGGTCACTCAGGTGACCTTTTTTGTTTTTGCTATTTAATGCCACTCTTTTAACACAGAACCTTTCTGTTATTAGACCTTTCTCTTATAAACCTTTTTTATAATACTAATACAAATTTAACCTGTATCTAGCTAAAGCTTGCCTGTCCTATACCCCTCAATATTATTACTCTTTCAACACTAAAATTGGTGCGCCCAGCGTCTTCTATAATTACATAATATTGTGCATAACATTGGCTACGAGTAAGTTAGATATTTAAAAGGGCGGTTACTGACACATATAGCAAATTATAATGGGTAGGATCCCGCCCATTTGTTTTTTATTAAACCTTTTAAGAAACACTTCTTTAACATACATCGCTTGCTATCACTGAGTTTGCAACAAATTGGTAACATTGGCTCGGCACTTGCTATATATGCTTTATGTAATGACTCAGTCGTTTTACATATTTTAAAAACAGCGCATTGTTGCGTACCAATATGGATATAGGAGCTCAAAATGTTTAAAAAATTAACCGTTATTTCTCTATGTAGTGCTGCACTTTTAAGTAGTGTTAATGCTTATGCTAATTGTGATGAAGGAGAAATGGTGATCAAGTTTAGTCATGTTACTAACTCTGACAAGCATCCTAAGGGCGTAGCTGCTTCATTATTAGAGCAACGAGTGAATGCAGAAATGAATGGTAAAGCTTGTATGCAAGTTTTCCCTAACTCAACACTTTACGATGATAACCAAGTATTAGAAGCGCTGTTAAATGGAGATGTACAATTAGCCGCTCCTTCTTTATCTAAGTTTGAAAAAATCACTAAGAAATATCGACTCTTTGATTTGCCGTTTTTATTCGACGATGTTGCTGCTGTTGATAGATTTCAGAACTCTGAAGCGGGCGATAAGTTAAAAAATGCGATGAATCGTCGTGGCCTTAAAGGCTTAGAGTTTTGGCATAACGGTATGAAACAAATGTCGGCGAATAAACCTTTGTTATTACCAAGTGATGCTAAAGGGCTTAAGTTCCGTGTACAAGCTTCTGATGTGTTAGTGGCACAATTTGAACAACTAGGTGCGAATCCTCAAAAAATGTCTTTTAAAGAAGTTTACGGTGGTTTGCAAACTAAAGTTATCGATGGTCAGGAAAATACGTGGTCTAACACTTACGGTAAAAAATTCTTTGAAGTTCAAGATGGCGTTACAGAAACGAATCACGGTATTTTAGACTACTTAGTTGTGACATCTGGCGATTGGTGGGACAACCTACCTGACGATATTCGTACTCAGTTAGGCACCATTTTAAAAGAAGTGACTGAAGTGAGAAATGCTGAGTCAACTATGGTGAATGAAGCTAATAAACAAAATATCATCAAAGCCGGTGGCGTAGTACGTACTCTAACACCTGAGCAACGTGGTGAATGGGTTACTGCTCTTAAACCTGTTTGGAAAAAGTTTGAAAAAGATATCGGTAGTGACTTACTTGAAGCTGCTCAAGCCGCTAACCAATAATATTAACTGTTTAAGCACTGTTTACCATTGTTAGGTAGGCAGTGCCTTAATTAACAGTACAGGTTAACAATATAACTTAAGTTAATAAAAATAATAAAAAGCACAGTAAGTTAAAGGTAAAGGAGTAAGGCAGATGGAAAAGGGAATTTTAACCCGAATAGGCAAAATGACTGATTATATGGAAGAAACCCTAATCGCAGCATTTTTAGGGTTAATGACATTACTAACTTTTGCAAATGTAGTAGTACGTTACGTATTTAACGACAATATTTTATGGGCACTTGAGCTAACTGTATTTATGTTTGCTTGGATGGTCTTAGTAGGTGCCTCTTATGGCATTAAAAAACATTTTCACATTGGTGTTGATGTTGTTATCAATATTGCGCCAAAGGGTTTAAGAAAGACATTTGCCTTGGTCTCTGTATTCTTCTGTTTATTCTTTTCTGTTTCATTATTAATTGGTTCTTGGAATTATTGGGTGCCTTTTATTACTGACCGAGCTTGGTATGAGACGGAAGATATTCCAATGCCTGACATCTTACAGTTTCTTTCAGGTTGGTTTAATGAAGGAGAGCGATACGAAAGACTACCTCGATTTATTCCTTACTTTGCATTGCCTTTAGGTATGGCATTAATGACGTTCAGATTCTTGCAAATCACTTGGTTAATTATGACTAATAAATTAGACCGTATGATTGCCAGTCATGAAGCTGAAGAACAACTAGATGAGTTTCATCAAGAACAAGACAATATTGAACTCAATCAAATTAAGCAAAGCGTTGCCAACAAAAGCAATGAGAAAAAAAATAAAACAGAAAAAGCGAATGTTAACAAGGAGAGTAACTAATGGCTATGTTAATGCTTTTTATTATGGTGATTGCATTGATGATCATCGGCGTGCCTATTGCGATTTCGTTAGGTGCATCAAGTATCGTCTTTTTGATGGTGCATTCTGACGCATCACTAGCGTCTATCGCACAAACATTACTTAATGCGTTTACTGGTCATTATACTTTATTGGCGATCCCTTTCTTCATTCTTGCTTCTAGCTTTATGGCGACGGGTGGTGTAGCTAAACGTATTATTCGATTTGCAATTGCACTGGTTGGGTCATTACGTGGTGGTTTAGCCATGGCATCCGTTGTTGCTTGTATGATGTTTGCTGCTTTATCTGGATCTTCACCCGCAACGGTAGTGGCAATCGGTGGTATTGTTATTGCTGGTATGGTCAAAAATGGTTACACAAAAGAGTTTGCTGCAGGGGTTATTTGTAATGCTGGTACGTTAGGTATTCTGATTCCACCTTCAATAGTTATGGTTGTTTATGCAGCTGCAACCGATGTATCCGTTGGTCGCATGTTCTTAGGTGGCGTTATTCCTGGCCTGTTAGCCGGAGTAATGCTGATGATCGCCATTTATATTTATGCGCGTTATAAGAACATTCCTGCACAACCTTTTGTTGGTTGGGGCGAAGTGTTCAATTCTGCAAAAGATGCTGGTTGGGGATTATTACTGATTGTTATTATCCTTGGTGGTATTTATGGTGGTATTTTTACACCGACTGAAGCTGCTGCTGTTGCCGCTGTGTATGCCTTTATTATTTCAAACTTTGTTTATAAGGATATGGGCCCATTAGCAGATAAGGAACCAGCAGAGAAAAAAGCCAAAGCATATTGGTTTAAAGCGATGCATGTATTCTGCCATGAAGATACGCGCAAGACGTTATATGATGCGGGTAAACTAACCATCATGTTGATGTTCATTGTTGCTAATGCGTTAATTCTTAAACATGTATTAACTGAAGAGCGTATTCCACAAATGATAACAGAGTCAATGTTGTCAGCTGGTTTAGGTCCAATAGAATTCCTAATTGTCGTTAATCTATTATTATTGATTGGCGGCCAGTTTATGGAGCCTTCTGGCTTATTGATTATTGTTGCACCTTTAGTGTTCCCGATTGCGATTGCATTAGGTATTGACCCGATTCACTTAGGCATCATGATGGTGGTAAATATGGAGATAGGGATGATAACTCCTCCCGTTGGTTTGAATCTCTTTGTAACGGCAGGGGTGGCCAAGCTGTCCATGATGAAAGTGGTCAAAGCCTCGTTACCATTAGTAGGGGTGATGTTCTTATTCTTAATGATTGTGACTTATGTACCTTGGGTTTCAACTTGGTTACCTAATATGATGATGGGACCTGAAATCGTCACCAAGTAGAGAGTCAACTAGATTAGTGGCTGTTATAAAACAGTCACTAATCTACATAACAAGTTAAAAAGTTTTAGTTGGTGCTGGTGGTTTATTTACATCAGCACCTTTTTTATGGCCAAGGCTTTTATGCATAACATCTTATATGCACAGACCTTTTTATACATAACACCTTTTATGAACAAGAGATCCAATTCAATTACCTATTTATGACTTATATTCCTCGCCAGTAAAGTTCGCTAATCATTGTCAACAGTTACCGTTATTCTGTTTTAAAATTTTGCTTTTCGATCTCATGTTTTTGCATTTTATCGTATAGCGTTTTACGCGGTAAATTAAGTGCATGCATTGTATTTTTGATACTGCCATTGGTTATACTTAAAGCTTGTTCGATTAATGTTTTTTCAAAGGCTTCTACCTGCTCAGCTAAACTTAATCCGGCGTTAACATCATTATTGACATCATTTAAGTCTGATAAGGAACCTAATAAAATATAACGTTCTGCTGCATTTCGTAATTCACGCACATTACCTGGCCAGTCATGACTTAGTAACGCTTGTAATGAATTTGCGGGTAACGCAGGAGCAGCTTTACCATATCGCGCCGCCGCAATTAATAAAAAGTGATGAAACAATTTGGCGATGTCTTCTTTGCGATGACGTAACGGGGGTAAATCAAGGGTGACCATATTCAGGCGATAGTATAAATCTTGTCTAAAGTTGGGCGCTTCTTTTAAATTTACTTTAGTAGCCGCTATGATACGAATATCCAAATCAATAGCTTTATTTGAACCAACACGCTCTAGACTGCGTTCTTGCAATACTCGTAACAAACGCACTTGTGCCTGCATTGGCATTGACTCAATTTCATCAAGGAATAGCGTACCGCCTTGTGCATATTCAAATTTACCTATTCGTTGTGTATCTGCACCAGTAAATGCGCCTTTCTCATGTCCGTATAATTCACTTTCAATCAAATTTTCTGGTACCGCACCACAGTTGACAGCAACAAAGTTATTGGAACGACGTTGACTTTGTTCGTGCAAGGAGCGAGCTACTAATTCTTTACCTGTCCCTGTTTCACCATAGAGTAATATATCTGCATGGCTATCTGCAACGCGATTAACCATTTGCTTGAGTGTGAGCATGCTGGGAGTGTTGCCGATGATCCGTGGCCCTAATGTTTCTTTATTTTGTAAGGCTTTTTTTAATTCTCTATTTTCAAGTGTGAGTTGACGTTTCTCTAAGGCTTTGCGTGTATGTTCAATTAATCTATCCGATGCAAAGGGTTTTTCGATAAAGTCATAGGCACCATTTCTAATCGCCTCAACGGCCATAGAAATATCCCCGTGCCCTGTTATCAAGATGATCGGTAAGTCGGCATCGCGTTGTTTTAAGGTATTTAATAATTGTAAGCCAGAGATACCGGGTAACCTGATATCCGATATCACCACCAAGGGTAATGTTTCTTTCATTGCAATTAATGCAGACTCGGCATCTGCATAAAATTCTGCTTCTATATCGGCTAAAGCAAACGTTTGTTGGTTAGCTAGACGCATATCTATTTCGTCATCAATAAAAAATACTGTGCTCATTCATTTTCCTTAATCTTGATTTACTTCTGTTACTTTAATCTGACGGTGTTAATTATTGTTTGGTGTTTATATTGTTATTATTGACGGGGAGTGAGATACAGAACTCTGCACCACTGGATACTCTATTTTTAGCCGTTAATGTACCTTGCATATTATTGATGATTTGCTGAGAAATTGATAAACCTAAGCCCAGTCCTGTTTCTTTGGTGGTAAAGAAGGGTTCAAAAAGGTGAGGGAGATGAGCTTCATCGATTCCAGTCCCTTGATCTAATACTTTAATCTTCGCAATATCGGATTCAACAATTAATTCAATTTCAATCAATTTATGATCGCTGTATTGCATCGATTGCAAAGCGTTAGAGAGAAGGTTAACAACAATTTGTTCTAACTGAATAGGTTCTGCTTTTACTTTAATGGAATGTTTAGGTAAATGCATTGTTAGCTCTGTTCTATTGGCTTTTAATTGTGGTTTTAACAGTTCATGGGCGGCGAGAATAACCGGTTGCAAAGCAATTATCTTTAACTCTCCATTGGACTTTCTCGCAAAAGATTTAAGTTGTGAACTTATTTTTGCCATGCGTTCCGTTAAGTGGGTAATACGGCTTAGGTTATTACTCACTTGATCTAACTTATCACGATCTAGGAAAAGCACTGCATTTTCAGCATAAGTACGAATAGCCGATAAGGGATTATTAAGTTCATGGCTAATACTGGCAGACAATTGTCCCAATACGGCTAACTTAGCAGATTGAATCAATTCTTTTTGTGTAGATCTTAATGCGGCTTCAGCCTTATGTCGCTCCTCTACTTCAGCTTGTAATGCAGAAGTACGCTGCATTACGGTAAATTCTAACTTTTGTTTGGACTTTATTTCAGCAAGCACTTGTTCCTGATGACGAGTTTGCTTTTGCTTAATTAAAATAAGGGTCAGGTATAAAAGCATATACAGTAAAGTAATCAATAAGAACAACAAAAGGATATCGAACAGGATTGGGGTAATAGGCGCTAACACGCGTACATTCCATTGTTCATCATCAAAGGCTTTAATTAATGAGAGGTAATAAGTAGGTAGCCACTTTTTATTATCTAATTTTTTATTATCTAACTTTAGGAGGTCGGCGTTAGTGTTTAAATTCCCTGAAATTGGTACATAGTCTATTTTACGCTCAAGGTAGCGACGTGTTTCTCGTAAATCATTTTTTTGCTGCTCTGAGAGTGGAGATAAACTGTGGTAAAGCCATTTGATTTCAGATGAGATAAAAACCACATTATTAAGGTCGGTCACCAAAAAGGATTGTTCTTTGCCTGCCCAATCTTTTTCTATCAAAGATAAGTTCATCTTAATCACTACCACACCAATCGTTTCAGCTGCATAATTAACAGGATATGAAAAGTAGTAACCACGTTTTCCTGAGGTTGACCCTAATGCGAAATAACGTCCAGGAGAGCCTTGAATAGCATCTTGATAGTAGGGACGAAACGCAAAATTATTGCCTATAAAAGTGCTTTTTTTATTCCAATTACTCGCCGCAATGGTAGTGCCATCTTTATCTAATAGGTAGGTATCTGAAGCGCCGACGATTGTGTTGATGGTATTAAGGTGTCGATTAGTTAAATCAAGTTGCGCGCTATTATCAGAAGCCATTAAAGCGTTAATAATAATACCTTGGCGAGACAATAGCTGAGGAATAAATGAAAAATGGCCGAGTTGGCTATCGATATGACGACTGAATCTATCTAGCTGTTGTTGGTTAGTTATTTGTAATTGTTGATAACTGTACTGCCATAGCCAGTGGATGCTTACTAACAAGGTTAAACAATATAAAAATAGCCATAACAAAGTCACTCTGCGTCTGAGGCTATCCATGATCAATACTGCCATTTAAAATCCCTGCTTAACCTAATCCATTTATATGCAATAAAATAACATGTTAGTGATATCGATTATTTGGTATTGGCCGCAACTTTATCCTTTAAAAGGTCACCTTTTATATAAATTTTTATATTTAACATATTGATTCAAATATATTATCTGATTATTTCCAATTAATTTATAGGTGTTTCATTATAGTTAAGGGACTAAAAATATTGCTTATATCAGTATAAACTCCATAAAAAGTATATGGTGCTTGCTTCAATGTGACGAAAGCGAAAAGAGTATGTTATGTTGAATATTAATTATAAAAGGATGTCATATGCAATTACCTGAAATTTTATTGGATAAAAATTTATGTAAAGTTAGAACAATTACCACTTTTGTTAGATTAGACTTTGATCAAACCAAATGGCCTAAAATCATTCAAAAAGCGAACTCGTTTTGCCAAACACTAGCAAATGATTTAAAACAAAATGGTTATATTGTTCAATCTATTCGTATTGTGACTAATGCATTCGCTGAATATATTGATACTACGGATCTAGATTCTGCTCAACGGGATCTTCGTATCTTAAATGAGATGTTAAATAATGGTCAGCAAAGTGGTTTAAGATTACGATTTGCGATCGGTGAAGCGACCAGTGCTCATCAATTAGGATTAATACCAGAGTTGATTAAAGAGTTTGGTGATTTATGTAATGTCTGCGTCAATATAAAGATGGATGAAAATGGTGTTTTAGATAATCAATTGATTGAAGAAGCGACCAAAGCAGTGAATAAGATCAGCCAGATCACTCCCCGCGGAGAAGGTAATTTTAACTTCACTGTTAATTTCAACTGTGATCCTTTGATACCGTATTTTCCTGCTGGTTACAGCAATCAATCCAGTGAAAACAGTTTTGTTATTGGATTAGAAACCCCTGATTTATTAGTGGCAACACTGAAAGCATTTAGTCATCACAATCCGGTCTTAAATCATCAGCAAGCAAGTGCAGGTTATTACAAATCATTGTCCCAACAATTGCAATACCATGTGGATCAAATTAAAAGGGTTATTGAAAACGATCATCTTGATAAAGATTTCAAGTTTGCAGGTTTAGACAGTTCAGCCGCGCCTTCAAAAGATTGTGCAAGTATGACAGAAGTCTATGAATTATTAGGCGTTGAGTACTTTGGTGCATCGGGTACAGTTGAAGCCTCTGCATTATTAACCCGTGTATTTAAATCCATTAAACATATTCCGCTGGTGGGCTTTTCTGGATTGATGCTAGCTCTAACCGAAGATAGAGGATTAGCGGAAGGTAGCCAACTACAGAATTTCGATATACGTTCATTATTAACCTATAGCGCAGTGTGTGGCATTGGATTAGATACTGTGCCTATTCCTGGAGACACACCAATTGATAAAATTTCTGCTTTAATGCGCGATACCGGTACGATGGCCTTTCGATTAAATAAACCACTTACGGTTAGGTTGTTTCCAGTACCTGGTTTAGAAGAGGGTGATATGACTGCTTTTGAAAGTGATGATTTATGTAACTGTGCCGTATTATCGGTACCCTAAGGATTTAATATGTCAGTGATTATTTACGGTGATAGTTTGTCGGGTAATTGTTATAAAATTAAGCTACTTTGTTCACTATTGAATATAGAACACCAGTGGATTGAAGTTAATATTATGGCTGGGGAAACACGCACTAGTGAGTTTTTAGCTATTAATCCAAATGCTAAAATACCTTTGTTGATAACCGAACAAAAGCAAGCGCTTGCTGAATCTAACGCTATCCTTTATTACCTCGCGCAAGGTAGCCAGTTGTTCCCACAATCTGTCTTACAACAATCGTTGTGTTTACAATGGATGTTCTTTGAACAATATAGCCATGAACCCTATATAGCAGTTGCTCGTTTCATTAATAAATACCTAGGCAGCCCTGCAGATAGGTTGCAGGAGCTAGAAAGTAAAAAAGAAGGGGGTAATAGGGCGTTAGCGGTGATGGAAATACAACTTCAGAAAACGCCTTATTTATTAGGGGATGAAATGTCTATCGCCGATATTAGTTTATTTGCTTATACGCATGTGGCCTATGAAGGTGGATTTGATTTAAATGAATTTCCCGCGATCCTTGCTTGGATATCTCGCATTGAGCATCAGAAAGATTTTATCCATATAGGGTAATTTTTGTTAGATACTGTACTGTGTCACACGCGCTGATTATAAAGTGTACACGATCGTTCAAGTGACCCTAAGTTATAACATTTCGTTATAACATTACTAAAGACAGGGATAACACTTAATGGTTTAATACAAAATTACAGATGTGTACACTTTCGCTTCAATCAGACTGAATTAGGCTAAAATATAATGATTATTATGCCTTACCCTCAGGTTTTACTGTAGAATTTAAGTGAACTGCTGATAATAAATTAAATTTATTTATAGATGTTTTCCTGACAACAAAATATTACTTCTTAACATCAATCGATAGTGTTACCTATAAATGGTTCAGCTTTTATCAACTGAATGGTGCTTTGTATTATGTATTTAGTTTGGTTAGTTTTTAAATATTGTAAATAGTCGCTGTAAAGTATCCAGTTATTGATGTTGCATAGCCAACACATAACATAAACCCAAATTGATTTTAGTTAGGAATAATATGAACGTATTTTTTAAAAAAGCATTGGTTGCGCTAGTAGCTGCAACAAGTTTATTAACCGTACCTGCATTTGCACAGGAAACAGTTAAAGTGGGTATGTCAGGTCGTTACTTCCCATTTACATTTTCTAAAAGTGATTTACTTCAGGGCTTTGAAGTGGATGTATGGAATGAAGTTGCAAAACGCGCTGATTATAAAGTTGAATTTGTGACAAGTAGCTTTTCTGGTTTATTTGGCATGTTAGAAGCAGGACACATTGATACTATAGCAAACCAAATTACCATTACAGAAGCACGTACTGCTAAATATGCATTCTCAATTCCTTATGTGATCGACGGTGTTCAAATCACTGTTCGTAAAGGACGGGATGATATCCAAGGTGTTGAAGATCTTAAGGGCAAAAAAGTTGCAGTTAATTTAGGGAGTAACTTTGAGCAAGTATTACGTAAAATTGATACAAGCAATGAAATCAATATTGTTACTTACGATACAGGTATTGCGCAAGATGTAGCATTAGGCCGTGCTGATGCATTCGTAATGGACCGAGTTTCTTCTGCACAGTTAATTAAAAAAGCTGGGTTACCTTTACAATTAGCAGGTAAACCTTTT
Organism: Vibrio sp. 2-Bac 85; assembly: GCF_037546705.1. Lineage (NCBI taxonomy): Bacteria > Pseudomonadati > Pseudomonadota > Gammaproteobacteria > Vibrionales > Vibrionaceae > Vibrio > Vibrio sp. 2-Bac 85. Next base: position 70,204 of record NZ_JALAAB010000002.1, on the reverse strand, counting down.
GAAAAAATTGAAAATGCAATGCCATTTTTAAATAAACCATCACAATTGATTATTCGTGACAAAGTTAATAAGGCACTTGAAGCAATGCGTGCAGATGGGAAATTAGCTGAAATTTCAAACAAATGGTTTGATACTGACATCACGCAATAATATTAATCCTTAAAGAGTCGTTTTTATGCAAAGTTCATTTGATTTTCAATACATAATTGAATTAATGCCCATTTTATTAAAATATCTTGGGGTGACAATGGAAATGGCACTTTGGGGGTTTGTATTTGCATTAATACTCGCGCTGGGGTTAGCCCTAGTGCGTGTATTTAAAATTACTTTTATACAACACCTTGTCTCTCTCTATATTTCCTTTTTTCGTGGCACGCCATTATTAGTACAACTGTTTCTTTTGTATTATGGATTCCCACAATTCATGCCTATTTTTGTTGGTATGGATGCTTTTACCGCAGCTATTATAGGCCTTTCATTACACTTTTCTGCGTATATGGCTGAAAGTATTCGAGCTGCAATTTTAGGCATAGATAAATCACAAATGGAAGCCTGTTTAAGTTTAGGGATGACACGTTTACAAGCAATGAAACGTGTTATTTTGCCACAGGCTTCACGTGTCGCAACCCCCTCATTAATGAACTATTTCATCGACATGATTAAAAGTACGTCATTGGCGTTTACATTAGGTGTTGTTGAAATTATGGCGAAAGCGCAAATGGAAGCCTCTTCAAGCTTCAAGTTTTTTGAAAGTTTTCTTGCTGTAGCCATTGTTTATTGGGTTGTTGTTATCATCTTTACACGTATACAGCATCTTCTAGAATACAAACTTAATAAGGCTTATTAATCATGATCAAAGTAACCAGTCTAACTAAGAAGTTTGGCGATTTAGAAGTACTTAAAGATATCAATTTTGAAGTCTCCCAGGGTGAAATAATTGTTATTATTGGTCCATCTGGTACCGGTAAATCTACCTTATTGCGTTGCCTTAATTACCTTGAAACACCAACTAGTGGTCAAATACACATTGGTGATGTCAATATTGATGCATCGTCACATACCGCAAAAGAAGTGACTGCGTTACGTAAACAGAGTAGCTTTGTATTCCAAAACTATTCTCTATTTGCCAACAAAACTGCGCTGCAAAATGTAGCTGAAAGTTTAATTACGGTTTGGGGAGTACCTAAAACGGAAGCGTTAGCAAAATCCGAGGCTATTCTAATAAAAGTCGGCTTAAAAGATAAACTTCACATTTATCCTTCACAATTATCTGGCGGTCAACAGCAGCGTGTTGGTATTGCTAGAGCAATGGCAGCGAAGGGTGAAGTTATTCTATTTGATGAGCCTACTTCGGCATTAGATCCTGAATGGGTTGATGAAGTATTAGCAGTAATGAAGCAATTGGCCGTTGAAAGACAGACCATGATTGTCGTTACCCATGAAATGCAATTTGCAAAAGAAGTCGCCGATACGGTTATTTTTATGGAAGATGGATATATTGTCGAACAAGGTTCGCCACAACAAATTTTTGAAAATCCGCAGCATCAACGTACTAAAGCATTTGTAAAAAGAGCGTTAAAAAAAGGATATTAACTTTAGGTTAGTAAACTTGATTATTTTGTATCCGTCATCATTCAGCTATAGAAATAGTAATACAGTTTGAATGGTAACGGGTGAATACAAAAACAACAATCAACCACTATACAAGCTTATTCTTTAACTTCTCTGCCTTTAAATTTTTTATCAAAACATCTCTTTGATAAATATCATTTAACATTTAAATTCAACTATTTAACTACATTTATTTGTTATAATACTAGCCATTAGTTAATTTCGATTTCAATACTTTTAATTCAAACACATTAATTTAAAAATAAAGGGCTTTACAATGCAAGAGCAAAAATTAATCGACTATGGACCGTTGGCGGTGTTAGTAGGCACATGGGAAGGAAATAAAGGTAAAGATCTTGCTCCGGAACCTGATGGTACTGAACATAATGAATATTATGAAACTATTGTGTTTACCGAAGCCGTTGATTTAGCAAATGCAGAAGAAGAAAGATTGAGCGCTGTACATTATACTCAAAAAGTACAACGTATTAGTAATAATAAAATAATTCACCAAGAAACCGGATATTGGATGTGGCAACAGGGTACTGATAAAGTGATGCACTCTTTAACTACTCCTCGTGGAATTTGTGTACTTGCGGGCGGCACATCATCGCAACAAGAAAATACAACAATATTCTCAGTGGCAGCATCGTTAGATAGTGAACAGTGTCCTATTATCCAAAGTTGCTTCTTGGTACAAAAAGCGAAAACTAAAAGTTACAAACAACAATTACAGGTATCGGGTAATACACTTCAATACCAACAAAATATGTTACTCGATATTTATGGTAGAGAGTTTGATCATAATGATAAAAATACCTTAACTAAAATAACGTAAACATTTCTGATTGCTGTAAACAGAGGCAATTTAGCCATCGCGACTTATGTTTTAGTAACTATCTTTTTAACAAATTGCCGTGAGCTATATAGATGCTTATCAACGGATTTGAAGGAATATTAGTTTATCATGATGATTTAAATACTCTTTCGCAAGCTGCCATCTATAGTTTGAAAGTGTTAATTTAAAACTATAGATGTGTCGAAATAATTTACATTTTTAAATTCTACCTATATTGGTATATATAAATAGTAGTAGTAACAATGGCTTGCTAACTTGGCCTTATAATTGCTTATTACATCGTAATTATTAATTAAGAGGTAAACATGAAAAAAACTTATACGATTATAGCGTTAGTCACAGGTTTATATTCACAGGTTGGTGTCGCAGGGCCGATAGAGTTGCTCAATGAATATAACCTGATTGTATTTGGTGATTTACAGTCAAATAGTGAAGTTGAAGGTAAAACGTTAGTCGGTGGTAATATCTCAGGTCCTGCATCAAATTATGGTATTAAGCTAGCACCTGCTGTTAATGCATTAGTGGTAGGTGGTAACGTAACATCAGGCTCGACTATCAATGCAAATGGACACACAGTCACGGTTGCTGGAAATAATAATGGAACAATAAACTCAGCGCTTACCGTTACAGGGTCTTCGCCAGTGGATTTTGGTTTAGTGAAAAATGAATTGACAGATTTTTCATCTTACTTAGCTAACCTCAATGCCAACTCTTTATTGGACTCACCAAATGGTAACCAACCAAGCGCTGCAAATTTTAATATTGATTCAAGTGTTGGTAATGGAATGGCTGTATTTAATATCGATACTAGTGACTTATTTGGTAATGGTTTAGTACAACAATACGATATTAAATTTGCTAACCAATCTCCATCTGCTGTAGTAATAAATGTCGCAGGAGAGAATATCACAGATGCAAGTTTGGGTAATCCCGTCGGTGGATTTAACAAAGCTAATAGTGATTTTATAATTTGGAATTTTTATGAAGCTATTGATATTAAATTAGATAAACGTTTGCAGGGTAGTCTATTAGCACCTTTAGCAACATTAACTATTTCTAATTATATTGAAGGTTCTGTAGTAGTTGATAACTTTTACCAAAACGGTGAGATACATAACCCAGTGTTTAATGGTGATATCGCTTATAACCCAATTCCGACAGTAAGTGTTCCTACTCCCGTACCAGCTCCTTCTTCTTTATTGATATTTGCGGCTGCTTTACTTGGTCTCGGTTTATGGCGTCGTAAAACCTCTATAGATAAATAACCTATAGCAACGCTTCCGATAAAAAAAACACTACCAATATAGAGATGAGGTCACCAATAGTTGGTGGCCTTTTTTATGAAAGTAAAAAATGGCAAAAAAAATCATCTACAAAAAAGCCGCTAAGTAGGTAGCTACTAGCGGCTTTATTATATTTATTAAAGCTAAGAAAATGTACTAAAACCATTAGGCTTGTAACATTTAGCTTATAAATTTAGTAGGGTAGTTAACTTTATTTGCTATGACGTTGTTTTAGCTTAGCAGCAACATCTGCTAATGATAAACCTTCGTTTTGAAGTAATACAGTTAGGTGATAGATAAGATCTGCACTTTCACAGGTTAACTCATCCATATCTTTTGCCATTGCAGCTAGTGCAACTTCAACACCTTCTTCACCTACTTTTTGTGAGATACGTTTAGTGCCACGTGCATACAAACTGGCAGTATAACTACTTTCAGGATCTGCACCTTTACGGCTTTTGATCACTTGTTCTAAGTCAGATAGAAAGCTTAATGATGGTTCTAGATCATTTTTAAAACAAGTTTCATTCCCTAAATGACAAGTTGGCCCAATTGGTTCAACAATGGCAAGTAATGTGTCATTGTCACAATCAGAACTAATCTCAATTACATTTAAAAAGTTACCTGACTGTTCACCTTTACACCATAAACGTTGTTTTGTGCGGCTGAAAAAAGTCATTTTTCCAGATTCAAGCGTTGCCGCTAATGATTCTTGATTAACGTAACCCAACATTAAAACTTTGCCCGACGTTTTATTTTGCACAACAACTGGCATTAGGTTATCTACTTTTGCCCAATCCAGTGATTGAAGCTGTTCTTGTTTCATTAAACTCATAAACGAATCGCTACCTTTTGTGTTTGAAGGTAAGATTTTAACTCACCAATATTAATTATTTGTTTGTGGAACACGCTTGCTGCTAGAGCTCCATCTACATCAGCTTGATTGAAAACATCGGCAAAATGCTCCATTTCACCAGCACCACCTGAAGCAATTAACGGAATGGTGCAAATTGCTCGCGCTTGACTCAATTGGTCAATATCATAACCGCATCGAACACCATCTTGATTCATCACATTAAGAACAACTTCACCAGCGCCACGTGATTGAACTTCTTTAATCCAATCAAAGGTATTCCATTTAGTTGTAATTGTTGCATGCTCATTACCGGTAAATTGCTTAACTTGATGTTGACCTGTTTCTTGGTCAAAGTATGAATCAATACCAATAACGATGCACTGTGTACCAAATTTTTCTGCTAAACGATTAATTAGACTAGGATCGGCTAAAGCAGGGCTGTTGATCGAAACTTTATCAGCTCCAAATTCAAGAATACGCTGTGCGTCCTGTTCAGTTTTAATGCCACCGGCAACACAAAAAGGAATATCAATCACTTCTGCTACGCGGCTTACCCAACTTTTATCAACAACACGGTCATCTGAACTTGCTGTAATATCATAAAAAACCAGTTCATCAGCACCTTCTTCAGCATAACGTTTAGCAAGCGGTACGATATCGCCTACGATTTCGTGGTTACGAAATTGTACACCTTTTACTACTTGCCCATCTTTAACATCTAAACAAGGAATGATACGTTTTGCTAACATAATAAAAATCCCTTTAATAAATTATTATACATCAATATGTTACCTATTTTATTCATTAGCTTTAGTTCCATCAGCATTGTAAATGCACAGAGAAATATAATTACTCACTAATATTTTTAGTTTGTTATTCACGTCAATGCACTAAGTATATAATTATTCTCACTTATCTTGAACGACTATTTTAATTTTAGTGCTTCAATTTATACTCATCAAAGAGCATTACCTATCACAGGGCTTTATTCGGTCATTATCGCGACACAAAATCATAATATTTAAATAGTTCAGAGGCTAATTGATCAAATCCATTATTGTTTGTCTGTATTGCTATTTTTCGAAGTGCATTAATTAATCGAGCTTATTATGCGAATCTAGGGATAAATAAAACAGTATAAAAGATCTAAATGCATTTTAGTTTCGTATTAACCGTCAACGAATAGAAAGATGGTTAGGAGTTAACATGTTAGTGAATATGATTGGATTTAATTTTGCTTGGTTCGGCCTCATATATTGGGGGAACATATTTATACCTGTTGCGCTACTAATGTTAGCTATTCATTTACTGATTTTATCTGATAATAAAAATGAGGCAAAGCTTGTTTTAGTGATCACCGTGATCGGTGTTTCAATCGATTCAATGCTTAATTATAGTAACTTCTTCATTTTTATGGGTTCTGGTTATACGCCGTTCTGGTTAATCGTACTGTGGGCATGTTTTGCAAGTACGGTTTCACATAGTTTATCTTTTTTAAAGCATTCTAAATTGTTACAAGTCAGTGTCGGATTTTTTATTGCACCTCTCAGTTATATTGTGGCTGGAGAGAAATTCAATGCCGTTGATTTTTCATATCCACTCGTTGAAACGTATCTAGTGCTTGGCGTAATTTGGGCGTTGTTATTCATTGTTATATTTTTATTAAAGTCACTGATCTTGGTTAAAAGCAGTGCTGATTCGTTTAAATCAGCCAATACACGATCAAACGATGTTGCTTTTACTAAATTAAAAACAGATAAATCGGCAGATAGAGAGTATCCAAATGTTTAAAAAAATAAGCTATGTGGGATTGTTATCATTTGCATTGTTTTTCAGCAATGACATAAATGCGCAAAATAAGACAGATGATAAAGCGCAGTGGCCTACAACATTGTCAAATTTTCAACAACAGAATGAGTTGAAAGTGGTTGGCAATGCGATTTTTTCAGTACTATTTTGGGATCTTTATAAGAGCCAATTATCAACAGGTTCAGGTAAATATCCACAATCATCTAATCACGATAACTTAATTTATAAAATTGATTATTTAAAGGATGTAACGGCTGTAGATTTAGTTGATTACACCATTGAACAATGGCAGCACTTAGCAGTAAGTGAGCAACTATATAAAGACTACTTACCGCAATTAAAGGCTATTTGGCCGAACATAAAAGCAGGAGATAGTTTGGCGTTAGTAGTGAAAAATAATTCAAGTGCATTTTATTATAACGGTGAATTGTTAGGTGCTATGGATGGAGAGAATTTTGCTCCTTTATTTTTAGATATTTGGTTATCAAAAGAGACCAGCGAGCCTAAATTACGTGAGCAATTGTTAGGGAGAACAGTTAATGATTAAGTTTAAAAAAGTAATGAATAATGCTAAAAAATCGCTCCTTAAATATAAAAAAGTTATGTCGGTTGCTTTAACGTCTGTTTTAACATCGACACTATTAATGAGTTGCTCTGCAAATATAGAAGATTACCAACAGCAGGGTAAACAATTTGACCTTAAACAGTATTTTAATGGGGATTTAATTGCCTGGGGAACATTACAGGATAGAAGCGATAAAGTAACGAGACGTTTCTGTGTTGAATTATCCGGTAGGTGGCAGGGTGATAGCGGAGTATTAGCTGAGAAATTTTATTTTGACGATGGCGAAATCAGTTACCGAAATTGGTTATTGACCAAACAACATGATGGTAGTTACTTAGGCACCGCTGAAGATGTAATTGGAACAGCAGTAGGTAAGCATCAAGGTTTTGCTTTCCAACTGCAATATACATTAGCGTTGCAAGTTGATGAAAGCACTTACAACGTCACCATGAATGATTGGATGTATCAGTTGGATGAATATCGAGTAATGAACAAAACGTCAATATCTAAGCTTGGTTTTAATGTTGCGAATGTGACGTTGTTTTTTGATAAGCAATTGCCGGTTAAAAAGTGTCAATAAAAATGAATAGAGCGTCTTACAGAAAAAATTATTTCGTGATTAGCTATTAATGACTAATCAGAAGAGATAAATACAAAGGTATTAAATAGGATAATAAATGCACAATAAAACAGTTAATTTACCCCTTTTTCCACTGAGCATCTTTTTGCTACCAGGTGGCATAACTCGCTTAAGGATCTTTGAAGCGCGTTATTTAAAAATGGTGAGCTTAGCAACAAGTAATGGCGGCTTTATTATTTGTCCTGATATAGACAATAAGTCAGAGCAGTTGGCTATTTGGGGAAGCTGGGTTGAGATTATTAATTTTGATCAAGGTGATGATGGTGTATTAGAAATAGATGTAAAATGTAAAACGTTAGTACAAGTAAATCAGGTTGATCAAAATAAGGAGCAACTTCACTTTGCAACAGCTGTTCCTTTCAAACACTGGGCGGAAAATGAATCATCTGTAGCAATTCCTCTGTTAATGGATTCATTACAGTCGTTAGTAGAGAGTAATGGTTTATTGAAAGACTTATATGATCATAACTTGCAACTAAACCCTTATTGGGTTGTAGCAAGGTGGATTGAATTGTTACCTATCCCATTTGATGTTAAAAACTCGTTCATTTACGAATCCACATATTCTGAAGCAGAAAAACTGGTTAGTTCGATCATTGCTGAGCAATTATGAGTGCTTAAGAAGCTGTAAATAACTACCTTGTGAATGGCTACTATGCTGGATTAAAATTAAATGCTACAACTGAAGTATCGGCATGTGTTTATTTTATATCCAGTGGCCGCATCAATTATCACATAACCTCCGCAAAACTATTCCTATGACTTATTTTACGAATGTAATACTCTAATAATTATAATTATTTCAATTAATGCAATTATTTTAGTGAGAAGGTGATCCGTTTTTAATTTACCTGCGTATTACCATGCAGAGTCCAAAATTGAGAATTAATTATGGTAGCTGTACAAACTAAATTGCCAACACAAGTCAGTCATGTTAGATCTACTAACATGACAGAAAATACAGATCACACTCAACTTTGTGAGTGGTTAAAAGCAGTAGCAGAAAACCGATGCAAAATTTCATTTACACATTTGTTTAAGTTCTTTGCACCTAAAATTCAGCGTATTGCGCGTAGTAAATTCCCTAATGAAGCACAAGCACATGAAGTAGTACAAGATACTATGAGCAATGTTTGGCGTAAGGCTCACTTGTTTGATTCAAACAAAGGTGCTGCAACGACATGGGTTTATACCGTTATGCGTAATGTTACTTTTGACCTACTACGAAAAATAAAAAATAACCGTGAAGATAATTTAAGTGATGATATTTGGCCAATAGCTGAAAATGCTGTCGCTGAAGATCATAGCTACGAAGATCATCTTGAAAATAAACAATTGTTACGAGTCATTGAAGCATTACCAGTACCACAGCAAGAAGTTGTAAAAGGCTTTTATTTAATGGAAATGTCACAAGAACAACTCGCTACCCATCTTAATTTACCATTAGGCACGATTAAATCTAGGTTACGTTTAGCCTTAGTCAAAATGAAAGTGCAATTAGGAGAAGAGCATGATTAAACATCATCCTAAATTCGAATTAATTCAGGCTTATGTTAATGGTGAGTTGCCAGCTTCATTATCAATAGGTATCACACTGCACGCTGAACTATGTCCTGTGTGCCAACAAAAAATCGCACAACTCACCGAGCAAGTAGCTGAGCGTAGTTTTGAGCAATTAAGTAATCCGCTTTTAAATGAGTTGAACAAACTTGATTTTGAGAGTGATAATATTGAAGATGATTTTTTTGACTTAATGATCAATGATATTACTGACTCAAATGACATTGACACATTAGTAGAAGTAGCGCCTAAGGAGGTTATCTTTAAAGATAAGTCTTATACGCTGCCAAGTGCACTGAATAATGTTTCCATGGGAAAAGCTGTGAATGTTGGCAAGCTTTCAAGAGCACGTCTGCAATTAGATGAAAATGAGATTCATTCAAATTTATTGCACATTAATCCAGGTGGCGGTGTACCAGAACATACACATAAAGGTTTTGAATTAACGGTTTTGTTAGACGGATCCTTTAGTGATGACCGAGGTCAATATCATAAAGGCGACTTTATTATGTTAGACGGTACATTTACACATAATCCAATCTCTGAAAAAGGGTGTTTATGTTACACCGTTGCCAATGACGCTTTACATTTTACACAAGGTATTAATAAACTACTTAACCCGATTGGAAGTTTTATATATTAAGTGTTTATTACCTTTTTAGGTTAGATTGTTAGTTGCTAATTGCTTGTTTTCAAATAAACTATTACTTAAATACGTAAGTAGTTTAGCAACTCTCGTTATTAGTTCATGGAGTGAATAATGATTTATTCAGTTGAAAAAGAAGATATTAAAATTGGCATTAGTGCCTGTCTAATTGGCCAAAAAGTTCGCTTTGATGCGAGCAACAAACCATCTCGCTTTTGTATTGATGAACTTGGGGAGCACGTTCAATACGAGTCATTTTGCCCTGAAGTTGCTATCGGCTTACCGATCCCACGACCAACTATACGTCAGATTAAAAAAGATGACATGATCACCATTGCAAGACCAGATGGAAGCGGCGATGTAACAGAAGCATTACAGGCTTACGGTAAAAAAGTAGCCGACATGACTAAACACTTGAGTGGTTATGTTTTCTGTGCAAAAAGCCCAACATGTGGAATGGAGCGCGTTAAAGTATACACACCCGAAGGAAACTCTCTGACATCGGACGGTATTGGTGCTTTTGCAAAAGAGATAATGGAAGCAAATCCACTATTACCTTGTGAAGAAAATGGTCGACTCAATGATATGCATATCAGAGAGAATTTTGTAGCACGTATTTATGCTTACAAACACTGGCAAATGGTCAGTGACTCTGGTTTAACAAAACACAAGTTAACAACGTTCCACAGTCATTATAAATATACCGTCATGAGCCATAATTTAGTTGCTTACAGAAAGTTAGGTCAATTACTTGCAGATGTTGACTTGCCTCTAGCCGAGAAAGCATCACAGTATATTTCGGGACTAATGGATGCGTTAAAAATCCCTGCTACGCGTAAAAACCATGTTAATACGTTGACTCATATTCAAGGATACTTCTCTAAGCATTTAGAGGCTCCACAACGTAAGGAATTATGCGAACAGATAGATGGTTATCGATTAGGTTTGTTACCTTTAATTGCGCCGTTAACATTGATTAATCACTACTTACTGCAGTATCCAAAAGATTACTTGAAAGGGCAGTCGTACTTGTCGCCATACCCTGATAGTTTGAGACTAAGATACGCTTACTAATTTAGACGCGTACTAACAATCGTCAACATTACGAAGCGGGTTTAATAAACGCACTATATTGTCCTTCTTTCGAAGGACAATTATTCATCTTGAATGTTAAAAGGAACTATTTTGTCTTCCTCTTCTTTACTAAATTCATCCCATGAAACATCTTCAAAACTGCTTTGGTTTCGTAATGACTTAAGAACTAATGATAACCCTGCATTGCAATACTTCATTAACCAATCAGATTCTGACACCACAGCTCAAGCTATTTTCTTTGTTTCCGAGCCGCAATGGTTAGCTCATCATTGGTCTGACATAAAAATTGATTTTGTAAAACGTCATGCTCAAGCTTTAGTCAGTGAACTAGCTCTGTTAAATATAAATTTAACAATTGTTACTGTTGATGATTTTAATGCACAAGTCGATTATCTTAAACATTATTGCTTACAAAATAATATTACTAACGTGATCGCCAATAGTGAACTTGAAGTTAATGAGCAACAGCGTGATCTTGCTTTCTCAGATCAGGGCATTTCATTAACGCTATTTGAAGCTGATGTTATTGTACCCAAGGGCAAAGTGCTTAATCAGTCTGGTCAAATGTATAAAGTATTTACCCCCTTTAAGCGTGCTTGGTTAGCTCATATTCGAGAATTTGGTTTCAATTATCTTGATGATGCGACTGCTATTACTAACAGTAAAGCAATTCAAAATGAACAGGTAAATGAACAGCAACAAAGCAAAGAATCTGATTCTATCTCTAACAAATGGCCTTTAATCAATGTGGTAATGAAAAAAGCAATGCCACAGTTTTATAGAGACAAAATATCACGTTATAAAACTAACCGAGATGTTCCTTCAATAAAAGGTACCAGTGGCCTCTCACCTTATTTAGCTGCCGGTGTATTGAGCCCTAACTATGTATTGAACTCATTATTAAACAAATTTCCAGACATCTTAATCTCAAGTGATAGTGAAGAGTTTTGTTGGTTAAATGAAATAATTTGGCGAGAATTTTATCGTCATTTGATGTTTGACCAGCCACGACTCTGTAAGCACCAATGTTTTAATGACAAATATCATCAATCAGTGTGGCCTTATGACCAGGAACTTTTTAACGCGTGGTGTGAAGGTAAAACAGGATACCCGTTAGTAGATGCTGCAATGCGTCAGTTGAACCAAACGGGTTGGATGCATAATCGCTTACGTATGGTTGTTGCTAGCTTTCTTACAAAGCATCTACTACTTGATTGGCGTTTAGGCGAAAAATACTTTATGCAACATCTCATTGATGGAGATTTAGCTTCGAATAATGGTGGTTGGCAATGGGCATCGAGTACTGGCTGTGATGCACAACCTTATTTTAGAATTTTCAATCCAATTACACAGAGTGAAAGGTTTGATCCTAAAGGAACTTTCATACGTAAGTACTTACCGGAGCTAAGCAAAATACCTGATAAGCAAATTCATTTTCCACATAAATATATTAAGCAAAATCACTTATCTATTTATTGGCCTGCGATTGTTGATCATAAAGAAGCCAGATTAAATGCTTTAGCTTTCTATAAATCACACTAAATCATTATGCTAGAAGTTGTAATTTAATAAATACTCGAATATTGATACGTAACATTTGTACGTAATCTTGATATGTAACATAGCTATCAATATGTAAGATAAATACTTGTTAATGTCGTGATTGCTGTGATGCAATATTCGACATTGTAAGTTGGTAGATTACAGTAGGTTTTAATCACAGGTATATAGTTGATTTAGTTTATTCACTTACAACACTATGACTTCCATGAGTGTTATTTTGATGACGGTAAATATGATGAGCGATAAACCATTAAGCGATCAAAAATTTAAGGAGCAAGCATTAGCTTCCGAGCCACAGCAATGTGATCCTGCCACCGAAGATGAACAAAATTCAGGTACGACTCAACAACAAAATGTATTTGAGAAGGAAGACTTTTTAGTTTTAAAAGACTCCAAGTCAGATCATTCTCAAGCAATCGAATCAACAGATAATTCTACACATCCTCCTTATTTTGACCCTCATCCTGACTGGTTAAATACATTCATGGAAGTATATCAAAACCTATCAGCCAATAACTTGATACTATTAGAATCGATTTATGATCAACAGGTTACCTTTATCGATCCTATTCATGAAATAAATGGTTTAGAAAATTTACATCAGTACTTTGAAAATCTGTATCAAAACCTAAGCTGTTGTGACTTCAAGATAAGTAATGTGATTGCACAGCCCAATCAAGCATCGATATATTGGGAAATGACTTATCAGCATCCTAAATTAAATAAAGGCAAAGTAGTTAGTGTGTTTGGCACCTCGCACCTATGTGCTAAAAAAGGCAAAGTTATTTATCATCGTGACTATTTAGACCTTGGTGCAATGCTGTACGAACAACTTCCTTTATTTGGTCGAATAGTAAGCTGGATAAAAAATAAGGCGGCTAAATAATGGCGAATAAAAAGATACTTATTACTGGTGCCACTTCAGGTATTGGGCATTCACTTTTTGAACAATACAGTGAACTTGGTGAACAAGTTATTGCTTGTGGTAGGAACCAAATACAGCTACAGAAAATGCAAAAACTAGCTTATAAAACCTGTGCATTTGATATTACTATTAAATCAGAAATTGCTGCTTATGCTGAATCTATTGAGTCTTTAGATATATTAATTTTGAATGCAGGAAATTGTCGTTATATCGACAACGCTAAACAGTTTGATGGAGGACTCTTTGCTGATGTTGTGACTACCAATTTAATCTCATTAGGTTGGTTGCTAGAGTATTTTTTGCCTAAGGTAAAACCAGGCGGACAAGTTGTATTTATCAGCTCAAGCGCAACTATCGTGCCTTTCCCAAGAAGTGAAGCCTATGGTGCATCAAAAGCTGGTATTGATTATTTAGCTAAGAGCTTACGCCTAGATTTAGCCAAAGAAGAGATTGACGTGACTTTGGTACACCCTGGTTTTATTAAGACCCCTTTAACGGATAAAAATGACTTTACGATGCCTTTTTTATTAACCAGTGAAGTGGCAGCAACAAAAATAATCAACGCCGTTAATCAACGTAAAAAATATGCTCATTTCCCGAAACGTCTTACGTTATTACTTAAATTCTTCAGTTTCCTTCCTGCTTCTATGTGGCAAAAAATTATCTTAAGAGACCAAAAATAATGAAAAATATTGCAATTATCGGTTCCGGTATTTCTGGACTCACTAGTGCTTACTTATTATCGAAAAAGCACAATGTCACTGTGTTTGAGAAAAATGATTATATTGGCGGACACACTGCCACTGTAGATATTGAAAAAGATGGTAGACCCTATGTTATCGATACAGGTTTTATTGTCTTCAATGATAAAACTTATCCGAATTACCTCGCTTTATTGGATGAAATAGGGATTGGTAAGCAAGCGACTGAAATGAGTTTTTCAGTACATAATTGTAAAACTGGCTTGGAGTATAACGGTCACAATTTAAATTCTTTATTTGCACAAAGAAGCAATTTATTTCGACCTTCATTCTGGAATTTGGTAAAAGAGATCCTGCGTTTCAATAAATTGTGTAAGTCTATTTTTGAACAGGATGTTTACCTACCAGGGTTAACACTTGGTCAGTTCCTGAATGATAATAAATTTAGTGCCTTTTTTGCTGAGCATTATATTTTACCAATGGGGGCGGCTATTTGGTCCAGCTCATTATCACAAATGGAAGAATTCGAATTTCGTTTCTTTGTGCAATTTTTCCACCACCATGGCCTGCTTAATATCGCCGACAGACCACAGTGGTATGTTGTACCTAATGGTTCTCGTAGTTATTTAGGACCACTTTGTGAACCGTTCAAAGAGCGTATTCATTTGAATGCTAATATTACCGGTATTACCCGACAAGAAGGTCAAGTTCATTTGCATTTTAGCAATGCTGTTAACAATGACGAGAATAATACCGTTAGCGATAATTATATCAACACACAAACCTTTGATGAAGTAGTCCTAGCCTGCCATTCGGATCAAGCGTTAGCCTTATTGGTCGATGCAACGGAAGATGAAGACACCTTGCTATCTTCAATGCCATACAGTGAAAATTCAGTGATACTGCATACTGACGTTAGTTTACTGCCCGATAGAACCGCTGCATGGGCAAGTTGGAATTATCAATTAAGTCAAGATAGAGAGAAAGCGGCGAGTGTAACTTATAACATGAATATTTTGCAGGGATTAGAAAGCAAGCATACTTTCTGCGTTACCTTGAACCAAAAACAAGATATCGACCCAAGTAAAGTTATAAGGGAGTTTATTTACCACCATCCCATTTTTTCATCTGAATCGATTCGAGCACAGCAGCAAAGAGATCTTATTTGCGGGATTAATCACACACACTTTGCAGGGGCATATTGGCATAATGGTTTCCATGAAGATGGTGTTCGAAGCGCAGTAGAAGTTGCTAAGCGCTTTGATTGCCACCTAGATGCCTTTGCAGAAAACCGTAATTAATAGCACTCGGTATAACAGGTTGTTCTACAACAAGGAATAAAAAGATGCCTAACTCATCGCCGCTTAGCCAAAGTGCCATCTATGTTGGACAAGTTATTCATAAACGTTTTCAGCCGAGGAAACATAGCTTTAATTCAACGTTATACATGCTCGCATTAGACGTAGATGAGATTGAAAAGAGACCAAAGAATCAAGGGATTTTTGGGTTTGCTTGGTATCATCCTTTACGATTTGTGGAAAAAGATTATCTCAGAAGTGAACCAGATTCATTATCGCGTCGTATAAAGAATAAAGTAATGCAATTAGAGGGTTACGCTGATATAGAACGGATCTTAATGGTTGTACAGGTCAGGTGTTTTGGTCTCTACTTTAGCCCAGTTAATTTTTATTTTTGTTATGACAAGCAACAACAATGTACACAGATGTTAGCAGAAGTTAGTAATACGCCTTGGAATGAAAGACACTATTATTTGGTTGATTTATTACAACAAGATGAACCTAAAATTAGTGATAAAGTGTTTCAAGTTTCGCCATTTATGGATTTAGATATGAGTTATACCTGGCATATCAAAGCACCAAAAATAGACGATGATAAATTACTAATAAAAATTGAAAATAAGCGTTTAAACCAAAACACTGGGGATATAAGTAAGTTATTCGAAGCAAGTCTAGTACTGAGAAAGCAGCCTTTTACCAAACGCAATATGTTAGGTGTGTGGATCCAATTACCAATAATGACCATTAAGATCGTAACCAGTATTTATTGGCAAGCATTACGATTATTTATTAAAAAAATACCTTTTGTGGGTTATCAAAAAATCAGTTAGCTAGACAGTTTATTTTTTAGGAGAACGTAATGGAAGAAATACAAAATGTTAGTACACAAAATACGACGGGGTGGTTTGATAAACGTTGTCGTCATTTAGTCCATTCTGTATTTTCAAAGCTTAGCTATGGTCAATTAGAGTTAGTAGAAGCATCGCTTAGTCATTTTTTTCCAGAACACACTCAGTCAGATAATAAAACGGATATTATAAAAGGTAAAATTCATATCCATGACATGAGTGTTTATAAAGACTTTGTAAAAGGTGGAAGTATCGGTGTCGCTGAGGCGTTCATTGCAGGTAAGTGGAGTAGTCCAAATCTGACCAATGTAATTCGAATATTTGCTAAAGCTCAGCAACAAACTGATAAATTAGAGTCAAAAAAATCTTTTTTTAATAAAATTAAAAATGCCATCACCCACTGGCAAAATAGAAATACACAATCGGGTTCAAAGAAAAATATACTCGCTCATTATGACCTGGGTAATGAATTATATACTCGCTTTCTTGACCCTCAAATGATGTATTCATCAGCGATATATCCATCTCCGACAACCTCTTTAGAATATGCTCAACTTTACAAGTTAAAAACAATATGTGAACGTTTGTCTTTAACTGAGGATGATCATTTATTAGAAATAGGCACTGGTTGGGGCGGATTAGCCATTTATGCGGCACAAAACTTTGGGTGTAAAGTAACGACTACTACTATATCTGATGCGCAGTATGAATATGCTGAGCAAAGAGTGAAAGAATTAAACTTGGAAGGTAAAATCACTTTATTGAAGAAAGATTATCGCGACCTGACGGGTACTTACGATAAAGTCGTTTCCATTGAAATGATTGAAGCGGTGGGTTATGAGTTCTTACCTAGCTTTTTCAAACAATGTAATGACCGTTTAAAAGAGGGCGGTAAACTATTAATTCAGTCAATAACTATCGCAGATCAACGCTTTGAACATTACAAAAATAATGTCGATTTCATCCAGCGTTATATTTTCCCAGGTGGTTTTTTACCGTCTGTTAATGTGTTATCAGAACAGTTAACTGAAAGTAGCGAAATGGTGATTGAAGGTTTACACGACATTGGGCTGGATTATGCTAAAACACTCGCAGATTGGCGTAGCAGTTTTCTTGATTCTTGGACTGAATTAACGCAATTTGGTTATGATGAACAGTTTAAACGCCTTTGGTTATATTACTTTGCTTACTGTGAAGGTGCGTTTTTAGAACGTTCAATCAGCACAGTGCATTTAGTTGCTCGAAAATAAAACAAGTACTGTATCACTACATACCATCAAACAAAATTAGAATACTTACTCAATATTATTGTTCTAATTTAGAAACTAAAATGCCCAAAGATTTAAAAATCTTAGGGCATTTTTTTCAAATATTTTTACTAAACTTTTTACTAAACTTTTTACTAAAATTTTTACTAAAAATTAGGCGTTTTGCCAGCAGTTAATCGCTTCGGCAACGGTAAACTTACCTTCTAGTAAAGCACGTCCTACAATCATACCTTGAGCACCAGAACGAGCTACATCAGCAATATCATCCAAAGAACCAATACCGCCAGATGCTTGCCAAGAGACGCTAGGGAAAGCAACTACCATCTCTTTGTAAAGGTCGACATTAGAACCTGTTAATGTGCCATCTTTAGAAATATCAGTACATAAAACATGCTTTAAACCTACTTTCAGATAGATTTCTAGTAAAGATTCAATTGTCTGGCCGCTGTCTTCTTGCCAGCCAGATACAGCAACAATTTTATTACCTTGTGCATCGATATTGATATCAAGCGCCAATACAATATGCTCCGGCCCGTATTTTTCCATCCAACCCGCGACCATTTCAGGTTCTTTAACGGCAGTTGAACCGATAACAACACGGTGAGCGCCTGCATCTAATAAACCTTTAACATCTTCTTCTGTACGAACCCCACCACCAATTTGTACTTTAGCAGGCGTATTCTTAATCAAACTTTCGATCACAGTTAATTGACGTTTAGTAATATCTTTAGCGCCATCTAAATCAACAAGGTGTAACCAGTTAGCGCCTTGTTCATTGTAAATAGTGTATAAGCTTTGTGGATCATCGCTGTACACTGTTTTTTGATCGTAATCACCTTGGTATAATCGCACAACTTTACCATCGATAAGATCAAGTGCTGGAATAATCATTTTAAAGCTCCAAAAAGTTTTTGATTAATTGAGCGCCTGCTTTTCCTGAGCGCTCTGGATGAAATTGTACACCGTAAAAATTATCTTTATTCACAGCGGCTGTGAATGGTGAACCGTATTCACAACTTGCGATGGTGTTTTCGTTAACAGGTAACGCATAACTGTGCACGAAATAAAAGTAAGTGCCTGCAGGAATTTCTTTAAACAAAGGGTCGTCTAATTTAGGCGTGATTTGATTCCAGCCCATGTGAGGAGAACGTAAAGGAGCGACATCCATTTTTTCAACGTAACCATCAACTAAGCCTAATGTATCTATCATCGCTTGATCGCCAAAACCTTCTTCACTACCTTGCGCAAGCATTTGCATACCTAAGCAGATACCTAAAACAGGCTGAGTTAGCTTTTTAATTTCATCAACTAAGTTGCGTTCAATTAAGTTTGCCATCGCTTCTTTTGCAGTACCAACACCGGGCAGAAATAATTTATCAGCCTGTTGTAAAATAGCAGGGTCTTTACTGACGGTAACTTCGTAACCTAAACGCTCAATTGCAAATCGTACCGATGATAAGTTAGCGCAACCAGTATCAATAATAACTATCATAAAACACCTTTACTTGATGGCAAGTCAGTACCAATGATCTGTATACTTTGACGCAAAGTACGGCCAAATGTTTTAAATAAACCTTCCACCATGTGGTGCGCATTACCATTTTCAACTTCTAAATGAATGGTTGCACGCATTGCTTGTGCTAGTGAATAGAAAAAGTGCTCAACCATTTCTGTAGACATAGTGCCCACTAATTCACGTGGAAAGTTAGCTTTAAATTTGAGGAAAGGGCGACCAGATAAGTCTAAAGTACAACTTGCTTTGGTTTCATCCATTGGTAATACAAAACCAAAACGGCCAATACCACGTTTGTCACCTAGTGCTTTATCTAATGCTTCACCTAGCGCTAATGCAGTATCTTCTACACTATGGTGGTCATCGATATGCAAGTCACCTTTGACGCTAACATTCATTTGGAATCCTGCGTGCGTAGCAATTTGATCCAACATATGGTCAAAGAATCCCATACCTGTATCTATTTTATTCTCGCCTGTTGTGTCTAAATCAACAAATACATTAATATCTGTTTCTTTGGTAGTACGAGTCACCGATGCGGTGCGGCCTAGGGTCGTTAATTGTTGGACTATTTTTTTCCAACCTAAGGTTTCTTTATTATAAAGAATACCGTTAATACCCATATTATCAGCAAGACCGATATCAGTATGACGGTCACCAATAACATACGAATGTTTGTGGTCAATTCGACCAGACTGTAAATACTCTTTAACCATACCTAAGTGTGGTTTACGACAGCTGCAATTATCTTCAGGGAAATGAGGGCAAAGTAGGGTTGCTTCAAACTTAACACCCTGTGATGCAAATATTTCCATCATTTTGTTTTGGGGAATATCAAAGTCACTTTGTGGGTAACTATCTGTGCCTAAACCATCCTGGTTAGAAACAATCACCAAGATATAACCAGCATCTTGTAAAGTTAATAAACTCGGAATCACATAGGGTTCAAAAACCAGTTTTTCCAAGCTATCAACCTGTTTATCACTAATAGGTTCATCAATTAAGGTGCCATCGCGATCGATGAATAGAAATTTTTGTGTACTCATTTTTGTTCCCTACAGTGAGTTTAAAGTCTTTAATGTTCTGCTCATTTCATCACTGTTACCAATGCTGATACGAACACAATTTTCTAAACGAGGTTTGTTTGCAAAGTCGCGCATGATGATGCCATCGTCAGCAAAAGCTTGAAATACCTTTGCAGAGTCCTTAAAACGTACCAATAAAAAGTTTCCCGTGGTTGGGAATACCTCTGTTACGCAGTCCAGCTTACGAACTGCATTGGCTAATACTTGACGGTTATTATTTAATACAACAACACGGTCTCGCATTATTTCTAAGCCATCACTAGACAATGCTTGAGCTGCAATTTGAGCAACCGGGCCGGGCACTGGGTAAGGTGCTATCACTTTACCCATCATCTCGATCACAGAAGTTTGCGCTAAGGTGAAACCACAACGAATTGATGCTAATGCAAATGCCTTAGAAAGCGTTCTAGTGATCACCAAGTTTTCATGCTCAGCAATCAGGTCGGTTTGGCTTAATTCAGGACAAAACTCAATATAAGCTTCATCTGCGACTATTAATGCTTTACCTGCCGTTGCCGTTAATAACTTAGCAAGTTTTTGTTTATCTAGCATGTTACCAGTTGGATTATTCGGTGCACATAAGAAGACAATTTTAACTTGTCCGTTTGATGCGAGCACTGCCGCTTCAACAGCCTCATAGTCAACATCAAAGTTTGCTTGTAATGCAACCTGCTGTATACCAACGCCACAGGTTTCAGCGCTGATCGCATACATACCGTAAGTAGGTGGACAGATCAAAATGCTATCAATTTCAGCTTCACAAAATGTTCTTATTAATACTTCAATACTTTCATCGGCACCACGAGTGGTAAGGATTTGGTTTGAGTTTAGTTTTACATAAGCTGCGTAGGCATTAATAATTTGTGGCGGTTGAAATTCTGGATAACGATTTAGATTGGATGAATCAAGTTGGTAGGTACTGCAATCGGGTGCTTCGTTAGCATTAAGCCAAACATCACCACGGCCACCAATTCGGCGTGCAGAAAGATAAGGTGTTAATGCTTGCACTGTTTTTCTAGCAAGCTGCTGAATAGTACTCATCGATGATAGTTTCCTAAATTAAAGCCTTTAAATCAAGCCTTTAAATAATACCTTTAAATAATAGCCTGAACCGTAAAGCTTCAGGCTATTAAATGACCTATTGCTGCTGTAGTTTTTCCATACGTATAGTCACCGCACGTTTATGTGCAGTCAAGCCTTCAGCGGCTGCTAAACAAGTTACAGCAGGGGCGAGGTTACGTAACCCTTCCTGCGTCAACTCTTGTACTGTATAACGCTTAACAAAGTCAGCTAATCCTAAACTTGAATAGGTTTTAGTGTAACCGTAGGTAGGTAATACATGATTAGTACCACTGGCATAATCACCTACTGACTCTGGCGTCCATGCACCTAAGAAAATAGAACCGGCATTTTTAAGCAAAGGTTGTAATGTTCTTGGTTGCTCGGTTTGTACAATTAAATGTTCTGGTGCATAAAGGTTTGAAATAGTGATAGCTTGCTCAATATCTTTACAGACGATACTAACGCTATTTGCAATTGCTTTTTCAGCAATTTCACGTCGCTCTAATAAAGCAAGCTGCGTTTCTATTTCAAATCCTGTTTGCTCTGCAATTTTTGCACAAGGCGTGACTAAAATAGTTTGTGAATCATGGCCATGTTCAGCTTGTGATAATAAATCTGAAGCAATGAAAGATGGATCTGCATCTTTATCTGCAATTACCAATACTTCAGAAGGGCCTGCGGGCATATCAATGGCTGCGCCTGCAAAGTCATTACTGACTTGACGTTTTGCTTCTGTTACAAACGAATTACCTGGTCCAAAAATCTTATCCACCGGTTTAATAGTTTCAGTTCCGTAGGCTAAAGCTGCAATAGCTTGCGCACCACCTACGGAATAAATTTCATTAACACCACATAGTGATGCCGCGTATAAAATTTCATCTGCAAGCGGCGGTGGAGAGCACAGCACTAATCTTGTGCAACCTGCAATTTGAGCAGGAGCTCCAGTCATAATTACCGTAGAAGGCAATGGTGCACTGCCACCAGGAATATACAAACCAACTGATTCAATTGCCTGGGTATGCATCTCGCATACAACACCTGGCATTGTTTCAACGCGGATCACATCTTGCTGTTGTGCTTTATGAAACTTAACGACTTGTTCATAAGCTACCGTAATCGCATTTTTGATATCACTACCGAGGCGCTGGGTCGCGGCTTCAATATCCGTTTGCGTTAATGTGAAATTATCACCACTTAATTTGTCAAAACGTTTAGTGTACTCAAGTAATGCTTGATCACCATGTTGACGAATATTAGAAATAATTTCAGAAACAGTAGAGGTTAAACCTGAAGAATCTGCCATTGCAGGGCGAGCAAGTAATTTAACTTGCTGTTCAGGTGTTAGTTGTTCCCAATTGACCGTTTGCATTGCCATTTTTGGATTACTCCATCATTTTTTCAATAGGTAATACTAGAATTGAGCTTGCACCTAATGCTTTTAATTGCTCCATTGTTTCCCAGAAAAGATTCTCTTTACTGACCACGTGTAATGCAACATGATCTTCACTACCCGCTAATTCCATCACCGTTGGTAAGTCAGAACCAGGTAATAGATCAGTAATCGCAGCAAGGTTAGCTTTTGGTGCATTTAGCATAATATATTTAGATTCTTTTGCCGTTTGAACACCATCAATTCGAGTAAGAATACGGTCTACTAAATCTTGCTTTTCGTCCGTTAAAGGTTTATTGCGTTGCATTAATACGGCAGTAGAGCGGTAAATCACTTCAACTTCTTTTAAACCATTAGCTTCAAGTGTTGCACCCGTTGAAACTAAATCACAGATTGCATCGGCTAAACCTGCTCGTGGTGCAACTTCAACTGAACCAGTTAGCATACAAGAGGTGTAAGGTACGTTAGCTTCAGCCATGAAACGTTTTAGGATATGTACATAAGTTGTTGCAATGCGAAGGTTTGCTAAAGATTGAACACCTTGATAATCAAAGTCATTGTCAACAGCTAGAGAGAAACGACATTCACCAAAGGCTAATTCTTTCACTACTTTATGCGCAGTCGGTTCGTTAGCAACTTTACGCATCATGCTTTCTTCTTCAAGCACGTTTTGACCAATAAAACCTAAATCAACAACACCATCCATTACTAAGCCTGGGATATCGTCATCGCGCACGCGTAGGATATCAATTGGCATATTATCACTGTGTGCGATTAAACGTTGGGTATTTAAATTAACTTTAATTCCACAGGCTTTTAATAATTTAACTGTATCGTCACTTAAACGACCTTTTTTTTGTATTGCTATTCTTAAACGTTGCTCTGACATAAACTCATTTCCTTGCATTTAAAACTAAAAAACCCTCGGGAGATTTACTTCCGAGGGTTTAAATTTGGGTAACCACTGGAAGCACATAACATCTCTTCCAAGAAAAATCCTGAAAGATTAGGTAATATGATGGTGATGTGCTTTCAGATTTACTTTCTTCATTGTGATTAAAACTCTGTAATTTAATTGACACTAAGCCTACCAATCTCAATCCAAAATGTGAAACTATTTTTGTACATATCTAAGACCAAATTGGAATAATTATGCAAAAACTTTGATTATTCACCCGTAATAGATTCATTTTCACTATTTTGTGCATCTATTTGTTCTAATTTTGCTCTTTCAGCTTTAGAAATATATTTGCCCTTTGTATTGGGTGCTGCTTTTGCATTAATCTTTTTCATGCGTTTTTTGAGGATACTATTTAGTTTCTTTTTGCGATTCATGTTAAAACCCTTATTAATATGAGTTGTATTGTAAAGAGTCTAGGGATAAATTCAAAGTTCAATTTGATAACAATGACAATCCATTTATCTATCAATGCACACAATCTGAATAGGGAGGGAATATGAGCCAACATCTCATTAATGACTTCATCAACAGAACCTATGTGTTTAAACCTTTCCAAACCAATAAAATGTCCACTGGTAAAGTGGTTAAATATCAAGCATCCAACCGTAATAATAATGCCTCACCTGAAGATATAGAAGAAAGTGTACACTTTCTGAAACCTATCACAGCCACTAAAAAAACAGATCAGGATGAAAAGCCAGAAACAAAACATATCGACATCACCATTTGATGGTTAAATTTTGTATTTAAGGAATAAGTAAACTTAACTATATCCAGTGACTATATGGTCAACAATAGCTGAATCACTTATTACTTTTACGTTGATGGTAATTAGATAATCCAGTTGGAATGACTTCCGGAAATTTCTTAGTTGATTTGATTAAATGCTTAATAGCTAACACGGGATGTCTAAGCAACATTTTAGGGCCAGCGTAACGCATCACCACTTGTGCTTGTTGCCTAAATTGAGGTTTGTAACAGTGAATAGGGCAGTGCTTGCAAGCAGGTTTGTTATCACCATATACACATCTATCTAATTTTTTTTGTGCATGTTCAATCAGAGCTAAACATTGTTCACAAACACAATGCTGATGGTGTGCTTTGCAATAAATTGTCGTCATCGCTCGAATGGTGTTGAGTTCGACGGCTAAATGACCTGTTAATAAATCTGCCTTTTTTTGCTCTGTCATTATGTCCCCGTGGTCGCTTCCCGTTGTGATGGTATGCTTTAGTGATCGCTGTTGCTTTAGTAATCGTTGCGGATCTTACGAGTAAAGACTGTTTGTGTTTTACTGCGCACTAAAGCATGTTCAGTTTAAGATTAATAACGTAGAATATTATACATTATTCAACGGCAGAGCTTAATAAATTGATTGCTTCATTTTTTTCATCAACAGGCGCACTTGCCAATATTCTTCCTCACTTTATCGGTCGTGACGCACAAGTTAAAATGGCCGAGTCCGTTGACCTAGCAATTAAACAACAAAGTTCTTTAGTAGTCGAAGCAGAAACGGGTACAGGCAAAACCTTTGCTTATTTAGCACCTGCGCTATTGAATTTAGATAAAAGCTTAGGGCAAAAACTAGTTATCTCAACGGGCAGTAAAGCGTTACAAGAACAATTATACTTAAAGGATCTTCCTCTTCTATTACAAGCCACTAGTTTCACTGGACATTGCACCTTATTAAAAGGTCGCGCGAACTATCTTTGTATTGAACGACTTAACCGTTTCATGCTTGAAACTCGTTTCAAACAACCCAATCTGCATAGTGAATTAGTCGCAATTAAAGATTGGTCTATTAGCACGGGGACCGGTGATATTGCAGAAGTTGATGATTTGCCTGAAGATGCAATGATCATTCCTTCAATCACCAGCAGTAATGATAACTGTCTCGGTAAAGAATGCCCAAGCTATGAAGATTGTTTTGTTGTAAAAGCTCGTACTAAAGCAATGGATGCAGATGTTATCGTTATTAATCATCATCTGTTTTTTGCCGATTTAGCAGTGAAAGAGACAGGCTTTGGTCAATTAATTCCAGAAGCAGATTGTTATGTGTTTGATGAAGCCCATCAGCTGCCAGACATCGCCAGTCAATATTTTGGTGAAACCTTATCAAGTAAGCAACTTACAGAACTAGCCAAAGAAATCGATTTTGTCTATCGCACTGAATTAAAAGAAGCAAAACAGATGGCAAAAGCGGCAGAGCAATTACGAGCTGCATCTTTAGATTTCAGGCTAGCCTTTGCAATAGAAAAAGGCTCGGGTAGTTGGCGAGATAAAAGTAAAGATCGCGCTATGCAAATGCATGTTACACGTTTACAACAAGTAATGACCTTTTTAAAACAAGTATTGACCGAGCGTTTGGGTAAAAGCGAAGTATTAGATCACTGTTTTGAAAAAATTAATCAATACAGTTTATTGTTTGAACGTTTAAATAATACCCACGAAAGCGGTTTCAGTTATTGGTATGAATGTACTAAGCAACACTTTTCATTGAATATTACGCCGCTTAGTGTCGCCACTCGTTTTCAAACAGAGTGTCAAAAAAAGCAGGCTAGTTGGATATTCACCTCCGCGACTTTGTCAGTCAAAGGCGAGTTTAAACATTTTACTCAGTTACTTGGGTTAACTGCGGCTAATTGCTTACAATTAAGCAGTCCTTTTGATTATGCAACACAGAGCCTTTTTGTGGTTCCTCGATTAATACCTGAACCAGGCACTCCTGGATTAGCGACAAAATTAGTTGATATGCTATCGCCTGTTATTAATGCCAGTAAAGGACGTTGTTTTTTCCTCTGTACCAGTCATTCGATGATGAATCAGCTCGCACAAGCTTTTCGTGAATCGTTAACTTTACCCGTCCTATTGCAAGGTGAAAAAAGTAAACAAGCCCTGTTAGATGAGTTTATTAATCACGGTAACGCACTATTGGTGGCAACGGGCAGTTTTTGGGAAGGGGTTGATGTACGCGGACAAACGTTATCCTGTGTGATTATCGATAAAATTCCCTTTGCATCGCCTGAAGAACCTTTGTTAAAAGCGCGCATGGAAGATGCAGAGTTAAAAGGCGGAGATCCGTTCTTTGACGTACAATTGCCACAAGCGGTGATCACCTTGAAACAGGGGGTTGGGCGTTTAATTAGAGCGGAACAAGACAAAGGTGTGTTAATTGTTTGTGATACACGTTTAGTGAGTCGAAAATATGGCAATCTCTTCCTTAATAGTTTACCTTGCATGCCGCGAACGAGAGACCTTAACAAGGCAATCGATTTTCTGACTTTAATTGAATAAATTAATCGAATAAACTAACGCCTTTTTCAATGGCTCGTTTGTAACTAGTATTACCAAAATACTTTAACACACAAACGGCCAAAAAATCGACAAGCTAATTCTTAATATCGATTTCTAATGCTTTTTATAATTTATAGTAGTTTTTAAAATGTGAGTTCTTAAAACAAAACTAATTAGAACAATCTTATTTAAAACGGTATTACTTACAAAGGTACTGCTTAAAAAGGTACTACTTAAAACAATATTTTGTGCCTAAGCACATAAAAAATTTAACTTAATGACGGTATACATCAGTTATTTAACCGTAACGCCGGCCACTTTTTCATATTCATTAAATAGGCAATTTATGTCATCTTCATACAATATTCTGTGCATTGATTCTTCAACAGAAGCATGTTCGGTTGCAGTGTCAACTAAACAGGCAACCATTTTTCAACGCTTTATGCTGGCTCCTCGCGAACATACTCAACGTATATTACCAACCGTTGATGAGGTGATTAAAGAGGCAAACTTATCCTTAGCAGATATTGATGTGATTGCTTATGGGCAAGGTCCAGGGAGTTTTACTGGCGTTAGAATTGGAATCAGTATCGCCCAAGGACTGGCATTTGGCCTAGAAAAGAAAATGGTAGGTGTTTCAACGTTACAAGCAATGGCTCAGGAAGCATTAACCCTTAGTACGAGTGAGCAAGCAAACACAGCAGTTGAACATATTTATGCGGCTATTGATGCTCGTATGGGCGAAGTGTATTTTGCTCATTACCTAAATGTAAATGGCATCATGGAATTACAGGGCAAAGAAACGGTAGTGAAACCACTGGACTTGATCAATTCAATGTCTGAAACAGGTCAATCTATTCAACAAAATAGCTTATTAGTCGGTACTGGATGGGCGGCATATCCTGAGTTATTAAACGCATTTCAAGTCAGTCATGTTTCTGATGTTTTATACCCTAATGCTGCATTTATGTTGCAATCTGCTTGTGAATTAATCGCTGATAACGCTGCAGTGCATCCTGAAAATGCAACGCCGGTCTATTTACGTGACACTGTGACGTGGAAAAAACTACCAGGTCGTGAATAATTGTCTATAATGCAACTATAAAAGTTCAGATAGAAATAACATCCACTTAGAGGTAGTTCTAATAACCTATGGCCATTTATAATAATGTTGCAATGACAAATAACCCAATTAACACGGGTAAATTGTCGCAAGTTAAAAAAAATGAAAATACGCCACCCGTTAGCGAAATTAGTCCTGTCTCTAAGAAATCGGATTCAACTGAGTTTTCTTTAGTCCTTTCTTCAGAACAACAACAGTCGATCAACGACACCATCGGTTATGACCAGCCAAGTGCTAAAGGGCGTGGCGCATTAGATGCATACCATCAAGTAGCGACACAAGAAAAACGAGAACAAGTGATTGATAGCATGAGCTTTCATTTTGTAGTTTAACTAACGTTATCCAGTATTAACTACCGCTAAATTGAACCTTAAATTTATATCACAGTCTATCAACTCCACTATTTATAATCTCTTAGGTAAATTATGTTGCGTCATTTTATACTGTCACTTACTTTATTATTTGCTCTCTCTCCCTTTAAATCTTTTGCTGAGACTTACCCTATTCCACTTTCACTTGCGCAAATCGATGTGCTAGCGACTTTAATTTGGGAAAATGAAGGTGCAGGCAAAAAGGAACATCTTACGGTATGGAATAGAAATGAAGATTTTCCTTCGATGGGGATCGGGCATTTTATTTGGTACCCAACGGTAAAAAAAGGGCCATACATCGAACAATTCCCAGCTTTACTTGATTATATTACTAGCAATGCTGTCCCCGTACCTAAGTGGTTAATTAACGCAAAAACAGCTCCTTGGAAAACAAGAGAAGAATTTTATCGTGAGTTTAACAATGAAAAACTGACTCAATTAAGACAATTAATGCAAGATACTGCTGCATTACAAGCTCAGTTTATTATTCAACGCTTAGAAAAGGGTATTCCTGCGATCTTAGCGAATAGCTCTAAACCACAAAGAGTTAAAATAAATCAAAGTTTAGACGCATTAAAAGCAACACCTGAAGGTATTTTTGTTTTATTAGATTATATTAATTTTAAGGGCGAGGGCACCTCGGATAAAGAAAAATATCAAGGTCAAGGCTGGGGCTTAAAACAAGTTTTGTTAGCGATGCCTGAAAAAACAGATAATGTATTACGTAGCTTTGCTTTGGCCGCCGATGAAATGCTTACAAGACGTGTTAAAAATGCACCTAGAGATGAGCTGATCTGGTTAAAAGGATGGAGAGTACGTATTCATCATTATCCCTCATTAAACATTACCACTAGTAACATTCAATAATATAACCGAATTTTAGCAAGTAATTGATCTGATTAAATATTCTTGGTATTAATGCCAAGAGTTGCTGATTGTTCCTTGCAACTTATCAATAATTTCCTCTTTATTAATGCAATAGTTGACAGTATTAACTTTCTGATTTCATCCTTTTGTCATTATTTGAGTGTTGATTTTTCCATTTTTTCTATACAATAATGAAAATTTCATTAATAAATACCCAATAATACAAGGTCCTATTATGTTATATCGAGTTATGCGCAGTTTATTATTCAAAATGAATCCAGAAAAAGCGCACGATCTTTCAATTAAGCAGCTCAAATTAACGCACGGTACATTATTAGATCTTCTATACCGCCAAAAAGTACAACATCGCCCAGTGCAAGTAATGGGATTAACGTTTCCTAATTCACTTGGCCTTGCTGCTGGTCTTGATAAAAATGCTGAATGCATTGATGCCTTTGGTGCAATGGGTTTCGGTCATATTGAGGTGGGGACGGTGACGCCAGTTGGTCAACCAGGAAACCCTTCTCCTCGTATGTTCCGTGTATTAGAAGGTGAGGGGATTATCAACCGTATGGGGTTTAATAATGACGGTGTAGATAATCTCATTGAAAATGTAAAAAATAGTAATTTTAAAGGTGTGATTGGCATAAACATTGGTAAAAATATTCATACGCCAGTGGAACAGGGCAAGCAGGATTATTTGCTGTGTATGGATAAAGTTTACGCACACGCAGGTTATATCGCAGTCAATATTTCATCTCCAAATACACCGGGATTACGTTCTTTACAATATGGTGAAGCATTAGATGACTTATTAGATTCATTAAAAACACGCCAACAAGAACTTTCCGAAAAACATGGTAAATATGTACCGATTGCATTGAAAGTAGCGCCAGACTTAAGTGACGAAGAAATTGAATCTATCGCTCAATCATTATTGAAATACAAAATAGATGGGTTAATTGCAACCAACACAACCTTAGACCGTGAAATGGTTAAAGGTATGTCGCATGCTTCAGAAGCAGGTGGTTTGAGTGGAAGACCGGTACAAAGTAAAAGTACTGCCGTGATAGCTAAATTTGCACAACATCTTAATGGCCAAATTCCAATCATCGGTGTTGGCGGTATCGATAGCGTTATCGCAGCAAAAGAAAAAATTAATGCCGGTGCAAGCTTGGTGCAAATTTATTCAGGTTTTATTTATCAAGGCCCACCATTAGTTAAAAATATCGTTAACTATATTTAAAATAAGGTTACCAAGTAAACGCCATAATCATGTTGCTTAGCGATTAAAAACAGCAACATGATATATCTTCGAGTCTTGAAAGAAGAGTCATTGCCCCAAGTATTTAACATTACTTTATTATTGGCGCGTTATTAATGGTACTTTATTAATACTACTTTATTAGTGGGCTTTACCTTTTTATATATAAGGTTAAGTGATAGTTATAGAACATGAGGAGAAAGTAATGGATTATATTCCAAAAGCAGAATGGCAATGGGTCTTTGACCTGCAACAGGGGAAGCTATCTGTTGTAGACCGTGAGCGAACTTTCCCCATTGTTTACGAATCGAATATGTTACGTTTAAGAGAAAGCCAAGTGTTGTCGTTTACCGTTGATGATGTGTCGCGTTATATTGAATTATTTGAAAGTGAATCATTAAGTCACTTTGAAGAGTCTCTGCGTTGTAAGATAATCTTACATTTAATCGCGATAGATCTGTTTCATAAACCAATGATGCCTAAAAGTTGGTTATTTCAAACATCAGAACATCAACAAACTCAATATAATAACGGTGAGTTAGCCATGTTAACAACCTCTGGCATGCCTGAGTCTGCTAAGTATATGGTATTAGAACAACAGGATAACTTTTGTTTGTGCATGCTATTTGACGAAATACATAATTTTTCTAATGGAAAAATATTCAAACAATTCCAAATTATTAAAGTCACCGCCGATAAATTAACGCCATGTTTAGAATCGCAACCACAGGAATGGGTTTCGTTTCAAAATGCCGGATAACCTTGCTGCTAACTTTTCATTTTAATTTTGCAATAAAAAAACCGCTTATAAAGCGGTTTTTTGTTAGTAATTATTATTTTTATTAATAATTACTATTTGAGTTTACTCTATTCGGCTTATAAAAAACTAAGCGGAAAAATCACTTCAAAGGTTAATCATTAATCGTTACGTTTAGTTACTTCTAATAAATGGTAACCAAATTGTGTTTTAACTGGACCTTGTACTTCACCCACTGGCGCACTGAATACAACTTTATCAAATTCAGGAACCATCATACCTGGACCAAATTCACCTAAATCACCACCTTGTGCACCCGATGGGCAAGATGAATGTTGTTTAGCAACTGAAGCAAAATCAGTACCTGCTTCAATATCGTTTTTTAATGTTAAGCATTGTTCTTCAGAGCTAACTAATATGTGACGTGCTTGAGCTAAAGCCATGGTAATTCCTTAAATGGTATAAAAGAGCATGATTGTAACGGCAGAAGATATAAGGTGCAAATATCAGTGGTCAGAGTAATGCATTTTTTATAAATTATATTGGTTTTATTACTTGCATATTGCAAATAAAGTCATATTATGTCAAAAAGATTGTTATTTATATTGCTCACTTATCACGCGTAAGTAACATTAACAAAAGCCACTGTTCGTGGCGTATTATTTATTAATTGAGGTCAGCATGAAACGTATTGCATTATTTTTATTAACTAACTTAGCCGTTATATTAGTGTTAGGTATTGTATTAAGTATTGTTTTTTCAGTTACTGGCATGGACTCTCGAAGTATCGGTGGGTTATTGGTGCTAGCAACCGTATTTGGTTTTGGTGGTTCTTTCATCTCATTAGCTATGTCCAAGTGGATGGCAAAGAGAAGTACAGGTGCTGTCGTTATTACTTCCCCTAGTAATGATACTGAACGTTGGTTACTAGAAACAGTAACAAGACAAGCTAAACAAGCGGGTATTAAAACACCTGAAGTAGCAATTTATAACGCACAGGATATGAATGCTTTTGCCACCGGAATGAAAAAGAATGATGCGTTAGTAGCAGTTAGTACTGGCTTGTTACAACAAATGACACGTGATGAAGCCGAAGCCGTTTTAGCCCATGAAGTTAGTCATGTGGCAAATGGAGATATGGTAACGCTTGCGTTAATCCAAGGTGTAGTTAACACCTTTGTTATTTTCCTAGCACGCGTTATTGGTGGTTTAATTGACAATGCGATGCGTAATAACAATGAAAACTCAGGACATGGTTTCTCTTATTACATCATTGTATTTATATTAGAGATGGTATTTGGTGTACTTGCAAGCACGATTGTTATGTACTATTCACGTCAACGTGAGTTTAAAGCTGATTCAGGCTCTGCTTCACTGGTCGGTAAAAATAAGATGATTGCCGCATTACAAAAATTACAAAGAACATCAGAGCCACAGCTAGAGGGTAGCTTAATGGCATTTGGTATATCGGGTAAAAAGAAAAGAAGTTTATTTATGTCACATCCTCCCTTAGAAGATCGTATTAAAGCATTACAAAATAGTCAGATGATGTAACTTTGTGAAGGGAATCAAAGTATGGAAGTAGGAAGATTAAAGGTGTAAGGAGAATCCTGTGCTAGGTGCATTTAGACCATTCATCAGTTGATTACACCGGTAGTTAATTTTTTGTATTTTGATCCGCAACCCGTATTTATAGCGCGTAACTTGTTACGCGCTATTTTTTTATCTGTTTTACTGTAAAATCAATGCTCTCCTAATTAATCTGATGTACTTGTTATGAATATCTATATCGACAAATGCCTAAAAATTGTCAGTTCTCTATGCCTTACTCTGTTTATAGTGGCATGTACTCCGTATCAAAAGCCGCTGACTATTGGTGCCGCACCTTGGCCAAATTTCGAGTTTGCTTTTTTGGCCGGTGAACTTGGCTATCTAGATAAAGATAAATATTCATTACTTGAACTGACTTCCCCTACTAGTGTCATTCAAGCTTTTCAGACAGCTAAACTCGATGTTGCTTTCCTTTCATTGGATGAAGTTTTAACACTAGTCGCTTTAGGAATCGATTTAAAAATAGTCTCAGTTATTGACCGTTCTAGAGGCGGGGACGCGTTAATGGCAAAGCCAGAAATCAAAACACTGGAACAATTAAAATGGCATTCTATTGGTTATGAAAACAAAGCAGCAGGTGCCTTGCTATTAGATAAAGTTTTTTCGTTAACAGAGTTAAATAATCAAACAGTACAACTCTTTGAAGTCAAACAAAATGAGCTTAAAGATGCTTATCTACGAGGCGATATAGATGCCTTAATTGTTAAAGAGCCGGTAAAACAACAATTACTAGCATTAGGCGCAAGAGAACTTATTAACTCTAAATCCTTAAGTTTACCCATTATTAATCTTATGGTCGTCCGGGGTAATTTGGAGCAAGAAAAAGAAGTGCAAATAACACACTTTCTAAAACAGTTTTACCGTGCTCAAGCATTCTATGAAGAGCATACCGCGGAGGCTTTAGCCAGCATGTCAGTAAGGTTACAACTATATCCTTATATTCTAAAAAATGCCTTTGGGAATACGCATTTTATTCCTCCCAAAGAGGCGTTAATGTTCTTATCTGGTTCGCCTTCAAATATGCAATTGAGAGCAGAAGAATTAAGTAAGTTGATGAGTGATAGAAGGATGTTAAGTCAAATACAAACAAACCTAGCCACGCTAATATCAACACGTATCTTAGAGCAGGCAATTTATGAATAAAATTCGTAGAGTTTCACTATTAATTATATTGCCCGCAATATTTCTAAGCATATTTTTTGTTTTACAAACAATGATCTTTATTCAAGATTTTCGTCAAAGTCAAGACCAGCTATATGTTGAAGCAGAGCAAGATATCAAAGGCTTAGCTGGGCAATTACAAACTTCACTGTCCAATGCATTAATGCGCCTTGAAAAGGCGCGTGCACAAGATTTTGTATCCACCGCTGCATTAAATGAGAACGTACAAACGGTCGCAGTGGTAGACAAAAATCAACAAATTATTCTCAGTAATAACTTCCGTGAAAAATACATGTTTTCAAAACTACAACTTGAACGTTATGAAGGTGCCGTATTAAATCGTGTTATTAATGATAATGAAATAGTAGTCAAATACTTCAAACAAAGTAAAGAGTTAGTGGTTTATGCCCCTTTACAGATGATCTCTAAAGGTAACAGCTTAAACCGTAAATTTAATGGCATTATTTTTATACGCTATTCATTAGAGAGTGCCTACAGTGAGCTAGCACACAGTAAACTCATTGAACTCATTAAGCAGTGCGCCTTATTATTGCTGACGGTTAGCTTATCCGTATATTCACTCAATCGATTGGTGATAGTGCCACTTAAACGCCTTGTAAATGAGATGCGTAGCTATGACTTAACAAGCCTATCTGAATTAACTGAAAAAGGTGTTGGCGAAATAGGTTTTTTACAACGTGCTTTTTCTGATTTAATTGTCGATGTGTCCGATAACATGAACGAACTAGCGGGTAGTGAGCAACGTTTATTATATGCACTTAGAGGCGCACGAGACGGGGTATGGGACTGGGACATAAAACAGGATCAGGTCTTTTTTTCCAACCGTTGGAAAGAGATATTAGGCTATCAACCAGAAGATATAAAAGCAGACATTATAGAATGGGAAACTCGCATTCATGAGGATGACCTTTACAATGTGTTTAATGATTTTTGTGAGCACTTTGTTGGTCGAGATTCATTTTTTGAAAACTCCCATCGAATCCGCTGCAAAAATGGTGATTACCGTTGGGTATTAACGCGAGGTCAAACGGTATCATGGGATAACAAAGGTAACCCGCTACGTGTGATCGGCACTATGACTGATGTTTCTGCCTACAAGGTGTTACATACCTCAATTAAATATCAGACACAGTATGATGAAGTAACTGAATTGCCGAATCGGACAGGTTTAATCTCTCATATTTCAGATGAAAATATCAGACAGCAAAACAATGGATTATTTGGTGCGTTAATAGTCATTGATGCCCAACAGTTTTCAGCGATTAATGAGCTTGATGGTAATCACAAAGGAGAACAATTATTAAGTTTAATTGCCAGACGATTAGAAAAACTCATTAGTGTGCCTGATTATGTTGCACGTCTTCGAGGTTGTGAGTTTGTTATCGTCTTATCTGATTTACACTCAGACCGTGAACATGCGGCTCAAATATCAATGCGCTTTGCTGAGCAAATAGCATTAACACTCAAACAGCCGTTCAATTTAACGAGTGAAAAGTTAAGCTTAAAATTTGCCTACGGTATTACACATTTCCCAAGTGAAGGATTGCAAGCTGAAGATATACTTCGCCAAGCAGCAATGGCAATGAAAACAGCGCAAGATAACCCTTTAAGTAATATTAGCTTTTTTGCAAAAGCAATAGAGGAAAAAATTAATCGTACACATCAATTACAAAGCAAAATACGTCAAGGATTGGATAACAATGAGTTTACGCTTTGCTTTCAACCTCGTACTAACAGTAATGGCAACTTAGTTGGGGCAGAAGCCCTTTGCCGTTGGTATCAAGTTAATAACACTTGGGTTGAACCCGCAGATTTTATCCCTGTAGCAGAAGAGTCTGATTTGATTATTCCCCTAGGAGAGTGGGTTCTTCTAAATGCGTTTACTCAATTGAAGCATTGGGTTAAAACCGGATTACCGCAATATTTCAAAACTTTATCACTTAACGTGAGTCCTAAACAATTATTACAAGACAACTTTATTGAGACCATTGAACAATATTTATTACAAACAGGCGTGGATCCAAGCTTGATTGAAATAGAGATTACTGAGACAGTGTTAGTTTCTAATACTGAATTGATTATCAATAAATTACATGAGTTACGCCGACTTGGTTTTCGATTCGCTATCGATGACTTTGGTACTGGTTATTCCTCATTTCAATACTTAAGTATATTACCGGTTTCAGCACTTAAAATTGACCAATCTTTTATTGTTAATTTGATGCAACAACACAGTCAACAACTGATTGTGACCGCTATTATTAATATGGGTAAATCCCTTAATCTAGAGGTTGTGGCTGAAGGTGTTGAAACACAGCAACAACTGGACTTTTTGATCGATAAAGGGTGCAATCAGTTCCAAGGGTATCTGGTAAGTGCACCGTTAACGACCATCGATTTCCAAAAATTATTAAATAATAGGAAAGACAAAGAAACTAAATTGCAAAATTCGACAATCAAACTTGAGAAGCCTAATAGTTAATGAAAAATATTTATAAACTCTATTTATGCTGTTTACTAAGTCTTGTTTCAAGCAACGTAGTTGCAAATGTAAGCTTCGAGATAAAAGGTATCAAAGACAATAAAGCCAGCGCAAATTTAAAAGTTTTTTTAAATGGCCTATCGGTACCTGACAACGCCGATGATGAGACCTATTTGAATGAAGTCGTTGTAACAGGTAAAGAGAGTTTAGTGGCATTAGGGTATTACCAAGCAAAAATCACTCCTTCAGTGACTGGCGATGAGAAAAAGCAAACCGTTACCGTCGATGTAGATCTTGGTACTCGTACCACCATTTCAGCGGTTGATTTACGTATTACAGGTGAAGCATTACACGATAAAAACTTCCAGCAACTAATGCTTAACTTTCCAATCAAGGAAGGTGACTTTTTAGATCACGGTGAATACGAATCTGCTAAAAGTCGTGCTAGAAGCTTGGCCTTACGCTATGGTTTTTTTGATGCAAAATATACTAAGTCGTCAGTTGAGGTTACACAAAAAAACAATACCGCAATTATTCATTTATGGTTTGAAAGTGGTAAGCGATATCAGTTTGGCGATTTAATTTTTGACCTAGAAACGCCCGCTAAAGAGTTTGTTAAATCATTACTTAATTTTAAACAAGGTGACCCATTTGATACGGGAATATTAAATGCTTTCAATCAAGACCTTAACGATACTGGATATTTTAAAAGCATCACCATTTTACCCGACATACGAAAAAAACAAGGTCGATTGATTCCTTTGCACGTATTAACTTATATGCAACCAGAGGATTCATTTAATGCAGGTTTAGGGTTTAGCACCGATGAAGGTGTGCGAGGTAAATTTCGTTGGACACGTCCATGGATCAATCAATATGGTCATTCATTTGAAACAAATATTACCGCTTCAGTCCCTAAACAGGAAGCGTCTGCCACCTATAAAATCCCCTTAGAAGATCCGCTTTATAACTACTTTTCAATTCAAGCCGGTTATAAAGTGCTGGATCAAAACGATACCGATACTGAACAGTCTGTAGTTGGTTTTAATCGTAATTGGCGTTTAGATAATGATTGGTTGCGTACTATTTATCTTCGATTTGATAATGAGTCCGGTACCCAGGGTCAACAGGAGTTCTCT
Source organism: Vibrio sp. 2-Bac 85 (assembly GCF_037546705.1). Taxonomy (NCBI): domain Bacteria; kingdom Pseudomonadati; phylum Pseudomonadota; class Gammaproteobacteria; order Vibrionales; family Vibrionaceae; genus Vibrio; species Vibrio sp. 2-Bac 85. Next base: position 32,578 of record NZ_JALAAB010000002.1, on the reverse strand, counting down.
ACCTCATTAGTTTTACCTGGTGTTAGTTTTAGCCGAATTAGAAGTAAAGGTGGAATCAATATCGATTGGGGGGACAAACAGTTAGTATATTTTGAGTTTGCTAATGAAAGTTTATTTTCTACGGCGGATGCGATCAAAGTCTATGGGCAAACTAAATTTATCAGAACTTATAGTGGCCACCAGTTTATTGCGTCAGCTGAAGCCGGCGCCATTTTTTCTGATTCAATCTATAACGTGCCTTCATCGATGCGTTTCTTTACAGGTGGGGACCAAAGTATACGGGGTTATGATTACGAAGAAGTGGCACCAAGGGACTCCGAAGATTATTTGATTGGTGGTTCATACCTTGCGACAGCGAGCCTTGAATATCGTTTTCCAGTCGCACCAAACTGGAAAATAGCTGCATTTTCTGATGTCGGTACAGCAACCGAAGATTTTTCTGAACCTCTCTCAGTAGGCACTGGCGCAGGAGTTGTATGGGCATCGCCCGTCGGACCTATTCGTTTTTATGTTGCCGTACCTTTAACTGATACCGGTGATGCATTCAAGATTCATTTAATGATTGGGCCTGAACTATGAGTTATCTGTTGTTAACTAGAAAATATCTCAAACGTATTTTCTTTACTCTATTTGTTTTCATTATTTTAGTGCTTTTTATCACTGGCTTAGGTCTGTTTACGCACCAAGGTAATAATTTAATTCTTAATACCATACAAAAATTTGAACCTAGATTAACCATGTCATTAAAGCAGGGCAGTCTTTTTTATTCACCTGTTTATGAAAAAATACGTTGGGTCGATGGTGATGCGTTGTATGAATTCAAGGATCTTAGTTACGAATTTGATTGGAATTGTCTAATAGAAGAGCTGTGCCTGGAGTCATTAACAATCGCAAGCGCAGATATAAATATACCAGAATCAGAAACACCCGCAGAACCAGAAGACCCAAATGCAGAACCATTTGTTTTAGAGTTTCCTCTACGTGTAAATATTAAAGATCTGGCGATTAACAATACCCATGTGAAGGTGGCAGGTGTAGAGGTTGATCTTAAACAGCTATTGTTAAAAGCTGATGGGCAAGATAATAATTTAGCACTAAGTACCAGTATTAAAGGATTAACGGTTATTTTAGCGGATGCTGAAGTTGATAGCGCAACTAAAAAGAGTAACTATCAAACAAACCAACAAACACGCCAGCAACTACTTTCAAGTTTTCCCGCTATTTTAACTGACACAACGTTACCTGAAATAATCTTACCCGTTAACTTAACGGTTAAACAATTAGACGTGAAGGGTTTTAAACTAATCCAAAACAAAAAAGATTTAGTTTCTATTAATCAATTAAACAGCCAATTTACCTTTTTTGGTTCTAAATTAACTATTGAACAGTTTGACCTAGATTTGCCTGAAGCAGATCTAGCCATCTCCGGTGATATTGACCTTAGTCAACGTTATCCGATGGATTTAGCCTTACAAGCAACACTCAAAGAAATTAAAGATCTTCAGCCTACAACATTATTAAAAGGCCAACAATTAAAGTTAAACAGTCAAGGCGATTTAGCTGATTTACATTCTTCAATTACGTTGAGCCAATTAATTAATGCAAAAATTGATAGTACGGTGGATTTATACAGTGAAAACTTACCACATCAATTAACCGTTAAGTGGGATGAATTCAACTGGCCTTTATCCGGCGAGCCTGAAATCTCCAGTAGTAAAGGTTACCTTGCTAGTAAAGGCAACTTGAATAATTACCAATTACAGCTTGATAGTCACCTTAACCTGACAGACTTACCGCCTGCGGATATCAATTTAAAGGGTAAAGGTAATTTACAGTCCTTTGATTTATCAACGTTAATGGTTAAAACATTACAGGGAGACGTACAACTTAACGGGAATTTAAATTGGCTAAGCAACCTTGCGTGGAAGGGTAACTTAAGTATTAATGACATTAACTTTAATGAATTAAGTAAAGACTACCCAGGCCAATTAAGTGGCCATATTCAACATTCTGTTAGTGTGCCGTTAGCCGACAACAAACAACCAGCTTGGACCTTTAATTTACCTGTTATAGACCTCAATGGCTCCTACCTTAAACGCCCATTAACGATTAAAGGCAAAGCAAGTGGTAATGCCAATCAAGGTTTCAGCATTAATAATCTAGCGATTAACAATGCTGAAAATTCAATGTTAGTGAATGGTAAAGTGGCAGATAAAAATGACCTGAGTATCGATTTGGATATTCAAAACCTAACTAACATTATTGTAGATAGCCGCGGTAAAATCAAAGGCAAGGTTAACTTAGCGGGTAGCATTGATAAAATTGAAATAGACAGTAACTTAGATGTCGAAGACTTAAGTTATTTGGATAACGATATTGAAGCTTTAAGCATTAAAGGGCAAGCAATGCTATCTGATTTGCCTGTGGCTAACCTTGCCATTAACGCCAACAACATTCGAAGCAATGGTCAAAAAATAGATTCAATAAAAATTGATGTTAAACCTAATGCGGTCGCCGATATAAAAGTCCAGCATCAAGTTAATGTCGATTTAAAAAGTAAAATGGTCAACACCGACTTAACAGTGCTTTTTGAACAACAACTTAATACTTGGTCGGCTATTCTAGATAAGGGAGTTATTGAAACGGTACAGGGAATTTTAGTGTTAAAGGACCCATTTACAGTTACCACAGAGCAACAAACAATAAATTTAACCCCTCATTGTTGGTTAGCAACTAACAATAACAAAGATCAAAATGGCCAACTTTGTATTAAAAAATTTAGTGCGGGTGAAAACGGTGATATAGAAATTAATATTGATGACTTTTTACTTGCATCATTAACGCCTTTTATTCCCGATACATTAACACTTGAAGGCGCACTTGCTGCAAATGTAGATGTATTTTGGAAAAATAATCAGAAACCAAGTATTGACCTAGAAGTTAACGGTGATGCAATAGCTTTAAATATCAATGCTGATAAAAACACCAAAGAAGTTATTCGTTATCCTGTAGAACAATTTCATATTGAAATGAAGACAGGTAAGCAACAAACTGATTTTAGTGTAAAAGCATTATCTGAAGGTCTTATTAACGCAAACGTTGAAGGGTACATAACACCTTATCAGGCAACTCCACAAATCAATGCAACCCTAGATTTATCAGTGCCTGATTTCGACAACTTTGCCATTTTAATTCCACAGGTAGATAAGCTAACAGGGCAGCTACAAGCAGATATTAAAGTTAAAGGAAAACTTGAAAAACCTTCTTTAGCAGGACAGGTATTAATCGCTGATGCATCTGTAAAAGCGCCGAGTGCACCTTTACGAATTACTGATCTAAATGCAAAAGTAGATATAGATGACAATCAAGCAAAAATTGATGGTTATTTTTTCACAAATACTAAAAAGCCAGCTAAGAAAAAATCAAATGTATTACTGGATACCATAGTCGCAATTAAAGACACAGCAGTCAGTACCATTAATATACCGCAACGTATTGCTAACATGCGTAATTCGGATGCAGCTAATAAAGAAACGAATGGGCGTGCTGATATCAATGGTTTGCTCGATTGGAACCAAAATTTGAAAGGTAAAATACACTTCGAAGCCGATCAGATGTTAATTCAAGATTACGGAAAAATTGAGCTTTATGTGAGTCCTAATATTGATGTTATTTTAGATGACCATGTCCGTGTAGATGGCGTGATCACCGTTGATAAAGGGAATATTACGGTCAAAGAGTTACCTGAAGGTGCCGTTAGCGTCTCTAACGATGTGATAGTTGTCGATGCCAAAGAAAAAGAGACTAGTGCTGATTTACCGATTAAAATGAAAGTAAAAGTATCATTAGGTGACCAGCTTCGATTAAAAGCAATCGGTTTAGACTCTTATATTCACGGAGATTTAATTGTTAAAAAAGCACTGAAAAAAGAACTGACTGTTAACGGTGAATTGACCTTTTCAAAGGGAAGTTATAAAGCCTTAGCACAACAGTTAGTGTTACAAAATAGTCGTATCGTTTTTCAAGGACAACCGGATGCACCTTATCTCAACATTGAAGCTATACGTGATCCTAATGATACCGAAGACAACGTAACCGCTGGTGTGCGAGTAACAGGGACACCACACCAATTGCAGTTAACTATTTTCTCTGAGCCTGCGATGTCGCAACAGAATGCTTTATCTTACATTACTCGAGGTTACTCTATTGCTAATGCTTCAAGTGATAGCAATAACAATCAACTTGCTTCTATATTAATAGATTTAGGGGCAGGCCAAACCGATGGCGTAATGGGTAACATTGGTAAAAGTGTGGGTATTGATGATTTATCACTCGCCTCAAGTGGGCAGGGTGACCAACAATCTGTAGGCATTAAAGGGACTATCGCACCGGGCGTTGAAATCAGCTATGGTGTTGGTGTATTCGATTCATTTACCATTTTTGCTATACGTTATGAATTGTTTAAACAGTTTTATATAGAAGCTTCTAGTGGTCTATATCAAGCCGTGGATGCTTATTACGAATGGGATTGGGATTAGTTAACGTTTTTATAGTTATAATGTTAATTCAGCCTTGAATGAATATTACAGTCAACTTCATCATCAAATTGCTAAAGCTTTCAGCTATAACTCTTGAGAGCTTTAGCAGTTATATTAACAAAAACGTTACATTGACGTCACCTCAAGCTATTACATTGCATTTATTGCGTCTCATACTGTCCCGCTTAATTAAATGGCTAAAAGTTAAATGGTTAAAAGTTAAATGGTCAAAAATCACGAAGGAAACTCAATGAGGGCAAGGCGTTTGATTGAGTAATAGCTAGCTATTGAGATTGACCACAACGAAGTGTTCATTAATTTTAACCAGTAATATTGATCAGTTTTTATGCGGATTGGTATTTGTTATTACTTGCAAATATGATGATTACAACAACAAGTCAACCTCATCCTAATTTTGCCTTTCACTCTATTTATTTCCATGTTAACTCTTCACTTCAAGGTCTTACATTTCTTTACGTTATAATATTCTAGTTTTGGTATCCCTGAAATAATTGCGAGTATTACTTATTTTATCAATGTGTTAAATCTTTTTTTGTAGTCTAAATAATAATCTATTCAATTTAAATAATTAGCGTTGGGTAACATAACTAGTAACTAATTAAGTAAATAATCGACTATATCTACATTTTTGAGTGCTTCGACGTTGCTTATTGTGTAATAGGTCTATATTCTAGCTACATCAATTATATAATAATACAAACATACAAATAAATACTATTTAAGGAGTTAGATTATGACTAAACCAGTCATCGGTTTCATCGGACTTGGCCTTATGGGCGGCAACATGGTTGAAAACTTACAAACACGTGGTTTTCAAGTTAATGTAATGGATCTTAATAAAGATGCAGTTGCTGCTGTTATCGCTCGCGGTAATGCAACTGAAGTTGCTACTGGAAAAGAATTAGCAGAAAAAAGTGATATCGTTATGCTTTGTCTTACAACTTCTAAAGTTGTAGAAATGGTTGTTTACGGCGACAACGGTATCCTATCTGGTATTAAAGAAGGTTCTGTTTTAGTTGATTTTGGTACTTCTATTCCAGCATCTACTCGTAAAATTGGTGCAGACCTTGCTGCTAAAGGCGCAGGTATGATTGATGCGCCACTTGGTCGTACTCCTGCACACGCTAAAGATGGTTTATTAAACATCATGGCTGCTGGTGACTTAGAAACATTTAATAAAGTTAAACCTGTACTTGCAGAACAAGGTGAAAACGTATTCCACCTTGGTGCTTTAGGTGCTGGTCATACAACTAAGTTGATCAATAACTTCATGGGTATGACAACAGTAACTGCAATGTCTCAAGCATTTGCAGTTGCAGATAAAGCGGGTGTTGATCGCCAACAATTGTTCGATATCATGTCGACAGGCCCATCTAACTCACCATTTATGGGCTTTTGTAAAAAATATGCAGTAGATGGCGTAAGTGACTTAGGTTTCTCTATTGCCAATGCAAATAAAGATTTAGGTTATTTCTTAGAAATGGTTAAAGATTTAGGCACTGTTTCTGAAATTGCTGAAGGTACTTCTGCAAATCTACAAGCAGCAGTTGATGCTGATATGGGTAACGGTAACGTTCCAGAAATATTTGATTATTTTTTAAAGCTAAACAAATAATACTCAAGAAATATATCACTACACTACCCTTGATATAATGAAGGTTAAAGCTAGCATTATATCAATGTGTTAAATAAATATTTAACAGTACTGTTATTTTTGTGTTGTTCAAGGTTAACGACTCAACCACTAATTAATTATTGGTCGATTGTTAAAGATAAACATTCACATAAGTAGCAGTATTTTTTTGCTTTGCTTATCCTAAGTAAGGTTTTATTATAACCGAATAGATTTCCCTTTACAGTTTTCCCAAGTTCAATCACTATACTGTTCCATTTGCCCATATCATTTCTATGCCTGCTGCATGTCAATTTAATTCCTTATAAAACAACAAGCATTGCAACAAATAACTTATGTTAATAACTGCTTTTTAATACATTAATCCTATTAGTTCATCCATTAATTTAACCATCAACACCCTACATTCCTCTAAATATAATCATCTGACATCTTACCTTATAGTTGGTTTAGTGACGGGAAATCGCATCTTAATTGGCAGTATGTGCCTGTGTATTTGTAGTACTTAATCAACAATATAGAAGAGGGAAGAGTCATTAATCGTAATGGAATTTGTAACCTTGAAGCATATAATTTTGCAGAAAATAACGGTCACACATAAAGCTAAGGAGAATCGGTCTTGAATCACTTTGAAAGTTGATCACAAGACCGATTTATCATTAATGTTTATAAGGAAAATGGTGAAATTATTTTGTTAAAAATTATTAACACCAGTTTCTTAATTTAAAAACTTAGTTAATACCTTACTCAAGACCTTTGACTAAGTCGTCAGCTAAGTTATTCATTAATTCAAAATAAGCATCTGGTCCTGCTGTAATATTCGCACCCAGTGGATCTAAGGTTGCTGTTTTTGCACCAGTATCTTCAATAATGGTAGTAACCAATTTTGATTCAAATTGAGGTTCACTGAATACTGCACGTGCTTTCAAATCACGCACTTTTTTTCGTATCTCAGTAATTCTTTTCGCTCCAGGCTTTCTTTCAGGGTCAATGGTTACAGAACCAACAGCATTTAAGTTATAACTCGTTTCAAAATATTGATATGCAGAATGGAACACTAAGTAAGGAACTGTTTGTATTGGTGCTAATTTCTGCTGTAATTGTTGATCAAGCTTTGTTATTTTAGCTGTCATTTTCACTGTGTTTATTTCATATTGCTTAGCATTAGCTGGATCTATTTCAATTAACATTATGCTAGTTTGATCAACAATTTTTTGAGCAATACTAGGTGAAAGCCAGATATGCAGGTCCATAGAACCTTCATGATCATCATGTGCAACATGCTCTTCATGTTCGTCATGGTCATCATCATGTGCAACATGCTCTTCATGTTCGCCGTGGTCATCATCATGTGCTGCATGCTCTTTATGATCTTCATGGTCATCATCATGTGCAACATGCTCTTCATGTTCGTCGTGGTCATCATCATGTGCTACATGCTCTTTATGATCGTCGTGGTCATCATCATGTGCAGCATGCTCACTATGATCATGATGTTCCCAGTTTCCAAAGTCTCGTTTTGTCAACAATGACCCAGCTAACTGGTCTGCCAGTTCAAGTTTTTTGGCATCTTTTGCTAAGGTTTTTAACGGCTTATCAAGAAAACTTTCCAGCTCATGACCAACCCAAATAACTAGATCTGCATGTGATAATGTTCTTGCCTCTGATGGGCGCAAAGTATATCCATGTGGTGAACCACTTTTAACGATCAGCTGTGGTGTACCAACCCCTTCCATAACACCACTCACCAGGGAGTGAATCGGTTTAATGCTAACAGCAACCTGCGGGCTTTCAGCCGCATTTACTGAATGTTGTAGTAGGGCTGTAATCAATATGAATTGGGATAATAATTTTTTCATCTTGCATTCTCTTAAGTAGTATATGAAATTTGTTATATTATAACGGTACGTGGTGTTATAATATAACGCATTATTTTGTTATAAGATAACATTACTTATTTTTAATTTATATTTTTCTTGCACTATTTTCTATTAGTAAATAGTCGCTTGTAATAATTAAACAAGAGCAAGTAGTCATTGAACAGGCCAAAAGTTATAACTTTGTAGCCGAGTAAGGAATAAGAAATTATATGAATAAAGCATTACTTAATTTAAATGCAATTAACCTAGTATTAGGAGAACGAACGCTTTTAGAGAATATTAATTTACAACTAAATCCCGCCGAAATAGTGACCATCGTTGGGCCAAATGGCGCAGGTAAAACATCGCTTTTACGAGTCGCACTTGGATTACAAAAACCAACCTCCGGTACGGTGCAGCTTGCCGACAATATAACCATTGGTTATGTGCCTCAAAAAATTCATATTGATCCCACTTTTCCAATGACAGTTAGGCGTTTTTTAGCATTAGCAAAAACAACTCATAAAAAACCGTTTGAAGAATTATTAGCAGAAGTCGGTGCAGAACATATCATTGATGCTCCGTTACACACATTATCAGGCGGTGAACTACAACGTTTGCTGATGGCGCGTGCGTTAATACGTAATCCCAATGTATTAGTGCTTGATGAACCTGTACAAGGTGTTGATGTGCATGGCCAATCTGAACTATATAGCCTTATCAGCCGAGTTCGAACTGAGAGAAACTGTGCCATTTTGATGGTGTCACATGATCTTCATCTTGTTATGTCATCCACAGATAGGGTGCTCTGTTTAAATCAGCATATATGTTGTAGTGGTACGCCTGAAGTCGTTGTTAGTCATCCTGCTTATGCACAGTTGTTTGGAAAGCATGCAGCAAGTCATTTGGCATTGTACGTTCATGAAAAAAGTCACGAGCACAACCATGCACTTACTGAGCATGATCACAGCCATCAACATAACCAATTTTGTGAACATTTAGAGGGTAAAAAAAGTGATTGATGATTTTTTATTGAGAGCTTTAGTAGGGGGAATTGGCGTAGCATTAGTAGCCGGTCCCTTTGGTTCTTTCGTGGTCTGGCGCCGTTTAGCTTATTTTGGAGATACTTTATCTCATTCAGCATTACTAGGCGTTGCATTAGGTTTTATTTTAAATATTAACCTTACACTAGGTATTTTTATTATTTGCCAAACATTGGCGATATTACTTTTTGTTAGCCAATATCAACGTCAATTAACCAGTGATACCTTACTAGGTATCCTTTCGCATGGTTCACTTTCTTTGGGTTTAGTGGCCTTAGCATATATGGATGATGTAAGAATAGATTTGGTTGGGTATCTATTTGGTGACATTCTTGCAATAAGTGCTACCGATCTGTATTGGATTTATGGTGCAGGTGGCGTTGCTCTTTTGGGGCTAATGTGGATTTGGAAACCTCTATTATCGATCACCATTCATGAAGATTTAGCGCGAGTTGAAGGGCTTCCAGTGGATCGCACTAATTGGCTTTTCTTAGGCTTGATAGCTTTAACCGTCGCGATCATGATGAAAGTAGTGGGTATGTTATTAGTAACAGCTTTATTGATTATTCCCGCTGCGACCGCACGTCGTTTTGCTAGCACACCTGAAATGATGGCTATATTAGCTATTGTTATTGGTTGCTTTTCGGTGATTGGCGGATTACTTGGTTCTTATTATTACGATACACCATCGGGTCCATCGATTGTGGTCAGTGGTTGTTTATTGTTTTTACTGAGTATTATTATTCCTCGAAAATAATTGCACTTGCACTTTTTATGCGGATCTAGGCTTTAATTCAAGTGCGAATTCAGACTGCTCTATAGCCGTTACTTTTAAAGTGAAAATATAAAACTGTAAGTTGCCCAAACAATGGATATCGTTAATGGGCATCAACAGGTATAAGTAACGGGTATAAATAGAAGGTGACAGGTGGCGGTTATAGAGTTTCGCTAATCTATATTCAAAGGAATTGATTATTTGTAGCAGTATAGTCATCTCCAACACGTGCGCTAGAAAATAGCTTTAGATTATCAATGATTCAGATTAATATCAGAAACATAGTCGCTCGAATAAGAGGTTCATATGTTAATGAGAGAAAATACCGGACTTATTGTCGTTGATATTCAGGGAAAACTAGCGCGTTTAGTGGATGACAGTGATACTTTGATAAGTCACTGTGAAAAGTTAATCAAAGGCTCACAGGTGCTTGATTTACCTATTATTTGGCTAGAGCAAAACCCAGAAAAGTTAGGTTCTACCGTTGATGAGTTAAGCATTTTGCTTGATGATATTGAACTGATAACAAAATATACCTTCAATGCCTGTGATTCACCTGATTTTCTAGATCTAATTGGTGCTACCAATGTATCAACTTGGTTAATATGCGGCATTGAGGCGCATATTTGTGTATATCAAACTGCAAAAGGGTTGACGGAGCTAGGTTACAAGGTCGAACTTGTTAGTGATTGTATTGGCTCTCGCCTTGCAGTGAATAAACAACTTGCTATTAATGCATTACAAAATAGCGGTGTTAATACGACTGGTTTAGAAATGTGCTTATATGAATTAGTAAAAGATTGCCGAGATCCCGAATTCAAACAAATATTAGAACTAATCCGTTAAACTTGAGATGTCGATGAATACACCAGAGCCTTTAGTTACTGTTATAGAAGTAACCTGAGTATGTTCACTTGCACCACTCGAGCCAGTAGCAAAATTACTGTCAGAACTGTTTATTAACCTGGGATCTACTTTTAAACGTATTAAACTATGTTTCGGTAATTCAACAAAATGAGAATTACCTTTATTTTCATTTAGGCACAAGCTACAAATACTATTAGCATAATAAGCGCTATATAACCATTTCTGAGAACCTGATATTATTAATTGTCGACCCAACTCCATGACAGTAACGTTTGCAGTTGTATCCGTTTTTCTAATCATAATATTTAAATCTTCAATTTTTCCATCATGGAGTGTTGCTAACGTTTTATCGCCTCCATCAAAATGAGCCATATCTAATGGCTTGATTAATTCATTAACATACCTAACTTTATGGTTCTGTTGTTGATCCAAATACTCAATTGCAAAATGTTTAAGTGTTATGCCTTTACCTGACAGCAATACCAAAGTCCGTTGTAATTGACTAAAGTCAGAGAAAAGACCATTTTCAATTACACTCGCTTGGCTAATGCGAAAACATAGCCCATTTTTATCGTCATAACGTTCAATTTCAAGCGTATTACCAAGGCCATTTTTCCAAGGCATCGATTTGTACTGCTGTGGTAATAATATTTGATAATTAAGCACGTGATTTACCTTTATTTGAATCACTTATATCATTGCCTGCACTTATGTCCCTGCCCATAATATATTTAATATGAACAGAGACATGAACTAGGACAGTTAAATAGCTATTTTACTTCTACTTGATAGAGCAGAGGTGAACCTAATGTTAATTAATAAGTTGATCAAGCAGTGCATCATCTGCAAAGTTTGGAATAGTTACTTTAAGGTTTGGCTCCACTTCCATGGCGCGTTTAATTGCAAATACCGCACCATCATTTCTAGCCCAACTTCTTCTTGAAATACCATTGTTTACATCCCAATGCAGCATCGATTTAACACGACGATCGCAGTCTTCTGAACCGTCTAACATCATGCCAAAACCACCGTTGATCACTTCACCCCAACCAACACCGCCTCCATTGTGAATGCTGACCCATGTTGCTCCACGGAATGAATCACCAATGACATTATGGATTGCCATATCAGCAGTAAATTGAGAACCATCGTAGATATTTGAGGTTTCGCGATAGGGTGAATCAGTTCCTGAAACATCGTGGTGATCTCGTCCTAAAATGACAGGTGCTGTTAATCTTCCTTCTTTGATAGCTTTATTAAAGGCGACGGCAATTCTCATACGGCCTTCAGCATCGGCATATAGAATCCTAGCTTGTGATCCAACTACCATCTTATTTTCTTTAGCTTCTTGGATCCAAAGTAAGTTATCAGCAATCTGCTGCTTTATTTCCGCTGGCGCAGTCTTGTGCATTGCCAGTAATACTTCTGCTGCAATTTGATCTGTGGTATCAAGATCTTTACCATCAGATGATGCGCATACCCATCTAAATGGACCAAAGCCATAGTCAAAACACATAGGGCCCATGATATCTTGCACATAGGAAGCATATTTAAATGATCCATTTTGATTTAAAATGTCCGCGCCAGCACGACTTGCTTCTAATAAAAAGGCATTACCATAATCAAAAAAGTACATGCCTTTAGCCGTTAATGTATTAATTGCATTTACATGTCTTTTTAAAGTGTCGTGTACTGCTTGTTTAAATTTTTCGGGGTCATTCGCCATCATCTCATTGGCTTCTTCAAAACTATAATCTGTTGGGTAATAACCACCGGCCCAAGGGTTATGTAGTGAAGTCTGGTCCGAACCAAGGTCAATTGTAATATCTTCAATTGCTAAGCGTTCCCACAGATCAACTATATTACCAAGATAAGCTAAAGAAACAGGGATGTTCACTTTGATTGCTAAACGAATACGTTCAATCAGCTTATCCATCTCCTCATGCACTTCGTCAACCCACCCCTGTTGATGCCTTTTATAAGCTGCTTTAGGATTAACTTCAGCAACAATACCAATCGTTTTGGCAATAACCGCCGCTTTTGGCTGTGCACCACTCATGCCACCTAAACCTGAAGTAACAAAAATAGGCAATGTAGATTGGTCACGCTCCTTGATCATTCGTACCGCATTTAATACCGTAATGGTGGTGCCATGAACAATACCCTGTGGCCCAATATACATAAACGAACCAGCCGTCATTTGACCGTATTGAGTCACACCAAGTGCGTTGAATTTTTCCCAGTCATCCGGTTTAGAATAGTTTGGAATCATCATCCCGTTTGTGACTACCACTCTAGGTGCCTCTTTATTTGATGGATATAAGCCCATTGGATGTCCTGAGTATAAAACTAAGGTTTGCTGATCAGTCATTTCAGCCAGGTATTTCATGGTCAAAAGGTATTGTGCCCAATTTGAAAAAACAGACCCATTCCCTCCATAGGTAATTAATTCTTCAGGATGTTGTGCTATTGCATCGTCAAGGTTATTACTCAGCATCAGCATAATAGCCGCAGCTTGCTTTGATTGATGTGGAAATTCTTCAATTGACCTTGCTGATATTTTGTAATTTGGCATAAAACGGTACATATAAATTCTACCGTGATTTTGCAGCTCTTCGTAAAACTCTTCAGCAAGTACTTGATGATGTTCAGGAGAGAAGTATCTTAATGCATTTTTTATTGCTAGTTTCTTTTCAGCTGGATTTAAAATATCTTTTCTTTTAGGTGCATGGCTTAACTCGGTGCTACGTTGTTTTTTTTCTGGTAGTGTGTTTGGGATCCCTTCTAAAATCATCTCTTTAAAATTCATTATCTGTTTTCCTTAATATTTAAATCGCTTGGGTTACCTGCCGCGAGTAAAGCTTGAAATAGTTGTTGTAAAAGCGCACTTACTTGTGTTTTTTTCGCGGGATCAAGTTGATAGTTATTACAGTCATCCTTGAGGTAGGTTGCCTGTGATAATTCTAATTGAATGGCATGAATCTGCTGATGCGGTTTGCCGAATGAACGAGTGATATAACCGCCTTTAAAACGACCGTTACTCACTTGTTGATAGGGTGTTGAAGCAATTATTTTATTTAAAATATTTAGCAACGCAGGCGCACAAGCAAGCCCATTATTATTTCCAAAGTTGAAATCAGGTAATTTTCCAGTAAATAACATAGGTACAAATGCAGCGATGCTATGTGCATCAAACAAGATGGCATATCCAAACTTATCTTTAATACGTATTAACTCATCAGTAATTTTTTGATGGTAGGGTGCCCAAATTTGTTTTTTTATTTGCGCTTTCAATGTTTCTGAATGTGTTTGACCTGCTAAGAATACCGGCTGGTCGGAAAATAGAATGTCAGGAAATAGGCCCGTTGTTTTACTGGTATACAGTGGCCGATCATCAACGGGTCTATTTAAATCAATTACATAACGAGAGTAATTCGCGCTAATGTGACTGATATTCATCGCTTGTAAAAAATCATACAGTTCAGGAACAAACCAATCGGTATCAGGTAATGCTTTCGCTTGTTCGCTCAACCTTTGCTCCATACCCGTTATAAGTTTGGTACCTGAATGTGGCATGCTGACTAGGATTGGGCTATCACCTTGGAAAAAGTTAAAGGGTGATCGCATTTTATTTACTTCGTTTTCTTTTATACTTTTTGCTGCGCTATCTATTACTTTTTCTTCCGCATCATCTACAGCACGCTTTACTTCACTATTTACTACCTTCTCTACATCATCCCCTAAGAAATTAGCCATGAGTAATTTCTCCTGCTTTAACACGTGTTTTCAAAAGGTCGCCGCCTATCCAGTAACTTAATTCACCGGGACTTTGTACATTCCAGCAAACAAAGTCTGCCACTTTACCAATACTTAAAACACCATGAGTTTCAGCTAATCCAAGTGCTTTGGCAGCATGAATGGTCGCACCAGCTAGGGCTTCCTCAGGGGTAAGTGCAAATAAAGTACAAGCCATGTTCATCATTAATCGTAGAGAAAGTACAGGCGAAGTCCCAGGGTTTGAATCGGTAGCGATAGCCATTGGTACGTTATATTGCCGTAGTAGGGCAATAGGTGGTTTTTGTGTCTCTTTTAAGGTAAAAAATGCGCCCGGTAATAACACCGCAACCGTGCCTGCGTTAGCCATGGCTTTTACATCTTGTTCGGTTATATATTCGATATGATCCGCTGAAAGTGCCTTAAAGTTGGCAGCCATCTCAGTGCCACCTTGAGAAGATAATTGTTCAGCGTGGATTTTAACGGGTAACCCTAAAGATTGTGCAGTGTTGAAATAACGTGCTACCTGATCGGTGCTAAAACCAATATTTTCACAAAAAGCATCAACAGCATCGGCTAGTTCTAATTCAGCGACTTCAGGTAATAACTCATTACATAAATAATCAATGTAAGCATTTGCTTGGCCTTTAAACTCAGGTGGTAAAGCGTGCGCAGCTAAACAAGTGGTTTTAATTTCAACGGGATGTTCGTTTGCCAAAGCTCGAGCGGCACGCAACATTTTTATTTCGTGTTCAGTAGAGAGCCCATAACCGGATTTAATTTCTACAGTCGTCACACCGTCTTTGATCAGCGCCTGTAATCGAACTTGTGCTGATTGTATTAATTGTTGCTCGGTTTCTTCTCGTGTTGATTTCACGGAAGCAGCAATACCGCCGCCATTTTCAGAGATGCTTTTATAACTTACACCATTCAGTCTCTGTTCAAATTCAGTGGCACGATTACCGCCAAATACTAAGTGTGTGTGGCAATCAATTAAGCCAGGGGTAACCCAGCCACCACCAAGGTCATGTTCTATTTGGGATTGATGAGCAGGTAAATCGGCTTCCTTTCCAATCCAACTTATACGTTGGTTGGTAACGCCTATCGCAGCGTTTTCTATGCAGTGATATTGACCATCGCACATTGTAGCAACATGAAACCCAGTCCAAAGTGAATCAATTTTTAGGGAAGTACTCATAAATGCCCCACAGTTATATTGAAATATTAAGCTTAAAAATGATGTTCAATAAAAGAATACTTTCCTTAAACACCACCCAATCGTTAACGTTACATTTAATTAACCAAAACAAGATTTTGTATGGTTATTTATAAACACGAGATCATAGACTCGGCAATAATTGTGCAGGCATCAACTCATTATGTACGGCTTGTATTAACAAGTTATTCGCTTTTTCGATATCCGCCGCAAAGTAACGGTCTTTATCATAAAATGGCACTTGTGCGCGTAATTCTGCTTTTGCTTGTTCTAATGCATCAGAAGATTTAAGTGGTGCACGGAAATCAATACCTTGAGCTGCAGATAGAATTTCAACGGCTAAAATTCCACGTGTATTTTCAGACATATCTTTTAAACGACGCGCCGCAAAGGTTGCCATCGAAACATGGTCTTCTTGATTTGCGGAAGTGGGTAAGCTATCCACAGAGGCAGGGTGCGCAAAGGTTTTATTTTCACTTGCTAATGCCGCTGCCGTCACTTGCGCGATCATAAAGCCAGAGTTAACACCCCCATTATTAACTAAAAAAGGCGGTAACTTACTTAAGCCACTATCAATCAATAACGCCATACGGCGTTCTGACAAACTACCAATCTCTGCAATTGCTAATGCTAGATTATCTGCTGCAAACGCAACGGGCTCAGCATGGAAATTACCCGCTGAAATAATATCTCCATCTTGTGCAAACACTAACGGATTATCAGAAACAGAGTTTGCTTCAATATGTAATGTTCTAGCTGAATTACGAATTTGATCTAAACAAGCGCCCATGACTTGAGGCTGACAACGTAAAGAATACGGGTCTTGCACTTTCTCACAATCAACATGAGATTCACTTATTGCACTGCTATCACGTAATAGATGACGGTATGCAGCGGCTGCATCTATTTGTCCTTGGTGACCACGAACTTGGTGAACTCGATCATCAAAAGGACTGCGGCTACCTAGCGCAGCTTCAACGGATAACGAACCGCAAACAATGGCAGAAGCAAACAAATCTTCGGCATGAAATAAACCTTCTAAAGCAAAAGCTGTTGATGCTTGCGTACCATTAAGCAATGCTAAACCTTCTTTCGGTGCTAGTGTAATAGGTTGAAGCCCTGCAATCGCTAAAGCAGCTTGTCCAGAAATAATCTCACCTTTATAACGAGCTTGTCCTTCACCTAAAAGTACGGCGCTCATATGTGCTAAGGGGGCAAGGTCACCAGAGGCACCAACTGAACCTTTTTGTGGAATACATGGATAAACTTGTTTATTAACCAAAGTAATCAATGCTTCAATTACCGATAAGCGAATGCCAGAAAAACCGCGTGCTAAGCTGTTTACTTTTAAAGTCATCACCAATTTGACGGTGGCATCGCTCATTAATTTACCAATGCCTGCCGCGTGTGATAGTACGATACTTCGTTGTAACTCATCTAAATCTTCAGTTTTAATACGTGTGTTGGCTAGTAGACCAAATCCAGTATTAATTCCGTAGACGGCACGGTCATCGGCAATAACATCATTAACGATCTGATTACTGGCGTGGATCCCTTCAATGGCACTTTCATGCAAAGATAATTTTACGGCTTCACGGCTAATCTTGCGTAATTCATTAAGCGTCAGTTTTCCTGGATTAATGGTCAATTCAAACATGGTGCAATTCTCCATAACATTGGTTACTTAGTTTTATCTACCTGTTGTCAGGTAAAAGTGACTTGTATTTTTTTAGTAAATGTAACTATATACAATAAACAATACATGTATATACAACTATAAATTCGATACTAATTGCATTTAATATTCGGTGCAAGTCATTTGTAAAAGTAATCATGTGAATTAGACCCGTTATCAATCAAGATATATATTCAGTCGCTAACTCGGGCATCAAGACAAGACGTAATATGATGACAATGGATAGTCCTTAACGAATGTTGCAATGCAGTATTGGTTTTCGAGTTGACGACCCACAGGACAAGTCCTGAGGCAACTATCTTCGTTGTTATAAAGTTTCGATTTAACCCATTAGATCTTTGCCTTTATGCCTAGAATCTGTTCACCTCACGGCTTGCTGATTTTTGCATCTTGAATGGTGACGGGTATTTTCTAAATATGTGATCTGACTTTTATTCAGGAAAACAAGACAGAGTTTAGTCTGCCAAATAATTGTTTCCCTCTGTAAAGTTTTTAACGCAGAAATGGAGTATTTGAACCAACAACAATGAGCAGCAATTTAGCGGAATAAGTATAAGTTAAAGTATTTAATGAGTATGAACAGTGCAAAGTAGACAAAGCAATAGCAGAACATTCAGTCTGTTATTGCTTAAGAGCAGTGAGGTTTATATAAAATAGGACGTTATTTGCCGCCAAAATGGCCGAATAGTTGAAACCGTGAGCTAGGAGAAAGCAAACGAGCGGTAGTGACTAGTTGGTCATCACACCAGGTACGACGCTTTATTTGTAAACAAGGTTCATTGGCTTCAATTTGTAATAGTTTACATTCGTAAGCTGAAGGCATTACTGCTTCAACAAGGTGTTCGCCCTCTGTCATCGGGGCCACTTTCATTAGATAATCATAGGTTTCATTCTGTTGAAAATCTTGTTTGTCATAGTCAGGGGCAAGGGTCGCATTGACCACTCGCTCTTCAATTTGAATCGGTAGTTCATTTTCAAAATGTACGATGGTTGCACGGAATATCGTGTGATTGGTACGTACTGAAAGGTTGATCGCCTCTTCCATACTCGCATTAGTGCGTATTATCTCGATTAACTCCGCGCGGTGTTGATTACCCCGTTGTGCAATTTCATCGGCGATATTATGGATCTCTGAAAGTGCTGAATGTGTTTTCTTCTTTGCAACAAAGGTGCCGACGCCTTGTTGTCTAATTAAAATTCCTTCATCAGTTAATTCTCTTAATGCACGATTCACCGTCATTCGACTCACGCCTAATGCCTTAACCATCTCCGATTCTGAAGGCACTCGCTGGTTGGCTTGCCATTCACCACTATTAATTTTCAGACAGATTGCTTGTTTCACGCGTGCATAAATAGGTGCTGGAGAATCTTCTATCGACTGAGAAAGCTTGTTCATCATGCTACTGGTAGTTTCGATCACGATTTTACCTTGGTTTATGAAGGGGCCATTAATGCAACGTTTAAAAATAAAATATTTTGATAAGCAATTATACCCAGTATTTTGTGGTTATAACAGATAGAGATAGATCTAAGTTTATCTTGTATATACAAGATAGTTTCAGCTACACTTATAACCTCTTTTTTAGCGTGTATTTTGTAATCGATGATAGTGGGGTTATTTCATGGCTAGGCAGATTTATTTTGCAAAAAAAGCATTGTTAGCAAATGGATGGGCAAACAATGTTCGCTTCGACGTCATCGATGGTAGCATCAAAAGCATCACTATCAACACCATGGTAAACGGGGCAATCTATTTAAACGGACCAGTGATACCCACTGTTGCAAACCTTCACTCACATGCTTTTCAACGTGTGATGGCAGGTATGGCAGAGGTCAGCTTAGATCCTAATGACAGCTTTTGGAGTTGGCGTGAATTGATGTATAAAGTGGTTAATAAACTCACTCCCAATGATCTGCGTATTATTGCAACTCAATTGTATATTGATATGCTCAAAGCGGGTTATACCCAGGTAGTAGAGTTTCATTATTTGCACCACCAACAAAATGGCCAGGCTTATTCTCAAATCAATGAAATGGCAGTGCAGTTAATGCAAGCGGCTGATACAGCTGGAATAGGATTAACACTGCTACCAGTACTGTATGCTCATTCAGGTTTTGCTGGACAATTGCCTAATAGCGGGCAAAGGCGATTCATAAACAATAGTGAGCAATATTTAGCATTGCATCAAGCCTGTGAAAAACAATTAGCAGATCATCCATTACATCGTTTAGGCATTTGTTTCCATTCATTAAGAGCTGTCACTCAAGAACAAATACAAACAGTATCAAGCGCGATATCTAATCAAACACCCATTCATATCCACATCGCAGAGCAACAAAAAGAGGTTCAGGATTGCTTAGCATGGAGTGGGCTACGTCCTGTGCAATGGTTAAGTGATAAAATAGGCATCGATCAGCGTTGGTGTTTAGTTCATGCCACGCACCTTGATAGAAATGAATTATTAACAATCGCTCAAAGCAAAGCAGTCGTTGGTTTATGTCCAACAACAGAAGCAAACCTAGGTGATGGCATTTTCCCTGCGGTAGAATTTATGCAAGCTCAAGGCCGTTGGGGAATTGGTTCAGACAGTCATGTTAGTTTGTCACTAGTAGAAGAATTGCGATCGCTCGAATACGGTCAACGGCTACGAGATCAACAACGTAATCGGCTTTATAGTGATCAACAAAATCATGTCGGTGACTTTTTACTAAACCAAGCACGACTTGGCGGGAATCAAGCGGCACAAGTAAAATTAGGTTTAGCAGTAGGGCATCGTGCAGACTTTATGGTTCTAGATAATCAACATCCTTTTATTGCCGCAAGTAGCAATGAAGATATTATTAATCGGTGGTTATTTGCGTGTAATGAAAACCTAATTAAGCATGTTTACGTAGCTGGAAAACCAGTGATCAGCGATTTCAAACATATTAATGAAGATCAAACTCGTTTTGAGTTTACTGCTTTGTTAAAACGTTTGTTTATGGATAAATAATGGTTTGCTAATATATTTGGGTGTTAATAGTTATTTTTTAACAAACAGACAGCGAAGTAATAAGCCATTTTAAACAGTAAAATAGAGCACTTAATTAGACTATTTTCTGCCGATTAGACAAAGCCACGCTTTATCAGCATCACGGTGTATTTTTGAAAAAAAAAGTTTCATTATTAACTAACCACATCAAATAAATTGTTCAGCAGAATCAATTGCAGATCTCGCTTCAACCAATGAGCAGCCAGAAGCAGCAACTAACTCATTAACTGTCATGCCTGGATTCGATTTCAATAATAGGGATAAATCTGTAGTTGGTTTTGGTAATGCTTTATCAATCGCTTCTGCAATCCAACGACTATTATTTTCACGAAAATATAGACTTATTTGAATAAGATCTTTTTCAACCCCTATCAATGACCAATTTTTAGAACGACGAATACGCCTTAAAGTACATCGATGTTGAATAGCCATTTCTACTATTAACGATTTAGAATCAATACGATGAACAAAATTATTCAACTTGATAGATAATAAATCTGAAGCATTATTTAACACATTGTACCTTTAATAAGTTAACGCTTTGCCGAATGGGGACAGTGTAAAAGCATGATAACAAAAAATGTAATATAAAGTTACTCAGGTTAAATTAGACCAGAATAAAGGGAGGCGATTGAGTTAAAGGCTACCTAGGGTTAAACGCACATCAATTCCACAGTAATACTATCACCATGTATTAAGTTCTGCTTGTACTTATAATAAACTCACTTATAATTTAACTGTATAAATAAACAGTTAAATTGTGAGAGTCGTTATGAACTTCATTCTAATTACAGCAAGTGCAGGCATTACAGGCTTTGAAAGCCCAGCAAGTGACTACTTGCAATTACCATTAAGCTTAGATGCACTGCTTGTCGAGCACCCAAATGCCACTTTTATTGGTAAAGCTGATGGTCATTCCATGCAAGGTGTGGGTATATACAGTGGTGATATTCTTATTGTAGATAGACACGTAACAGCTAAAAATAACGATGTGATTGTCGCAAATTATAATGGTGAGTTTATTTGTAAGATCATTAATATAAATGAGCGTTTGTTACTATCTGCTAACCCTCGTTATAAAACTATCCCTATTAATGAAGACGATCAATTTACAATCGAAGGTGTAGTCACACGTTCAATTCGTTGCCATCGAAGCAGTCAATTATTAGCGGCAAACCTATAATGTTTGCATTAGTCGATGCCAACTCATTCTATTGCAGCGCTGAACAAGTGTTTAGGCCAGAGTGGCGAGGAAAACCGATCATTGTATTGTCTAATAATGATGGCTGTATTGTAGCCGCCAATAAACAAGCTCTTGCACTGGGCATTAAAAAATTCCAACCTTTTTTTAAAGTGCGTTATCTTTGTGAAAAAGTAGGCATCATCGTATGTTCATCAAACTATGAACTGTACGCAGACTTGTCGCATAAGATGATGCAAGTAATAGGGCGCTTTGCACCAGAGCAACACATCTATTCGATTGACGAATCATTCTTAGACTTTAGCAACTGCAGCGATAGCATTACAGATTTAACCATTCAGGCGCAAAAAATACGCCGTACAGTTTGGAAGGAAACCCGCTTACCGGTTTGTGTGGGATTAGGCGAAACCTTAACCTTAGCTAAAGTTGCGAATCATGTTGCCAAAAAGTGGGCCGGATTTAATGGCGTCTGTTTGCTAAATAACGAAGCATTTAAACAGGATATTTTTGCACAATTATCACCACTTGATGTATGGGGGATCGGTAAAAAAACCAATCAAAAGTTAGCGCAGAATGGGATAAAAACAGTATCGCAGCTGAGTAAAGCTAACCTTAAATTATTACCAAAAAGTTTATTTAATGTCGAATTACAACGCACAATCAATGAGCTAAACGGCCAACCTTGTAAGATATGGGATGGTGTGAGGGCGGATAAACTACAAATATTTTCAACGCGCAGTGTTGGACAACGCATTACGGATATTCAAAGTCTAAACCAAGCATTAGCCAAACATATTGCCATTGCTTGTGTGAAAGCCAGAGAACAATATTCACTATGTAGCACATTATTAGCGTTTGCGGCCAGTAGTCCCTTTGATAAATCACCGGCGAGTTATAAAGTAATTATCCACTTATCTCAGGCCACCAACGATACTTCACAACTGTTACATGCAATCAGTGAGAATATACATCTGCTATTTGAACCCGGTGTACGATATTACAAAATTGGCGTTGGGTTACTGAATTTAAGTAGTCAAAAACACCAACAACTTGATCTCTTCAACCCTTATAAACATAACGCGTCATTGATGAAAATATTAGATGGAATTAATCACCGCTATGGTACAAATAGTTTATTTTTTGCAGCTCAAGGCACTGAAGAAAAATGGTCAATGCGCAGAGAGTTATTAACGCCACAATACACAACACACTGGAAACATATCCCTAAGATTGGTTGTTAGCTAGTAGGGTTAAAACAAATAATTTTTCTTATATTTAAATTAAAATATTGATTACATTGGTAATTAATTTCAGTTAAAGAAATTTATTACCATATTTTTTATATAATAAAATTTAAAATAATTTTAATATAAATGCCATTTAAATACTAAAATCTCCCTTTATTAGCTGTAATAAGTGAGTACTTTTGTATATAGGAAATCGATTTAATTTTATAAAAAATCAACATATAAAGAAGCATTACTACTAACTTTTTTGATTTAATCTTCATTTTTTTAAGAAGGTGTTCAGGCGTATTTAAAACGTTAATCAGAAGGTAAAAAGGTGAGAATTATAGTAGTAAGTGTAAGTATTTTTATTAGCCCGTTACTACATTAGCAACGTATATTATGTGTCAGTTAATCCGCGAGTTAATTCTAAATATGCTCACTTTGAAACAATAACAGGGAGTTTAGACATAAAATTTTCTATCGATGCACTACAAGATACATAATATAAATATTTCAATTAACTTTAGCCTATTCAAAAAATATTCATTTAAAAGGGCGGATGTTAATGCTTATACTGTTGGGATTGTGCTGATTGGATTTTATGGAGGGCTAAAATTAAAATTGTAAGTAATAATTCAAAAAGATCATGTATTTAGTAAATAGCGATAGGTAACTTAACCATTAATCCATTAATCCATTAAATAAAAACTTGGTTAATAACTTTAAATGCCTTTCTTCATTTATTTTTATAAAAATTTAAGTGCTTAACCGGTAATGATGAGCTGCAACAACATATTTATTAGCCTTTACTGTTACTCAGTAATTTTTAAGTTATAAAAAATCGAACCTAAAAATAAGATGATAAATTAAATACTAGCGTTGAACTTTTTAAATAAGTAGTTGAAATTTAAGTGATATATTGAAATTAATAGGGTGGTTGTTAATTTTTTAATAAATAAAAAGGTTAAGAGATAATGCTTATTTTTGTTAGCAATGAACTACTAAAAAATCTTCATTTATTAAAATATCATGGCATATACATGTAAATTTTAGTTTTGAGTTTCATAACCAATAAAAGAAATCCTCTATGGCCGTAGAAAATAACAAGATGATAATCTGTATTTGACTAGTCTATTTGTAATGTTTCAAAGGTAAAAGATAAATAAGGATAATCAAGCTTCTATAGCTTATGTTTAGCATTCAAAAAATAAATTAACTGAATTTTATTTAAAATTTAAATGTCATTAACAATTAACAATTTATATTTAATGAAGTGATACGGGCACGATGTGACACCAAAATTAATTTAAAAAAATAATTAACTGTATATTTTTTATTAGGAATCTTAATTTAAATTTTAATCGAAACTTCATATGACTAAAAATAAATATAGTTAGTGGAAAACTTAATTTTTAAAATAAAAGTTTATTAACCGGTTATTTATATAAACTTTTAAATATTTATATGCGGCCAGATTGCAACGAATAGTTATTAAATCCTAATATCTAAGTTACTTAAATAAATTTAACTTACAAAAAAGTTAACCATTATATTTTTCAACAAAAGAAAAATAATAATAGTTTTAAAACAAGTAACCAACATAACTGTATAAATCTAAATTTTACTTCATGAAGTATGAAGTAAATACGATAAATATAAGTATCAATATAATGCGTTAATATTTCATGTTGGTATTGAAAAGAAAAAATAGAGTTAATCTGATAATTGAAAAAACTGACAATAAAAATAAGTTAGACATGAAATCATAACGAATGAAAAAGAAATAGATATTTAGTAAAGGCTCTGAGGTTTTCTACTTATAGACGAATACCTTAATAATCTATCAGATTTCAACACAGAGCGCCTAATTTATAATCAAATAAAGCAATGTTGAGAGTAAAACAGAATATTTGGCGTATTTATAAGGTAATTATTAAGTATATGAATTAAGAAATAACAAAATAAGCAGTTTTAACAGCCTTAAATATAAATAGTAAGGTAATAACTAAGTTCCTAGTTAATTTTCAAGCTATGAGATAACAATAAAACAAACCAAAGTCAGATTTACATTACAAGACAAAAAACGTACTTAACTATTAAGAATAGTTTCAATTATTAATCAGCAATAATAATGAACAAATAAAAAATCAATAAATGAGGAAAGGAGTAATCCGTGAAATATAACGCAACTGGATTATTAACTGGATCTAAATTAGTTAAAATACATTAGATTAAATAAGATCAATATATTGAATAATGCACAATAGAGTAAAATACCCACCCAACGTAAACATTAACAACACTTCGCATAATGTATATTATGTTAAATAGAGTTTTAATATAGCTGTTTTTAATGTTAACTTGTGTCAGTGTAAATTAAGAATGAGATCCAGTATCACCTTAACTTTCTTTTATTTACCATAATTCTATTTAACATAAAATGTATAACATACTGTTATCCTTTATGTTTTTTGCGCTTTTCAGCGCTTTGGCGTTTATCACGAATCAGCTTGGTAATTATGACTATGTAAATTAAGCATGAGATCGCTTATAAGTGTTGTGATATTTCCCCAACATGCCCGAATCATTTTAAATACTGAATTAGTGCCACTTCAAATTTAACCTGGATTGTCCAAACCTAATAAATCATCAGTATCCGACTAACATTTTTGTTCAAACGTTTACGAATATTTTTCGCCACCAGATTAATCTGAACACTAAACTCTGTCATGAAGTTTTACTTTTGACATGAACTTACTTAAATTTCTTAATCGGTTTATTCATGGACAAAATATTTATCAACACACTTCATCACACCTTATAAATGCGAATAATTTTGAATAATCTAATAATCTAATAATCTAATAATCTAATAATCTAATAATTTAATGATCAACTATCACATTAACTAGCTTTATAGTTTTAATATTGTTCGAATAATTTCTATTAGAAAATTAATCTTAATACTAATCTCTATGTCACATAGGTTAATGTTCGAATTCTAATATCTTCCACGACATTAACTTACTGCTGTTACTTAATTATTTTGTGAATGAAAAAATAATTATTACACTTCATCAACCTGTTGATGCGGTTATTTTTAAATGACTAATGATAAATTCTCACATTAACTAGCTTTATAGTTTAATATTGTTAAAATATTTTTTAATCATTACACTTGGATTGCAAATATTTTATTTTAATATGGGAATAATAAATTAAAATTTTAACAAACCAAATAAACTTTCTGGTTATAAAAAAAATACTATCTACACCCCAATATTTTTACAGATAGTAATTATTTCTTTTCCTATCCTAGCTCCTAAAAATAAGATCATAATCAGAATTAATTTTATTATTAATAAAAAGTTTGTCTTAAATTACAGAAAGTTTTTTATTTTAATTTAACTACATGCTATTCATAGAAAAAGTATTAATCTAACTGCCCTTCTATTTTCAAAAATTCTCGATTGTTCTGTTAAACCTCCTGATGTATTAAGCGGACAAAAATAGAGAATTTAAAATGTGTAGATATGCGGAACACAACCTACTGTTTTAGTTGAATTTTTAATACTTTGTTATACAACTCATATGGATAATACACAGTTAAAAATGATTTAATATTTTGATTACTCAGAACTATATTCAATCACGTATTAGTCCACTCGATATTTTTGATTAATTCTCCGCCATTCTCTTCTTCGCCATCCCCCTAATTTGGGAAGGTGGAAATTCATAATGTTATGAAAAGAAAATCCCTTTAACAGATGGTGGAAGCTTAAAGTTTTTATTACTGTAATCAATTTCAGGATGTAGTTCGAAAACCAAAGGATCAATATAGCGATCAGTAATGCGTTTTTAGCCAGACAAGGTTTGATGTCATTAAAGGACTTGTGGATTAATATTCACTATTGATCATAAGATGAACCGCCCTGTGCGGAGCCGCATGCAGGGTGGTGTGGGGGCTGGAGGTTAGATACCTCCGGCTACCCGATTATATGCCGACGATATGTTCATAGAACCACCCATTAAATTCATGCATTAAATCTGTTGGCTTAAAACCAAGTCGGTTGTAGTTGTCCGTAGCCCTAACAAGCATCCAAACAGCTTCATCTTGAATGTCAGCTTCAAAGGTTAAATCATCTTTACTTGAGAGATGTTTAACAGCGTTTCTGACTTTATTTTCCCCATTTGTAGTGAATTCTTTCCAGTTCTTTGGTGGGTTAAGCCATTCCAAACCAGGTCTATTATAATTTTTGTATAACTCCTGAATCGAGTTCTTAACTCCATCAATTTTAAGTGCCATACCTAAAATTTCTTCAGCGGCTCCGCCAAGGGTAAGTGCGGAGACATAGGACTTACCAGATATAAATAGATCCAATGCAGTTTCTAATTGCTCAATTGCAATTTCTATTTTGTTATGGATATCTAAATTCATAGTGTCCTAGGCATATAACGCTTTGCTAAGCGGAAAATAATGGTTGGCTATAATCGCGCAGCGATGGCCAACTGTTATTTTTCCGTTTAAGCAACTTGTTATATTTTTATTTATGTTTAGTGTCAGCTATAACTTACTTATTATTCCTTGTATGCAATCTGGATCTACGTATCTCCCATTGACCTTACCTTCTACCCAAAAACCATCAGCAAGGATTTTACTTAGTTCCTGAACCGGTTGTTCGTTAAAAATCTCAGGATATATCCGCTTATATGCGTTGAATGCTGCTTTTAACTTACGATTGGATTCTTCAGCTAAAGTCAACGTGATGCTCTCTCCTGAGTTGAACGTAGGAATGAAAATTTCGAGAAGGTTGTTTTTTAATTCTTGCTTCAGCTTTCTACGGCTAGTTATTCTCTCAAAATAAAGTCCTAATAAGAATGTAAACACACCTGGAAGCCATCCATTCATGAAGCTATAAAGTGAAATTTTCCACCACTCAATATCGTTAATTATAAAGTCCACTTAACAACCTCTATCTATTGAATGCTAATGACGCTCAAAAATATAACGTCCGCATAAACGGACAAAAATTGTTGGTTAAAATTTGTTGAGGAACGAAACATAACCAACTGTTTTTGTTCTGATTTAATGCACTTGTTATATGCCAGCCTTAACTTGAAATTTTAGAAGTTAAAATATGATCTTCCCATTTCCCTGCTATTTTTAAATATGATTTAGCAAGACCTTCTTTTTCAAATCCTAACCTCAACAACAACTTTTCAGATCGTTTATTTTGAGGGATATAATTAGCCATGATTCGATGTAAATGATATTCATTGAATAAATAACTAATAGAGCTTTCGAGCATTTCAAACATTAAACCTTTCCCTTGTTCTCGCTCTGAAATGGAATACCCAAGGTTACAAGCTTGAAAAGCACCATAAACAATATTTGAAAAGGTACATAGTGTAATTATTTCTGTTTTAGTTTTATTAAAGCCAACAAGGGAAATCGAGGTACCCAACTTAAAATTTTGCAAATTTATATCAATTCTCTTTCTACTCTCTTCAATAGAATAATAATCCAGTGCTCTTCTCGGCTCCCACTTTGCAAGGTGGTTCTTATTTTCATTCTGATATTTAACAAGTAAAGGTAAATCTTCAGCTTTTAACACAGATATAATAAGATTTGGTGTTTTCAATTCAGAAATCATAGTGAACTCGTAAACTCTTAAGGCATATAACGCCCATAATAACAGGCTAAAAATTGTGGGCTAAAATAAGTTAGGCACGAGCGATAGCCCACTGTTTTTAGTCCTTGTTAATTGACTTGTTAGGAATTATCAAAAGTCATCCAGTGCGAATGGTTTCCCTATAAAGAACCCTGATTTAGGAAAACCACTTCCATCGTCATAACCAATCCAAGTTTTTGCAGAACTATCAATTAGATTAAAAATTTTCTTAACAATAGGTTCAAGATCATAATCAGAACTTGACGACCAAAAAGAAAAATCCTCATCGATTTCATCAAATGGTGCTGAACTACCAAACTTTGATCTGATTGTTTTTTTAAAATTGTTTCGTTCAGAAGAACTCAAACAGCCACCAGGAGCAATAATAGTGAGGTAAAGTATAATGAGTTCGTCAAATGTATTGCCTAGCGAAGCTAATTGACTTTCTATGTATAGCTTCGTATTGACATCATCTGGACTGTAGAACTTATCTTTTTTATAACCTAAATCAATGAAATAACTATACATTTTATGATGTTGCAACTCATTATCCAAAGCTGTTATCAATAAATTCATCATTGGCTGATACATCGATTTTGTAGCAAGAACTTTAAGCCTTTTATAACCAGACTTTTGCACTTTAAAATGTAACAGCTCATGAGCCAATGATGATGGAGATTTATCACTTGGTGAAAATTCAATCACAGCTTTACCATTACTGATAGATGTTCCCCATTCAGACGAAGAGCCTCTTTCGGAAATAATAGGCATCCAATCGTTTATTTCATTATAAAGAGCAAGTAGCTTTATATTTTTCTTTGCTAATTTATCAAATTTCATTAAATACTCGTAGTTAAAAATATTCCTAACGCCCTAATAACTGGCGTGTAGGTTGGCTTTGTTTTTGCCATGTTTTTCTTATGCAAAAACGATGACAACCGTAATACGTCCAGTTGATTAGCTTGTTAAGTCTCTATTTCGACTGATTCATCTTCTGCTTCGGAAAGCATTTCAAGTACATATTTAACAGGAGATGTAAGTGCTTTTTTAATTTTCAATGCTTTAGATGCGAAAGAATCCATTTTCTCAATTAATTCACCTAAACGCTTAATCACATCTGAATCAGTTTTTGATGCAGCCTTTAACTCTTCTTGATTGGCAACAACAGCACCAAGAGTTCCTTGTAGTGCTTCTTTTAGACCTTTAGCCCCCTTGATTTTATATAAACTGATTGCACTTCTGATTCTTTCAACTTCTTCTAGCAATGACAGCCTCAAAGCAGCAGGTAAACTTGATTTATATAATGTTTCAAATAATTCTCCGGTTTTTTGAATAATAAACTTTAGATCTTCTTCTGAAATTGATTCTTCTGAGTAAAATCGAGATAGTTCATTGGCACAAAACTGCAATCTTGTTAAGGCTTCATCAGTTAAATGAACCTTTACCGAAGCCCATGTCGCATTTAGATTTAGAGGGAAGAATGACCGGTCTATTTTATTAAAAGAAGTAAGGTATAAATCATGATTTAGAGCATCATTCATTTTTATTAATGACTGTATTTCTTGAGATAATGAATACAATTCAACAACAGACTTTGTTATCAAAACATCATTTTCTTCTATAGCAAACGCTGAAGCCCAGACTTTTTTTACAGACGTTTTATCTGGCTGAGATTTAACTCCAGCGAGAATTTTATAAAGTCTTCCTGCTGGATTTGATTCATCTATCAATTTACTCTACTCCTTTGATGAGACTTAAGCGCTTGTTAGCTCTTTTCGGTATAAGACTTACCTTCGATAATTCCACAAGTAGAAAGGGTGATTTCTAAGCGTTTAAATAAGGCTAGAAAATCTGCAATATTCATATCTTTACGAACAACTTTAACCTCAACAGAGTCACCACGGGCTTCGAGCATTTCTGGGATGTTGGCGTAACCATTAAGTTCCGCAACTAAGAATTTGACACTTACAGGGTCAGTATGTGAGCCATGGTTTTCCCCTGCCCGCATTGAAATCCCTACGACAAACTCACTCTTAGAAATATCGCCATTTTTCTCAAGCCACGTTGCAGCATGTTCCAAATCTGCTTTATCTGCTGCTGAACTGCCTTTCATATCACCGTATTGAACTGATGCTTTAAATGTTTCCATTACTTTATAATCCTTACTTAGTTAATATTGTTACGATGTTCGCAAAAGTGCTAACGCCGCGTTAAGCGGTGAAAAAATTGTGGGTTAAAATGTGTAGCGAAGCGAAACGTAACCCACTGTTTTAGTTCCGTTTAAATGCCTTGTTATACGAGTTTATAAATTACACTGGCCTTCATTGATGCGGAAGTAGACTCCAGTTTTTTTATCTAGCAATCCTAAATCAAGACTATCCATTTTCCATTCAAAATTATATTTGCTTGGATGAGGTAGGTTCCCCTGATCATATAAGCTATTTATAAATACTCTATCGTTAAGTTTAATATCAGTATCTCTAATTAACTGAGCATAATAATCACTCATTCGAATAATATACATAGGGTGACCTGATGACATTATTGGGTTACTCATATATGTAGTCCCCGGCTCCATGCCCATGGTTGTATACTTCTCATGAAGGTGCCACATTCTTTCTCTTTCTTCAGTCATTTTACCATCAATACTAGCCGACTCGAAAACGTCATGATTAAATATACCAATTGCATGAAACTCAGTTCTTGATACAAATGCAAAGAGCACATCATTTGTTCTTTCTGATAAACCAGTATCTTGCACATTCATATTTAAATGAAAATGATGAAAACCTTTTGTATTTAGTATTTGATCTTTATCTTCCCAAGAATCAGCCTCACCGTCTCTAATCCTTTGAGATGGTGTATATCCATATTTATGCGCCCTTTGAGAGTGGTAAGGGTATATATCTTCGCCTTCCCTAACCTTATCTAATAAACTATTTATGCCACCTTTTAATTCTTTCCAGCGTTTATCTGCCGTAACCTCTGGGGATAGTTTGATTTTTCTAGTGCGTGGAGGAACAATTCTTGTTTTCCAATGTAAATAGTGAATTAAAACTCCATTTAGCCCCTGAGATTCAAGCTCTGTTAGAGTATCTTTGGTGTTAGGGAAAAAAGGTAGTTCTTTGATTAATTCTGACTTCAGTTTTTTTATTGTTTTTGACTCTTCCATTTACATATTCACCTAGATATTCGAGTACTCGTATAACGCCTCACTAAGAGGCAAAAAATAGTTGGTTAAAATAAGCGACGAAGGAGCAAAAACCAACTGTTATTTGTCCTTTTGAGTGACTTGTTATATTTTACTTTTTATTCCAAGGTGGATTAAACATTGAAATTAGTATGCGCTCAATCATTGAAGCTGTGTTAGCGTCTTTAGTCTCAACCCAGCGAACGGAAATATTTTCTTTGATATAATTTCGCCTCTCTAATCTGTCAGGGAATTGAGATTTATATGCTCTTTGAATTGCATGCTTATCATCGCCGGAAAGATGTTTACTTAATAATCTATCTTTCAAGCCACCAGACCCCTTTGCCTCTCCAATATAAGAAAGTATCCCGTCATGGTTATAAATGATGTAAGTTCCAGGCTTTTTAGATGGTTGAGCAACAGCAAATAAAACAGGATCCATTTCAAAAAGTGACTCTAAGTAAGTTTCAATTTCTGGTAGCAAAGTAGCTAATTTAGCCTGCCAATGGCTCATGACTTCTCCGTAAAATATAACGCCGCGTTAAACGGCAAATAATGGTTGGCTAAAATAGAGAGCGAAGCGAACAAAGCCAACTGTTATTTGTCCGATTGCACGCCTTGTTAGTTGCTGATACTGCAACCTTTTTTATGACACAACTGTATCAACAACGTAGAGATTACCAACATAGTAGCTAGCTGAAATACATGGAAGTTTGAACGCTGAAAAATAGAGGCCGAGCGTAAACACTTCCTGTGATTGATAACTTATTACTTAAATGCTGATAAAAACAGTAATCCTGCCCTTAAAAATACGCAAAATCTTTTAAGCAAC